>JACNJU010000043.1 GCA_014382375.1 Rhodospirillaceae bacterium
CTTTCTCATACTGACCATAATACCAACTATATGGTGTTATCTGGTACAGCCCCTTAATTTTAGCTGTAAGATTCCCGTCCCATCTATTCCGCCATCTCCGCTTCGCCCCGAAACTACGACTGTCGTGAAGCCAGATTCACGAAGGATACGCTGAGTCAGTCGTTCGAAGGCGTCAGGAGTGATTTCAAGCAATATGGTTATTAAAACTTCTTTCCAGTCATCGCCGTCTATTTCCCCATTTTTCTCAACATCTTGGCCTTTATTATGAGCTGTGGATTTTGATCTACGTCTAACTTTGCTAACAATATTTGGGATATCCTTCTCAGTTAACTTCTCCCCAATGTCAGTAGTAGACCACACGCCTCGATCACTGTTTTCTAAGGCTCCTCCTTTTTTTAAATATGTCCTCGCCCACGCCAGTCGATATCCAAGCCTAGTTTCGTTACCAGTCACGTGAGGAATTGATTGGGCCTCTTCGGAAAAACCTTCAATTTCAGCGACTTTAGATAGTATCTCGCTAATATGGGCAGAGCCGCCAAGTTCCTTTATGGCCTTAAGTGTTGGCCACATTAGATCATTATGCTGTGGAATTTCTTCTATTTTATCGGGCATAAACTACCTCAATTAACTATCAAATGAGTGTAACTAAACCTCTGATCTCCTTAACTAACAAGTGATTTATAAAAAACACGCCTTGACCAACTTCCTGAAGGCTTCGGCGCGGTGGCTGATGGCGTGTTTGGCGGCCGGGTCCATCTCGGCGAAGCTGATCCCCATGCCCTCTGCCACGAACGTTGGATCGTAGCCGAAACCCTTGTCGCCACGCGGCGGCCAGACCATGGCACCATGGACCTGTCCCTCGAAGCTCTCCATGTGGCCATCGGGCCAGCACAAGGTCAGGGCACAGGCGAAATGAGCGTTTCGATTTTCTTTATTTTCAAGGGCTTGTTCCACTTTTTTCATGGCAACAGTGAAGTCTTTTTGAGGCCCGGCCCAACGCGCCGAATAAATACCGGGTTCGCCGCCAAGGGCATCAACGGCGAGGCCACTGTCATCGGCCAGTGCGGGCAAATTTGAGGCCAACGCTGCCGCCCGGGCCTTGATTTCCGCATTGGCGATGAAGGTCAGGCCGTCTTCGACTGGTTCAGGCAGACCCAACTCACCTGCAGAAATGACGTCTGCGCCAAAAGGCGCCAAAAGATCGCCGATTTCCCGGACTTTTCCCGGGTTATGGCTGGCGATGACAAGTTTTCCGCCGGTAAATTTTCGCGCCATAGGCGCTCCTTTTCTTTGTAGCCCCTCATTAAGGGTCAAGTCCCTCAGTCGCCGGTCGTTCGCTCCGCTCACTTGGCTGGGTCTCTGGAAGCCAAGTTCTAAATGGATACAGGAACCTGGCCATTAAAATCTAGGCTGCTGTTGCCAGGCCAGCCTTGATTTCCAGAGGCCGCGCCACCCGAAGGGTGCGAAGCCAAGAGGCCGGAGGCCTCGCCCGGCGCTTAAGGGCTAATAATTAAAGCGCACCGCGCTGCGCCGCCACCAGCTCATCGACGCCTTTACGGGCCAAATCCATCAATTCACTGAACTGTTCCGGCGAAAAGGGCTCTTCTTCTGCGGTTCCCTGGATTTCGACGATGCCCTGCCCGGCGGTGAGGACGAAATTGGCGTCGGCCTCCGCCGTGCTGTCTTCGTCGTAATCCAGGTCCAGAATGGCATCTCCTTTGTACAAACCGCAGGAAATGGCGGCGACCTGGTCGGTCAGCGGTACAGATGCCAGAACACCCAGATTGACCATCCGCTGAAAAGCCAGATGCAGGGCTACATAAGCGCCGGTGATGGAGGCGGTGCGGGTGCCACCGTCGGCCTGAATGACGTCGCAATCGACAGTGACCTGCATTTCGCCCATTGCCTGAAGGTCTGTGACAGCGCGTAAAGAACGGCCGATAAGGCGTTGAATTTCCTGTGTTCTGCCGGACTGTTTGCCGCGCGCGGCTTCGCGGCCCATGCGCGAGCCGGTGGAGCGCGGCAACATCCCGTATTCGGCGGTCACCCAGCCTTTGCCGGAACCCCGCATCCACGGCGGAACCCGCTCTTCAACACTGGCCAGACACAACACATGGGTTTCGCCCATCTTGATCAGGCACGAGCCTTCGGCATGTTTGTTGACGCCGGTTTCAATGGAAATGGCGCGGAGTTGATCAGGCTTACGACCGGAAGGTCTCATGAATTTCGTTCCTATATTGACTTCATAATGGCGCACGCTAACGTGCCCGCGTTGACGGGGCAAGGTCTGGTCACTACATTCCGGGAACATATTGGTAAAAGCTAAAGATCATGATTCCTGAACTGGATGAACGCTCGCGCACTATCTTCAAGCAAATCGTCGACGCCTACGTGACAACCGGCGAGCCTATTGGCTCGCGCACTCTGTCGCAACGCCTGAACTCATCGCTGTCCCCGGCGACGGTCAGAAATGTCATGGCTGATCTGGAAGATGCCGGTCTGCTGTTCAGCCCGCATGCCTCGGCCGGACGCTTGCCGACGGACGCCGGTATCAGGCTGTTCGTCAATGGCTTGTTGCAGGTTGGCAATTTAAGCCGCGAAGAGCGCGAAAGCATTGAGGGCCAGTGCCATGTGGAAGGCACATCGATGGAAGGCTTACTGAAAGAAGCGACGACAGTGCTTTCCGGCCTATCCCATTGCGCCGGTCTTGTGATGGCACCAAAGACCGACGTGCCCTTAAAGCATATCGAAATTGTCGCACTCAGCCCGGGCCGGGCGCTGGTTGTGCTGGTTACTGAAAACGGCATTGTTGAAAATCGCATTATCGAAACCGCCCATGACTTGCCGCCATCGGCGCTGATTGAGGCCAGCAATTTCCTGAGCGCCCGTCTGGTCGGTCGCACGATCAGCGAGGCCTCAGGTCAGATTATGACGGAACTGGACCAGCACCGGGCCAATCTTGACGATTTGACCAAAAGCGTCGTCGCTTCCGGGCTGGCCAGTTGGGCCGGTAACGATGAAGGCGGCACCCTTATTGTCAGCGGTCAGGCAAACTTGCTGGAAGATGTGCGCGCCGCCACTGACCTTGAACAGATACGCTCCCTGTTTGAAGCCCTTGAGACCAAGGAAACAATGCTTAAATTACTGACACTTGCCGATAGTGCCGAAGGAGTGCAAATATTCATCGGATCGGACAATCAACTGTTTGGGATGTCCGGCTGTTCGATGATTGTTGGCTCTTACCGCGATGGTCGTGAGCAAGTTGTGGGTGCAATCGGGGTTGTCGGACCGACGCGAATGAATTATGCCCGCATTATTCCGATGGTCGACTACACTGCCAAGCTTGTCGGGCGGCTTGTTGGTAACCGCTAGTTTTAAAAAGAGTGTAAGAGAGTTAAAGCCACCATGTTCCCAGGTACAGATAAAGACAGCGAACAAGATATTGAAAACGAAATTGCCGACGAGACGCCGGATATGAAAATGAACGACGGCGAGGGCGATGGCGCTGTCGCCGCGACTGAAGGCGGGGACGATGATCCGCTTTTCGGGCCAGACGCTTCGGATGAAGAACTTGAGCTTCTCGACGGCGGAGAACCCGAAGGTGATTTAAGCGTCCTGGAAGCTGAGTTGGCCGAGGTCAAGGATCAGTTGCTGCGAGCCGTCGCCGAAACTGAAAATGTCCGCAGGCGTGCCCAGCGCGAAAAGGAAGACGCCGGAAAATACGGTATCGCCTCCTTCGCCCGCGAGATGCTTTCGGTCTCCGATAACCTTGTCCGGGCTCTCGACAGCGAACGCGCCGACGAGGAAAAGAAGGCCAACGCCGATTTGAGCACCGAAGAACTGCTCGAACGCTTTAGTAATTTTATTGAAGGCGTGCAGATGACCGAAGCCGCCCTGCAAAAAACGTTCGAGCGCATTGGCATTAAAAAACTCGATGCCGTTGGCCAGCCCTTTGATCCTAAATTGCATCACGCGATGTTTGAAGTGGAAGACCCAAGTCAGGCGTCAGGCACTGTCTTGCAGGTGATCGAAGCGGGCTATGTCCTGCAGGACCGTCTGCTGCGGGAAGCCAAGGTCGGTGTTTCCAAAGGCGGCCCCAAGGCCGAGGCCAATGCCTCCGATCATGAAACAGGCCCCCTTGAAGCCGAAGGTGCCGCTAACGCTTATGAACAGCCGGTTGAGACCGGGTCAAAAGTCGATAAAGAGCTATAAAGGGAAAAAAGCATCGACAAGGTTGCGTCGCTTGGCTGTGCACCATATATAACGCCCGGAAGCTGCTTTGTTTCGTTAGTCGGAAAAGCAATTTCCAGGAACATAATTTTGACAAGGGGATTTTCCGCCGGCAAGCGCCCTGATGGGGCTGACTAGGAAATTCTGCCGTAAAGTAAAAGGATAGAACATGAGCAAGGTTATCGGAATCGACCTTGGCACCACCAATTCCTGTATCGCCCTGATGGACGGGAAGGAAGCCAAAGTTATTGAAAACGCCGAGGGCGTTCGCACAACACCGTCAATTGTCGCCTTTACCGATGGTGGCGAGCGGCTTGTCGGCCAGCCAGCCAAGCGCCAGGCGGTGACAAACCCCGAAAACACACTGTTCGCGATCAAGCGTCTGATCGGTCGCCGTTTCGACGATCCGCTGACAGAAAAGGACAAGGGCCTGGTTTCTTATTCAATTGTTGCTGGCGACAGTGGCGATGCGTGGGTCGAGGCCGGTGGCAAAAAATACAGCCCCAGCCAGGTTAGCGCCTTCATCCTGCAAAAAATGAAAGAAACGGCGGAAAACTTCCTTGGCGAAGAGGTCACCCAGGCGGTGATTACGGTTCCTGCTTATTTTAATGACAGCCAACGCCAGGCAACCAAGGACGCGGGCAAGATCGCCGGCCTTGAAGTGTTGCGCATTATCAACGAGCCAACTGCGGCGGCGCTGGCTTACGGTTTGGACAAGAAAGAAACCGGCACCATTGTTGTTTACGACCTTGGCGGCGGCACCTTCGATGTATCGGTCCTGGAAATCGGCGACGGCGTGTTCGAGGTTAAATCGACCAACGGCGACACCTTCCTGGGCGGCGAGGATTTTGACGCCCGCATCGTTGAATATCTTGCCGACGAATTCAAAAAAGACAGCGGCATCGACCTGCGTGAAGACAAGCTGGCCCTGCAACGCCTGAAAGAAGAAGGCGAGAAGGCGAAGATCGAACTGTCCAGCGCCATGCAGACGGAAATCAACCTGCCGTTCATCACCGCTGACGCATCCGGGCCGAAGCACCTGAACATCAAGCTGACCCGTGCCAAGCTGGAAGCCCTGGTTGATGATTTGATTGTCCGCACCATCGAGCCCTGCAAGAAAGCACTTAAAGACGCAGGTTTGACGGCCGGTGATATCGACGAGGTGATCCTTGTGGGCGGCATGACCCGTATGCCCAAGGTCATCGAGATGGTGAAAGAATTCTTCGGTCGCGAACCCCACAAAGGGGTCAACCCCGATGAAGTCGTCGCCATTGGCGCTGCCATTCAGGGCGGTGTCCTGCAAGGTGATGTCAAGGATGTGCTGCTGCTCGACGTAACGCCGCTGTCTTTGGGTATTGAAACCCTGGGCGGCGTGTTTACCCGCTTGATTGATCGCAACACAACAATCCCGACCCGTAAAAGCCAGGTCTTCTCGACCGCCGAAGACAGTCAGACTGCGGTTACCATCCGCGTCTTCCAGGGCGAGCGTGAAATGGCTGCCGATAACAAGATACTGGGTCAGTTTGATCTGGTTGGCATTCCACCATCGGCACGCGGTATTCCGCAAATCGAAGTGACCTTCGACATCGACGCCAATGGCATTGTCAATGTGTCGGCAAAAGACAAGGCCACGGGCAAGGAACAACAGATCAAGATCCAGGCCTCCGGTGGTTTGACGGACGAAGATATCGAAGGCATGGTCAAGGACGCCGAGTCCCATGCGGACGAGGACAAGAAACGCCGCGATGTTGTTGACGCCCGTAACCATGCAGATGGTCTTGTTCATTCAACCGAAAAGAATTTGAAGGAATACGGCGACAAGATCGACGCAGGCGACAAAACGGCTATCGAAGCAGGCATTCAGGAACTCAAAGACCTGCTCGCCAGTGACGATCCGGACGCTGAAGCAATCAAGGCGAAGACTGACACCTTGAGCGAGCAGGCGATGAAGCTTGGCGAGGCCATGTACAAGGAAAGCCAGGCCGAAGCTGAAGCCGGTGATGGCGCATCTGGTGAAGCGGATTCTGATGATAGTGGTTCTGATGACGGCAATGTCGTCGACGCTGAATTTGAGGAAGTCGATGCAGAAGCTGACACCGGGAAAGACAAGCCTGAAGCAGATGAAGAAAAAAAGAACGGTTAAAACCCGTTCACTGAAACTGATAACAAGCCACCCCGGCGGGTCTAATTGACGCGTCGGGGCGGTTGTGCATTAAGGCCGGGTCGCCTATCCGTCTTTTTATGATAGTGGGGACTAGCATGTCCAAGGAAGATTTCTATACGCTCCTGGGGGTTGCGCGGGACGCGGACACGGATAAGATCAAGAAGGCCTATCGCAAGCTGGCCATGAAGTATCATCCTGACCGAAATCCGGGCGACGAGGAAGCAGAACGCAAGTTCAAGGAAGTCAACGAGGCCTATGAGGTCTTGAAGGACGATGAAAAGCGCGCCGCCTTTGACCGTTTCGGCCATGCTGCTTTCGAGCAGGGCGGCCCCGGTGGCGGCGGTGGCTTTAGTGGTGGCGGCGGTTTCGGTGGTTTCGCCGATATCTTCGATGAAATGTTTGGTGACTTTGGCGGCGGCGGTGGTGGCGGTGGTGGCCCCAGGGGCGGCGGTCGCGGTTCTGACCTGCGCTACAATATGGAAATTACCCTGGAAGAAGCCTTCGAAGGAAAGAAGAGCAATATCAGGGTGCCCACATCGGTTACCTGTGACAATTGTACCGGTTCGGGCGCAGCGGGTGGGGCGGCCCCCGTTACATGCTCGACCTGCGGCGGCCATGGACGTGTTCGCACCCAGCAAGGATTCTTTACGGTCGAGCGCACCTGCCCGTCCTGTCAGGGCACCGGCCAGGTGATCAAGGAACCGTGCACATCATGTGGCGGTCAGGGCCGGGTGCATAAGGAAAAAACCCTGTCGGTAACCATTCCTGCCGGGGTTGAGGACGGCACCCGCATTCGCCTTGGCGATGAGGGCGAGGCCGGTTTGCGCGGCGCTCCGGCTGGTGATCTGTATATTTTTCTTTCTGTCAGTCCGCACCGCATGTTCAGGCGCGACGGCGCCAACATTCACTGCCGGGCGCCCATCCCCATGACCACCGCAGCCCTCGGTGGCTCCATCGAAGTGCCGACAGTTGAAGGCAAATTGACCCGCATCTCCATTCCGGCCGGCGCCCAGTCAGGTCAGCAGTTTCGCCTCAAGGGCAAGGGTATGCATATTCTGCGCTCCAACGCGCGCGGCGACATGTTCGTGCAGGTCGCCGTGGAGACGCCAGTCTCGCTCAACGCCAGACAAAAAGAATTGCTCAAGGATTTCGAGGAAGAAAGCGACCATCAACAACACAGTCCCGAATCCCACGGTTTCTTTGACAAGGTCAAGGAACTTTGGGAGGATTTGAAAGAATAGGGAGTGTAAGCATGAAAATCGGAATTGTCGGATGTGCCGGACGCATGGGTCGGATGTTGGTGGCTGAAACGCTGACCACGGATGGTTGTGCCTTGATCGGTGGCACGGAACATGCCGAAAGCCCGTTTTTGGGTGCTGACCTGGCAGCTTTGGCCGGTATCGATAATGCCGGCTTACATGTCGGCAGTGACACAAACGCGCTTTTTGCCGAAGCCGATGTGGTTATTGACTTCACCTTGCCGCAAGCAACCATCGACCACGCCGACGCGGCGGCCAAAAGCGGCACGGCACTGGTTCTGGGCACCACCGGGCTTGGCGTCGCCGAGCAGATGGCTGTCGAGAGGGCGGCTGAAAGTGTCACCGTTGTTCAGGCCGCTAATTATTCTGTCGGCGTAAATCTGTTGATGGCGCTGACGAAGCAAATGGCCGGGCTTCTTGATAACGACTACGACATCGAAATCGTTGAAATGCATCATCGCCACAAAGTCGACGCCCCCTCGGGTACGGCACTGGCCTTGGGTCAGGCGGCTGCTGACGGCCGCGGCGTTGATTTGCAAGGTGTGTCCGAACGGGTCCGCGATGGCCATACCGGAGAGCGAACACCAGGTGACATCGGCTTTGCCACGTTGCGTGGCGGCGATGTGGTCGGCGAGCATTCGGTTATTTTCGCAGCCGATGGTGAACGCATTGAGTTGACCCACAAGGCTTCGAGCAGGGCCTTGTTTGCGCGTGGTGCCGTTCGCTCGGCGCTGTGGTGTGAGGGCAAGCCTGCGGGCCTCTATTCCATGGCCGACGTGCTCGGCCTTTAAGGATTTTTCGGGGCGCTCTTTTTTAAGGAAGCCAGCGCCTCGTTCAGTTGCCTGGCAATGTCGTCACACTCATTGGCGGTCAGCAGCGCACCGACGATTATACGCTCCCCGTGCGACGAGATTTCAATATGGCCGTAACGCCGGTCAGCGGAGTCAGAAACAACACGCACCCAGTAAGGATCAAAAGATTTTTCGGCGTGGAAACGACCGGGCCCCTTTACATGCAGGGTGCCTGTTTTCAAGGTTATGGTCTCAATGCGGTTGCCAGTTTTGATGAACATCCGGATAATGCCAAGGATCAGAAAGAACTCGGCCCCGTAAAAAACCGACAGCGGCCAAACCCCGAAATAAGCAGCACCTCCACCGATCACCGACCAGAAAAAGCCAAGCACCAGCAGCACGATAAAACCGGCACCGGGCTCCGAGCTGCGCCGGGGCTTTAAGATGGCCTGATACAAGATATCGTCTGCGGGGGTATCGTCCATGATTTAAAAATAAGCGTTTCACCCTGGGGATTGCCACGTTAAATTCAAAATTGACATGAAAAAAACCGACATCGAAACATTTTATCAGACCCTGTCTGATAATAACCCGGAACCCCGGGGCGAGCTCGACTGGGTCAACACTTACACCCTGCTGGTCGCCGTGGTGTTATCGGCGCAGGCGACGGATGTTGGGGTTAACAAGGCGACGGGACCGCTTTTCAAAAAAGTCAAAACACCGGCGGCCATGCTTAAGTTGGGCGAAGAGGGCCTGCGCGGCTATATCAAGTCCATCGGCCTGTTCAACACCAAGGCCAAGAATGTCATCAAGCTGTCACAGATGCTGGTTGACGGTTATGACGGGCAAGTGCCCGAAGATCGCGCCGAGCTGGAAAAACTTCCCGGCGTTGGCCGCAAAACCGCCAGCGTCGTCATGAACATCGCTTTCGGCGCGCCGACCATCGCCGTCGATACCCATATTTTTAGGATTTCCAACCGCACCGGGCTGGCACCGGGCAAAACACCGCTGGCGGTAGAGGCAAAGCTGGAAAAAGTCACCCCCGCCCGCTGGAAACTGCACGCCCACCACTGGCTGATTTTGCTTGGACGGTATGTTTGCAAGGCCCGGAAACCGGAATGTTATCGTTGTCTCGTCCACGATGTCTGCGCCTTTAAGGGCAAGACGACGCTTTAGTGCGCCAATGCCTCAAGCAGACATTCGGTGCCTGATACTTTTTCGATGCTGTGGCCGCGCGCCTCTACGTGGCTGACCCGGTAGGTATCTTCACCCAGGTACAGGAAGACGTCGAGCAGGCAGCCGGATTTTCGGTACTGCCAGATCTCCGCCGGTGGATCGCGGCGCTTGAAGTTGGGTAGGCCCAGCATTTTCTGTATGGCGGTTGCGGAAAGACCAACCAGCCGCTCCGGGCCCGGCGCGTCCGGGCCGTTCAAACCATCACGCATGGCCCGTTCGGGCGGCTGCATGGTGATCCGTGGAAAATTGGCGAGATCGCGGGCGGGGCGAGTAGAGTCCACGGGCGCACTAACCTGTGGAGATTGTGGCGGGCCGGTTTCTTCCGGCACCGCGCAGCCAGCCAGCCAGAAGACAAGAAACAGGGATATGAGTTTAAAACGGGCAGACACGTTCACGCCGGATCAGCATCCGCGTCGTCTTTGTCAGGTGTCGCCGGGGCTGCGGCGTCAAGGGCGTGCATATCGCCGGACACTTCGCCACCAGCCTCGATAATGATGCTGCCGTAGTGGACCGAACCGCTTATTCTGCCGCCACTGCGCACGGTTAACTTGTTGCTGACAACCAATTCACCATCGACGTGACCACTGATGTCGGCGTTTTCAACTTCGGCGCTGCCCTTGAAAACGCCGCTCGGGGCAACCTCGATAAGGCGCGCACCGGCAAGGCTAACCTCCACATGACCCTCGACAACCAGTCGCTCACAGGAGGTAATCTCGCCAGACAGGCGAATGTCGCGGCCAACCACCAGTCGTTTGCTGTCGCTCTCACCGGAGCGGTGACGGTCAAGGCGGTTGGGCACCGATGGAATGTCGACGGGTCTTTTCTGGTTGGCCGCACTTGCGCCGCTACTGTTCAGGTTGGGGGCTTTGGTCGGCGGCTTGGACGGTGTGTGTGTTCCCTTGGAAGCGAATGGTTTTAATGGCGGCGCGTCAATGCCGCCGTCATCATCGCCGTTATCCTTGTTTCGCCGGAACATGACATCCCTCTCCTTAGACTCGGTTACGAAAATCCTCAAACAGATGGACCATCATACCGGTGGCGATAATCGGCGCCAGTAAATTGACAACAGGCACCGTCAGCAAAAAGGCGATCAGCGCCCCGGTCATGAAAAGTTTGAAGCCGTTATTTTTACGAAGCGCCGTCGCCTCGGCGGGCTCCAGACGCCTGAGCGCCACCAGCTCAAAATATTCACGTCCCAGAAGATAGCCGTTCACGCTGTAGAAAACAAAAGGGAAAAGAGGCCCGGTTAACAAAAGCGGCAGCATCAGAACATTGAGCGCCAGCATGATCGCCAGGAATCTGAGTGTGGTCAGAACCGTATCACGAAAATTCAGGCCGTGCGCCTCTCCCAAATCAGGATAGTGCCGGGCCTCGACAGCGCTGGCGATTTCTTCAAGAAAAAGACCAATAACGGCGCTGATTGCAGCGGGAAACAAAAGCCAGGTCAGGACTCCGGTTGCCAGCCCGCCAAGCCAGTCGATGGCGGTTTCAAGCCAGCCAATGGAAAAAAGCGCGGTGTTGGCAAGCAGGAATCCAATGGCCACCCACAGCAAGATAAACACCCCAGCAGCGGCGGCCAGGGCGAACCAGATGACCCTGCGCGCCCTGGGGTCGGAAATTTGCTGCGCCGCCTTGATAAATGCACTGATCACCTGGAATGCCGCCTCGTCTGCGAGTGTTAAACAATTACAGGATGTGTAGACTTAAACGGGCTCCTGCGGCAAGGGCTTTAACCCTTGCCCGCAAAGGCTTTGTCGCTATACTGCGCCGCCTTATAGCCAAAGCACTATCAAGATTAAGGAACATCCCATGAGTGAGACCCGTTTTGACGTGGTCGGCATCGGCAACGCAATCGTTGACGTTCTGGCCCATGCCAATGACCAGTTCATCAATGAAAACAATCTGATCAAGGGGACCATGAGTCTGGTTGATGAGGAAACCGCCCAATCTGTGTATGGCAAGATGGGTCCCGGCATTGAATGTTCCGGTGGTTCGGCGGCCAATACCATTGCCGCATTGGCCTCGCTTGGCTCAAAGGGCGCTTTCATCGGCAAGGTCAGGGATGATCAGCTGGGAGAAGTTTTCCGTCACGACATCACCGCCCTTGGCATTACTTTTGAAACTGAAGCAGCCCGCAACGGCGCTTCGACCGCCCGCTGTATGATCCACGTCACCCCTGATGCCCAGCGCACCATGCAAACATTTTTGGGTGCCTGTGTTGATCTTGGCCCCGACGATATTGACGAGGAAATCATCACCGCCGCCGCTGTGACATATCTGGAAGGCTACCTGTGGGACCCGGATCATGCCAAACAGGCCTTCCGCAAGGCGGCCAAGGCTGCCGAACAGGCCGGCCGTCAGGTGGCGCTTAGCTTGTCCGACCCGTTCTGTGTCGATCGTCATCGCGATGATTTTCTCGATCTGGTGAAAAATCACGTCAATGTGGTGTTCGCCAACGAAGAAGAAGTTATGTCGCTATATCAGGTTGAAAACTTTGATGAGGCCTTGCAGTTGGTTCGCGCCGATTGTGATATCGCCGCCCTGACCCGCAGCGAAAAGGGCTCAGTTATTGTGCGCGGTGACGAGGTTCATATCGTTGACGCTGAACCGGCCGACCCTGTTGTCGATACAACAGGGGCCGGGGATGCTTACGCTGCGGGCTTCCTGCATGGCCTGACCACTGGCAAACCCCTTGATGTGTGTGCCCGTCTGGGCGGCATCGCGGCGGCTGAAGTGATCAGCCATGTTGGCGCTCGTCCAGACGCCTCCTTAAAAGAATTAGCTGAAAAGAAACTCCTTTAACATGAAATTACGAAATATCGCCATCATTGCCCACGTCGATCATGGCAAGACAACGCTGGTTGACACACTGTTGCGTCAATCCGGCTCCTTTCGCGATAACCAGCGGGTCGAAGAGCGGGCCATGGATTCGGGCGATCTTGAGCGCGAGCGTGGCATTACCATTCTCGCCAAGTGTACCTCGGTTGAATGGAAAGGCGTGCGCATCAATATTGTCGATACCCCTGGCCATGCGGATTTTGGCGGCGAGGTCGAGCGTATCCTGTTCATGGTTGACGGTGTTCTGTTGCTGGTGGATGCCGCCGAAGGGCCGATGCCGCAAACCAAGTTTGTCACCGCCAAGGCGCTTAAATTGGGTCTTAAGCCGGTCGTCGTGATTAATAAGGTTGATCGCCCCGATGGCCGCCCCTACGAAGTCCAGGACGAGGTTTTTGATCTGTTCACGGCACTGGAAGCGAGCGACGAGCAGCTTGATTTTCCGACCATATTCGCCTCCGCCAAAAACGGCTGGGCGGCGATGGAACCCGAGGGACCACAGGAAAACATGCATGACATTTTCGATCACATCCTAAGCCACGTGCCCGAACCGGAAATCGATCTGGACGCTCCGTTTTCGATGTTGGCGACGACCCTGGAATCCGATCCCTTCCTGGGCCGGATTCTGACCGGGCGTATTCAGTCCGGTACGATCAAGGCCAATGATCATATTCACGTGCTCAACCGGGATGGCGAAGAGGTTGACCAGGGCCGCGCCACCAAGCTTTTGGCCTTTCGGGATTTGCGCCGCGAGCCGGTTAATAGCGCGTCTTCTGGTGATTTGATTGCGATCGCAGGTTTGACCAGGGCAACCGTCGCCGACACCCTGTGCGCGGTAGAGGTCAGCGAGCCGTTGAAGGCCGATCCGGTTGACCCGCCGACTTTGGCGATGACATTTTCCATCAACTCCTCGCCGATGGCCGGCAAGGAAGGTTCGAAAGTGACGTCACGGATGATCCGCGACCGCCTGATGTCGGAAGCCGAAGGCAACGTCGCCATCCGCATTTCGCAGGCCGATAACACGGATTCTTTCGAGGTCGCCGGTCGTGGCGAGTTGCAATTGGGCGTGTTGATTGAGCAGATGCGGCGCGAGGGTTTCGAGCTATCCATCTCTCGTCCCCGCGTGTTGTTTCAGGAAGACCCGGATACGGGCAAGACGCTGGAGCCTTTCGAGGATGTCCAAATTGATGTGGACGAGGAATTCTCCGGCATCGTTGTCGAGGCGATCTCGGTGCGCAAGGGCAAGATGACCGAAATGCACCCCTCAGGCGGCGGTAAGGTCCGGCTTTCCTTCCTTGCCCCGGCCAGGGGACTGATTGGCTATCACGGCGAGTTTCTGACCGAAACACGGGGCACCGGTGTGATCAGCCGTACCTTCCACAGTTATGGTCCCCACGCCGGCGACATCACCGGGCGACGCAACGGCGTTCTTATTTCAAACGCACCGGGCAAGACGGTGGCCTACGCCCTGGCCAATCTGGAAGGCCGCGGCTTCCTGTTCCTTGGTTCCGGCGTTCCGGTTTACGAGGGCATGATCATTGGTGAGCACGCCAAAAACGGTGACCTTGAGGTCAACCCCATGAAGGGCAAGCAATTGACCAATGTGCGGGCCTCGGGCACGGACGAGGCGGTGCGCCTGACGACACCCCGGCAAATGAGCCTGGAAGAAGCCATTGCCTATATTGCCGATGACGAACTGGTCGAAGTGACGCCTGATAATGTCCGCCTGCGCAAACGACACCTTGACCCGCATGAACGCAAGCGGGTCGAGCGCGGACGCGAGAAACGCGGATAGTGATTTAATTATGGTCAAGGGCGCACCCCGTCAGTTTGTCATTCTTGAGGCGATGCCCCCGGCCGGTGATTTTTACGAGCTGTACTGGAACAAACGCCCCTTTGTCGTCCGCGGGGCCATTTCAAAAGACGTCATCGATGGCTTGATCGGGGCGGATGAATTGGCTGGCCTTTCCATGGAGGAGGCCCCCCTGTCGCGGATGGTTAAAACGGCGGGCCCGAACAGGCAATGGTCGTGCCGATTTGGCCCTTTCAGTGAGCAGGATTTTAAAAATACCGGGGATAAAGACTGGAGCCTACTTGTCCAGAACGTCGAGCAGTTCCACCCTGAAACGGCTGAATTACTTGGCCACTTCAATTTTGCGCCGCGCTGGCTGATGGACGATATCATGGTCAGTTATTCGGCCCTCGGCGGCTCGGTTGGCCCGCACATTGACAGCTACCATGTGTTTCTTGTGCAGGGTCAGGGAAAGCGGGCCTGGAAAGTGGCTGACCAGACCATGGCCGAGGAAACCTATATAGAAGGACTGGATTTGAAAGTTCTCGACGCTGATTTTACGGGTCAGGATGTTGAGGTCGGCTATGGTGACGTGCTTTATCTGCCGCCGAAATTTGCCCATCAGGGAACAACGCTGGAGCCCTCGCTGACATTCTCTGTTGGTTTTCTTGGGCCAAAACTTTCCGAACTGTTCAGTGGTTATGGACATTATTTATCGATGCGCGAAGATCTTGACCAGCGGTATCTGGGTGAGGGCGTTGACGGTGATAGTGTCGGCTTTACATTGACCAGCGGCGTTGTTGACGACGTTCGGGATCGCTTTGTCGGCCAGTTGGAAACCCTGGATTTCAGACGTTGGCTGGTGCAATTCTTCACCGAGTCCGGGCACGAGGATTTTGGCAATTATAGTGAGCGCGAAGATCCGATTGAAGCCGGCGCCCTGAAGGACGCGCTGGAGCAAGGGGCAGCCTTGATCAAGCCGCCCTACGTCAAATTCGCCCTCACGCAAACGGCCCCCGAATCATTCTGTCTGGGGTTTAACGGCCACAGCTTTATGGTTGGGCAATCCCTGCTTCCCATGCTCAAGGTACTGATGAAAGAGCAGGGCGTAAACGCGACGGGCAACCCGGAAATTTTATCTGATCCGGGGGCTCTTGCGTTTCTGCTCGCCCTCCATAACCATCAGGGTCTGGAATTAGGTCCAACTTGCACGTAAAAAAGAACAATGAGCGATTCGCCCAAACACAACACATCCATTTCCGGCCACCATTTTGTCAGCAGCGCTTTCTGGCGGATGTTTCCTGAAGGTATGCGGCGGCGCTGGTGGCTGTTCAGGCTGTTTGACCTGATCGCCAGATATATGCCCGTCCTTAAACCACGGCGGGGGGTATTGGTGGTGCGTATGGACGGTATTGGCGACATGGTGCTGTTCAGAACAAGCCTTGAGCATTACGCCGAAGTCTTCGGGGTTGAAAAATCAGACATTACGGTGCTCGGTTGTGAGAGTTGGAGCGATATCACCAGCGAAGTGTTTGCCGGTTACCGGGTATTGATCATTAATGAACACGCCTTTGCTCGTTGGCCGTTATACCGGTTTTGGGTTTCGCTGAAGGTCCGGGCGCTTAATCCGGCGATCAGTGTTTGTGACAGCTATTTGCGTCGCACGATGATGGCTGACAGCCTTGTTTGGGTGTCCGGTGCGTCCCAAGCCATCTCGTCACTACCTTTCATCGGCGAGAGAACGCGCCCCGAATATCTTTATTACCTAAGCCAGGTCGACAAGGTTGTTCCGACCGGCGACTATCCAACCCACGAAATTGTTCGCCACTATAATTTTCTATCTGCCATAGCGGGGCGTAAAATCAAACCCGAAGCGCCTCATATTTCATGGCGCGACACGTTGCCATCCAAAGACCTGATCCCGCCGGGTGTCCCTTACGCCGTCCTTAATCCCGGCTCCAACGAATATGGCAGACGCTGGCCGTTGGCTAAATATCAACAGCTGGCAGCGGCATTGATTGAAAAAAACCTGCACGTGATATTCGTTGGCGGCGGCGGCGAGCGGCCAGGCGTTATCGACACCGGCGAAAGCCGTATTATAGACCTGATAGGCAGGACCGATTTGCCGCAGTTGCTTGATATTATGAATCACGCACAGCTGGTGGTCAGCAATGACACCGGCCCGGCGCATCTTTCCATTGCCCTTGGAACGCCAACCCTGGTTGTTGTCGGTGGCGGGCATTTCGGCTGCTTCGTGCCCTACCCCGAAGAAGTTCGCCCCACCCACGCCCGCTTCGTATATTACAAGATGGACTGCTACCACTGTTTCTGGAATTGCCCGAAGCGGGCCTCCAAATTCGAGGTCTTTCCTTGTGTCGAGGCCGTCAGCATTGAACAGGTTTGCGATGAGGTCGAAACCCTGCTGGTGCCTGGTCCATGAAAACCTGGCTCCAGGCCTCGAAGATTTATTTGGAGCGCCGGGTTTTGGTTATCTTGCTGCTCGGCTTTTCAAGCGGCTTGCCGTTGCTGCTGGTTTTTCAAACTTTGTCTGCGTGGCTGCGGGAATCGGACATTTCACTGACCATGATTGGCTGGTTCAGCCTTGCCAGTACCGCCTACGCCTTGAAATTTCTATGGGCACCCCTAGTCGATAAAGTACCGCTGCCGATCCTTTGCAAGATTTTCGGACAGCGTCGCGGCTGGCTGATATTCTCACAGGGACTGATCGCCCTTGCCATGCTCGGCCTGGGCAGTGCCGACCCGGTGAACGATCTTGCCACGATGGCGCTTTGGGCCGTGGCCCTGGCTTTTGCATCGGCGACCCAGGATATTGCCGTTGATGCTTATCGTATTGAAAGTCTTGATGAGGATCAGCTCGGCGCTGGCTCGGCCAATTATGTACTCGGTTATCGCATCGCCATGCTGGCCGCCGGTGCTGGCGCCTTGTTTGTTGCCGATATCTGGGGCTGGTTTGCCGCTTATGCGGTGATGGCTGCGTTGATGGGGGTCGGCGTGACGACGGTCCTGCTCAGCCCCGAACCTGAACACATAACCAACCCCCAGACCCAGCAGCGTGAGCAAAAAGTCATCGCCTTCATGGACCGGAATACTCATCTTCCGGCGATGTTGCATGGGGCCATGGTCAGGATTTACGAGGCGGTGATCTGCCCATTCGCCGATTTCATGAGCAGACCACACTGGTTAATGATTTTGCTGTTCGTTGCCCTGTACAAATACGGCGAGGCGCTGCTTGGCGTTATGGCCAATCCGTTTTATCTCGATCTGGGCTTTTCCAAATCTGAAATCGCCGCCGTCTCAAAAGGTTACGGCCTGGCCATGACCCTGATTGGCGGCTATGTAGGCGGTGTTATGGTGGCCCGTCTGGGCATCATGCGTGCCTTGCTTTATGCCGGGATTTTCCAGTGTCTGGCCAATCTGGCGTTCGCCTTGCAGGCCATGGTTGGCTATTCGGTGCCGATGTTGGCCGTCACCATCAGTATCGAGAACCTGACCGCCGGGATGGCGACGTCGGCGTTCATTGCCTATCTTTCAAGCTTGTGCAATGTCGCCTACACGGCGACCCAGTATGCCTTGTTGTCATCATTGATGAATGTTACCCGCACCGTATTTGCCGCTGGCGGCGGCTGGCTGGCCGAGCGTATGGACTGGACCGGCTATTTCGTGTTGACAACGTTCGCCGCAGTGCCGGGTCTGATTGTTCTGGTCTGGCTTATGAAACGACAGCCTCCCCAAGAGCCTCTGCTACGGTAGCGTAAGGAATACGCGCCATCTCGCGGCCGCCAAAATCTTTTGCTTCGATGATGGTCAAGCGCTCACTCATAGGCATGAACTTTTCAGGCACCGTCGGTCCGAACAAGGAGACCAGCGGTTTTCCGGCAAGGGCAATCATGTGACCGACGCCTGAATCATTGGACACGGATGCCGACATCCGTTCAGCCAGCGCAATGGTGAAAAGCGGATCAAAGCCGTTGTTTTTTTGTTGCAGGGGAAACAGCGAAGAAGCAACCCGGGCGCGTACCGGCGCCATCCATTCCGGTTCCTGGGGACCCAGGAAAAACACCGGTATACGACCCTGATCGGCCTGGGCCTGGGCCAGGCGAATAAAATTTTCCAGATCCCAGCACTTGGGCTTGCCACCGCTGCCTGGAGCAAAACCCACATATTCGGCCCCTACGGGCAGTAATTTCAGGGCATCGACCCGGTACCGGGGGCTGGGATGAAGGTCGAGTCCTGACGGTGTTGGAAAGGTTTCACCACTGGCAAGTTCAAGCAGATCAAGGAGTTGACGCTGCATTGATTTGGGAAATTTATAACCCTTTGGCGGTTTTTTCGAGGACAGCAAAAACCGCGCCGCTGGCGAGATAAAGGTCTTGTGGGGGATGCGCCACAGGGACAGCGAAGCCCAGAAGATTTTCTGACTGTCGATAACCAGATCAAAGCGTCGGCCAGTCAATGGTTTTCTCAGTAATTCGGACGGGTGCAGGCCAATACCGGCGTATTCGATGACCTCATCAAGAAAGCCCTCGACAAGCGGTGCCAGGACTGAGGCATAAACACTGGTTTCCTTGCCCGCAAGCCAGGTAATATGGGCGTCGGGGAATGCCTTCCTGAGGCCACGCACGAACGGCAGCTTAAGCAGGCCGTCACCGACCCTATCAAGGCCGACATAGACGAGGACACTTTCAGGCTTGCTGGTGTTCATGGTAAACCGTTTTAGAAATATGCTCTCCATCGGTTATCATATTCCGCTCAAAGTAACCAAGTTTCTATGGGTTTTTTGTTGCGACGATATGACTGGGCCGTTAAATACAACCGCTACATTAGCTTTTCTTAATATAAACAAACAGGATTCTTAAGCGCATGAATATCAGCAAAATACCGGTCGGTGAAAACGCTCCGTACGATGTGAATGTTGTTATCGAAATTCCGATCGGCGGCAACCCGGTCAAATACGAGCTCGATAAAGCATCGGGGGCCATGTACGTCGACCGCTTTCTGCACACGGCGATGTACTACCCGTGTAACTACGGCTTTATCCCCCATACCCTGTCCGACGATGGTGACGCGGTAGACGCCGCCGTAATGGGGCAAATTCCGGTAATGCCGGGCTGTGTCATTCGTTCAAGGCCGGTCGGGGTGCTGATGATGGAAGACGAGAGCGGCATTGATGAGAAAATTCTCTGCGTACCCGTTGATAAACTGCATCCCTATTATGCCAATGTCGGGTCTTACCGGGATTTGCGTCAGGTACAGCTTGATCAGATAGAACATTTTTTCACCCACTATAAAGACCTTGAAAAAGGCAAATGGGCCAAAACGAAAGGCTGGGGTGAGGCCGAAGAAGCAATGGAACTGATCCGTATCGGCATGAATCGGGCTCAGGATTAAACGGCTTTTTCCATGAACTTTATTCACGGCCTCCGGTTCGACAATATTCGCGGCGACATCTTTGGCGGCCTGACGGCGGCTGTTGTTGCCTTGCCGCTGGCGCTGGCCTTTGGCGTCGCCTCAGGGGCCGGACCCATGGCCGGCCTGTGGGGGGCCATTCTGGTTGGTTTTTTCGCCGCCCTGTTTGGCGGCACCGCAAGCCAGATTTCCGGCCCGACCGGCCCGATGACCGTGGTCATGGCGGTGATTGTCACCAAATACGCCCATGACCCGGCGATGGCGTTCACCGTCGTGATGATGGGTGGCGCCTTGCAAATCGCCTTCGGCGCGTTGCGCCTGGGCAGCTATATTTCACTGGTGCCGTTTCCGGTGATTTCCGGGTTTATGAGCGGTATCGGCTGCATCATCATCATTTTGCAAATTGCCCCGCTTTTGGGACAGGTGACACCGGGCGGCGGGACCCTGAGCGTGCTGGCAGCGTTGCCGGAAATCTTTACCGGCATCAGGCCCGAGGCGGCGCTGATTGGCATCGGCGCGCTGGCCATTGTCTACCTGACTCCCAGACCGATTGACCGGCTTTTGCCGGCCCCGTTGATCGCCCTTGTTGTTGGCACGGTTGCCGTCTGGACCCTGTTTCCCGATGTTCCGACGTTGGGGGAAATTCCCATCGGCTTTCCCGACCCACAGCTGCCGACCCTTAGCATCAAGGCCTTGCCTGATATGCTCGGCTCGGCCCTGATTCTGGCGCTGCTTGGATCTATCGACAGTTTGCTGACCTCGTTAATTGCCGACTCGATTACCCATTCCCATCACAAGCCTAACCGCGAGCTGATTGGCCAGGGTATCGGCAATATGATCGCCGGCATGTTCGGGGCCATTCCAGGGGCCGGTGCGACCATGCGTACCGTCGTCAATGTACGGGCCGGGGGGGCGACGCCCCTGTCGGGCATTCTGCACACGGCTGTCCTGCTCGCCGTGGTTCTGGGACTGGGGCCTCTGGCAGAGCACATTCCCCATGCGGTGTTGGCTGGAATTCTGCTCAAGGTTGGCCTGGATATTGTCGACTGGGCCTATATCAAACGATTACCGGGCGCTCCCAGGGCCGGTGTGGTGTTGATGTTCATTGTTCTGGGTTTGACCATTTTTGTCGATTTGATCATGGCGGTTGCAGTCGGTGTCGTCGCCGCCAGCCTGCTGTTTGTTAAGCGCATGTCGGATTTGCAACTTGAAAGCATTCGCGCATCTGACGGCTCTCACGGCCCGGTGCCCATGAGTGCTGTGGAGGCGGCGGCGCTCGATGCGGCCGCCGATCAGGTGCTGCTCTATCACTTTAGCGGCCCGGTCAGCTTTGGTGCGGCCAAGGGCCTGGCCCGGCGTGTCGTACCCGGCGACAGCCACAAGGCGCTGATCCTGGACATGACCGATGTCACCTTTGTCGATACAAGCGCCGCCATGGCGCTTCTGGATATCATCACCAAATCCACGGACCAGGGCTTGCGGGTCTATGTTGTCGGTTTGCGTGAACCGGTTGAAAAGGTGTTGATGAAGCTGGCTGTGCTGGATGATTTGCCAGCCGACCAGCGGCCCTCTTCGCGTCTGCAGGCCATTGAAGCGGCGCTCAGGAAAATAAATGGCGCTTGATCGTATCGACGTAATAGCAGCCGACATTACGACACTGGCCGTTGATGTCATCGTTAATGCCGCAAATGAAAGTTTGCGGGGCGGTGGCGGCGTTGACGGGGCCATCCATGCCGCTGCGGGTCCTGATTTGCTTGAAGAATGCAAGACTATCCCCGGCGGCTGTCCAACCGGCGAGGCCCGCCTGACCCATGGCCACAAACTGCAAGCCCAATATATCATTCATACCGTCGGCCCCATCTGGCAGGGTGGCGAGGCCAACGAAGATGGCCTGCTTGCCCAGTGCTATCGCCGTTCGCTGGGATTGATGGTCGGCAATAATTTAAAGACCATCGCGTTCCCGGCGATTTCGACAGGCGTCTACCGCTTTCCGTTGGAGCGGGCAGCAAGCATAGCCCTGAGCACAACAGCCGCTTTTTTGACCGGCGATGATCGAATCGAAAAAGTCACGTTCTGTTGTTTCGGGGAGCCCTCCCTTCACGCCCACGAGAAGGCGCTTGCCGGGCTCACCCCCTGAGCCTACCCCGCGTTGACCGCTTCAAGCGCCTTGAACAGCAGCGCCGCCAGCAGGGCTGCGGCCGGGACGGTGACAACCCAGGCAGTTGCGATGGTGGTCAGGTGTTGACGGCGCACCAGCATTCGTTTTGCTGATTTGCGGATTTTTTTGGCCTGCAACTCCATCAGCATTTCGTCGGCCTCTTCGGCCGCAGCGGTAATGGCGTTGCCAACGTCATCACCAGCCAGGGCGGTTGGCTTGACGAGGTTGCGTTTGCGGTTGGAGATAAATTCCCGGTACAGCCCGACCCCGAAGACACCGCCGACGGCGATGTGGGTCGATGAAACCGGCAATCCCAGGCCCGAGGCGATAATAACCGTAATCGATGCCGCCAGGGCGACGCAAAAAGCGCGCACCGGATTAAGCTTGGTGATTTTCTCGCCGACGGTCTTGATCAGTTTTGGCCCGAACAAAACCAACCCGGCAGAGATACCCGCCGCACCGACCAGCATCACCCATAAGGGAATCCCGACCTTGGCCGCAATATCGCCACTGGTTGAAGCCGAAACAATGGCAGCTAGGGGTCCGACCGCATTGGCGACGTCATTGGCGCCATGAGCAAAGGACAGCAGGGCGGCTGAACCAATCAGTGGAATGACGAACAACTGGTTGACGGATTTTTTTCGGTTTTCCATGGTCGCCGAGTGTTTGTCGACCCATACCTTGACGATGAAATAAACCACCACATAGGCAAGCGCACCAATCACCATGATGCTGACGGCGTCGACCTTGATGATTTTTTTAAGACCCTTCATCACCAGATAGACTGAAAAAGCCGAGCCCATAATGCCGACGACGACGGGAACCCAGCGCCGGGCGGCGGCGATCTTGTCTTTCTGGTTGAGCACCGTGTATTTCAGGAAGGCTAAAAACAGCGCCGCAATAATGCCGCCCATCAGTGGCGAGATCACCCAGCTTGCGGCAATTTTGCCCATGGTCGGCCAGTTGACGGCATCAAAACCGGTAGCGGCGATGCCGGCCCCCATGACCCCGCCGACGATGGAGTGGGTGGTCGATACAGGTGCGCCAACATAGGTCGCCAGATTAAGCCACAGGGCGGCAGCCAGAAGCGCCGCCATCATCGCCCAGATGAAGACTTGTGTGCTGGGCATCAGCGACGGATCAATGATGCCCTTCTTGATGGTCTTGATAACATCGCCACCGGCCAGGATAGCACCCGATGATTCAAAAACAGCGGCAATCACCAGTGCCCCAACCAGGGTCAGGGCCTTTGAGCCGACCGCCGGACCAACATTGTTGGCGACATCGTTGGCACCAATGTTGAGGGCCATGTAGCCGCCGATGATACCGGCGGCGATAACGTAGGCGCTGTTATCGATGGAACCCGTCTGCATGGAGGCAAAAATCCAGACGATGACGAGAAACAGGATACTCAGGCCGACTTTAACAAACTTCTGGCCTGACTCCTGGGTTGCCCTTTCAAGGCGAACAATTTTCTTGAGGTCTTTATCGAGTGACGTCTTCTTCTTAAAAGCATGCTCATTCATGCGGTTTCTCTCTTTTTTCACTTGCTATATATCGAGGCATCTTTGACCCGATTGGCAAACTAAAATCAAGGCTGTTTTTTCGATCTGAAAGTAGTAGATTGAAGAGTTCCAGCCTGGGCCGGATCAGAATTAATCCGGTATTATACAATAACGAGCAGTCCCCACACATGCGGGTAGGGCTGGTTTTTTATGCACACAAGCCCAGCAAAGCCGTCACTTTTAAGTGGCGTCGTGAGCGGCAAGAGCGGCCATGTTGACCATGTCCGAAACCGTCGCCCCCATGGGTACGATCTGGGCCGGTTTTGAAAGTCCCATCAACATCGGCCCGATCACCGTGCCGCCGCCAAGTTCGTGCAGCAGGTTGGTGGCGATTTGCGATGAATGAAGACCCGGCATAATCAGCACGTTGGCCGGTTCGGACAGGCGGCAGAACGGGTAATGTTTCAAAAGTTCGGAATTCAAGGCCACATCGACGCCCATCTCGCCGTCGTATTCAAATGAAACCTGGCGTTCGTCAAGAACATGAACGGCGTCGCGAATAATTTCAGCACGATCCAGCATGGGATTGCCAAAATTGGAAAACGACAACAGCGCCACCCGTGGCTCATGACCCATACGGCGGGCCACAGCCGCAGACTGAATGGCGAAGTCGGCGAGCTGGTTCGGATTGGGTAATTCGTGGACAGCGGTGTCGGCGACGAACAAAGTGCGATCACGGGCCAGCACCAGTGACAGGCCAAAGATATGCTCGTCGGGCTTGGAGTCCAGCACGCGGGTGATTTCGTCAAGAGCGACATAATAGTTTCGCGTCAACCCGGTCAACATGGCGTCGGCGTCGCCAAGGGCGACCATGCAGGCGGCGAAAAGATTGCGCTCCTGATTGACCATGCGCTGACAATCCCGATAAAGCGCCCCCTTGCGCTGCAGGCGCTCATACAGGAAGTCAGTATAGTCCTTGTTTGATGTGCTTAAGCGGGCGTTGTGAATTTCCAGGCCGTCGATTTTTGGCAAACCCAGTGATTGCATGGTCTCCAGAACCTTGTCCTCACGGCCCAGCAGGATCGGCACGCCGTATCCCGAATTGTGAAAGGACACGGCGGCACGAATACTTTTTTCTTCCTCACCTTCGGCAAAAACAACGCGTCTTGGATGGGCCCGCACTGATTCGAAGATCGCCTGCAGGCTGGCCGCCGTCGGATCAAGACGGGCCGACAGTTCGTTCCCGTAGGCTTCCATGTCGATAATCGGTTTACGGGCGACACCCGAATTCATCGCCGCATTGGCGACAGCTTGCGGCACCGCCTTGATCAGGCGCGGATCGAAAGGAGCCGGGATCATGTATTCGGGGCCATATTGCAGACTGCGCCCGTAAGCCGCACCGACTTCATCAGGGACGTCTTCGCGGGCCAGTTCGGCGATTGCGTGGGCGGCGGCAATTTTCATTTCATCATTAATGGTTGAGGCGCGAACATCCAGCGCACCGCGGAAAATATAGGGAAAGCCGAGCACATTGTTGACCTGATTGGGATAATCCGAACGGCCAGTAGCTATCAGCACGTCAGGTCTTGCTGCCTTGGCGACTTCGGGCAGGATTTCCGGATCCGGGTTGGCCATGGCGAAAATAATCGGCTTGTCGGCCATTGACCGGACCATTTCAGGACTGACCGCGTCCTTGACTGAAAGACCCAAAAAGACATCGGCACCGACCATGGCGTCTTCCAGGGTGCGGGCGTCCGTTTTGATGGCGTGGGCAGATTTCCACTGGTTCATGCCGTCTTTGCGACCTTGATGAATGACTCCCTTTGAATCGCACATGATGACATTGTCGTGTGCCACCCCCATGCGCTTGATGAGCTCGACACAGGCAATGGATGCCGCGCCCGCGCCATTGGCGACAACCTTGACCGAGGACATATCCCGGCCCGTCAGGTCAAGGGCATTAATCAGTCCGGCGGCGGTGATAATGGCGGTGCCATGCTGATCATCGTGAAAAACCGGAATATCCATGATTTCGCGCAGTTGCTGCTCAATGATAAAACATTCAGGGGCCTTGATATCTTCAAGGTTAATGCCACCGAATGTGGCACCCAGGAATTTAACGCAGTTGACGAACTCATCGACGTCTTCGGTGCTGACTTCAAGATCGATACCATCGACATCGGCAAAGCGCTTAAACAGCACCGCCTTGCCTTCCATCACCGGCTTGGAGGCAAGTGCCCCCAGGTTGCCCAGTCCCAGTACGGCCGTACCGTTCGAGATAATGGCGACGATGTTGCCTTTGGCTGTGTAGTCGTAGGCAAGGGACGGGTCGCGTTTGATTTCAAGGCACGGGGCGGCGACGCCAGGTGAATATGCAAGCGAAAGGTCACGCTGGGTGGTGAGCGGTTTTGTCGGGTGAATTTCAAGTTTTCCGGGCCGCCCCTGGGCATGAAACTTCAGGGCTTCGGTATCGGTGACGCTGCTTTTTCTATCGGCCATATTGATCAGTACCCTTAGGTGTGATTATTCAGCTTCGTGAATGTGGACGTTGCTGGCGCTATTGTCATTTAAGATTTGGGTGGCGAGGTCTTCACGGTCCCTGGTTTCGGCGCGCACCCACAAGATGACGCTTCCGGCCTCCAGCGAGCGGGCGAAGTCTTCAGTGTGTGGGCTTGATGTCACCCCTTCGATCACTTCCTTGGCGGCAATAACGCCAGTGGCTGCACCGATCAGGCCCGCTACAGTCGCCGCCATCGGTCCGCCGGCCAGGAAAATGGCCCCTGAAGCAACCAGCGGCGCTTCGAATTTCAACTCCCCGACAAGGGCCGTCAGGACGTCGCGCCAGGGCTTGCCGGGCTCGCCTGCGGCCTCGAGTGATTCGTGGGATGACAACAGGCTCAGGTCCGAATGCTCGAACCCGGATTTTTGCAAGGCTGTGATGGCGGCCTCGAAAGTTTCGCGTTCGGCAAACAGGCCGACGACCTCACGGGCTGATGTGGCTGAAGGAGTATCGTTCACGATATATTTTCCTTAAAAGTCCCAGGGTGTTTTGCCTATTGTGCCCAACGATGGCGTTGAATCCTAGTCTAAAGAGGAAAATCATCATCGCCCGAGTAGCCGCCGCCAAATCGGGTGTGATAAGGTGGCCCACCTTTTATTATCCCGGATCATGCCAGTGTCCAAGTCAGCGTCAAAACCCAGCCCCCTTGAAAGTGTGCCCGCGCAGGCAGATGCCCCGGCCAAAGCCCCTTCCATGGCCTCAAGGTCAGACGGTGTAACGCCGATGATGGTCCAGTTCATGGAAATAAAGGACGCTCATCCGGATTATATTCTGTTTTACCGGATGGGGGATTTCTATGAGCTGTTCTTCGATGATGCGATCAAGGCTGCCGCCGCCCTCGACATTACACTGACCAAGCGCGGCAAGCACCTGGGCGAAGACATCCCCATGTGCGGGGTGCCGGTTCACTCCCACGAAAGCTATCTTGAAAAACTGATTTCCAGTGGTTTCAAGGTTGCCGTTTGCGAACAGGTTGAAGACCCGCTGGAGGCAAAGAAACGTGGCCCCAAAGCCGTTGTCAGACGCGCCGTTCAGCGTCTTGTGACGCCGGGAACGCTGACCGAGGAAACCCTGCTTGATGCACGTCAGCACAATTATCTGGCTGCTATTGCAGAAGCGGGCGGCAAACTCGGCTTGTCGTGGATCGAAATTTCAACCGGTGAGTTTTTATGCCAGCCCATAAAAGCCGACTATTTGGCCGCCGCCCTGGCCCGCATTGGCCCCGGCGAGCTGCTGGTTTCAGATACCCTCATCGAAAAACCGGTGTTGTTCGAGACTCTGGCAGACTGGCGCGATCAGTTGTCGGTACTGCCGTCGGCCCGTTTTGATAGCTCAAACGGCGAGAAGCGCCTGCTCTCCCTGTACGGGGTGGTGGCACTCGACGTTTTTGGAGATTTTGAACGCGCCGAACTGGCCGCCGCCGCGGCCCTTGTTGATTATGTTGAGCTGACCCAAAAGGGCCATCTGCCCCGTATCGCGCAGCTCAAACAGCTGAGCGTAACCCAGGTCATGGAAATCGACGCGGCGACCCGGCGTAATCTGGAACTGACCATGACCTTGAGCGGCGAGCGTAAGGGATCACTCCTCAGCATTATTGACGCGACCCTGACCGGTGCCGGTGCCAGGTTGCTGGCGTCCCACCTTGCCGCACCACTTCGCGAACCGACGGCAATCGATGGCCGTCTCGACATGGTGCAATTCTTTATGGAGGGCGAGCGGCTCTGTGAGGATGTGCGTGACGGCCTCAAGCGCTGCCCCGACATCGCGCGCGCCCTCTCAAGGCTGACCCTTGGTCGCGGCGGTCCACGCGATCTGGGCGCAGTCCGTGACGGCCTGGCTATGGGCGCGACGTTAAGGGGCGTTCTTGAAGGCCCGGACGTGGCGGTGCCGCCGCAGGGGATCGGCGATGCGGTGCAGGGCCTTGGTCATCATGGCGAGTTGATCGAACGACTGGCCCGGGCTCTGTCGCCAGAGCTTCCCCTGTACGCCCGCGACGGTGGTTTTATCGCCGAAGGATACGCCGCCGAACTTGATCAGTTCCGTCTGCTCAGGGATGAAAGCCGCCGTCTGATCGCCGGACTGCAAAGCCGCTATGTTGAGGTCACTGGAATCCCGGCATTGAAGGTTAAGCACAATAATGTGCTCGGCTACTTTGTCGAAGTTTCGGCCAGGCACGGTGACAGCGTGCCGTGTGGACCTGAGGATCCTTTCATCCATCGTCAAACAATGGCCAACGCCATGCGCTTTTCCACTGTTGAGTTAAACGAGCTGGAACAGAAGATTGGCCGCGCCGCCGACCAGGCGCTGGCCCTGGAGCTCAGTTTATTTGAGGACCTGCTTGGTGAAATCACCGGTCGGGTTGAAGACATTGCCCTCTGCGCCGCCTCCCTGGCCTGTATCGATGTCGCCGCAAGTCTTGCCCATCTGGCGCGGCAGCGGCGCTACACCCGGCCCCGCGTTGACGCTTCCAGAGAATTTGATGTTCAGGGCGGCCGCCATCCGGTGGTCGAGGCGGCGTTGCAACAGCGCGGCGAGGCGGCCTTCGTCGCCAATGATTGCAGGCTTGGCGGGGACGGTGCGGACGATGGTCATTTGTGGCTGCTGACAGGTCCGAACATGGCCGGTAAAAGTACCTTCCTGCGCCAAAATGCGCTGATTGCGGTGCTCGCCCAGATGGGCTCATTCGTGCCCGCCGACCGTGCCCATATTGGCGCTGTCGACAGGTTGTTTTCGCGGGTTGGGGCGGCTGACGACCTGGCGCGTGGGCGCTCCACCTTCATGGTTGAAATGGTCGAGACGGCGGCCATCCTTAATCAGGCCGGGCCGCAGGCGCTGGTTATCCTCGATGAAATCGGTCGCGGCACCGCTACTTTCGACGGCCTGTCCATTGCCTGGGCGGTGATCGAGAATTTGCACGAGGTCAACCGTTGCCGGGCCTTGTTCGCGACCCATTATCACGAGTTGACGGCGCTGACCGCAAGGCTCGACCAGCTCGCTTGCCACACCATGAAGGTCAAGGAATGGCAGGGCGATGTAGTTTTTCTGCACGCCGTCGGTCACGGCGCTGCGGATCGCTCCTACGGCATCCACGTCGCCGGTCTGGCCGGGCTGCCCGGGGCGGTGATTACCCGGGCCGAGGAAATTCTTGAAAATCTGGAAGCCGGTGAACAGTCTTCGGCCCTGACCAAACTTGCCGATGATTTGCCGCTGTTTCAGACAAGCCGGCAAGCCACCGCCAATGCCCATGGCCCGTCGCCGCTTGATGAAGCGTTGGCTGAAATCCATCCGGACGAGCTAAGCCCGAAAGAAGCGCTCGAGGCGCTTTATCGCCTCAAGGGGCTTTTGAAGAGTTAGGCCATGTCTTCAAATTCAAAAAAGCCTTCAAACTCAAAAAAGATTCTCCGCCAGCGTGATATCATCGACCGCAAGGCGCTGTTCGCCCGTCTTGCCGAGATGGCCGCCTGGTCAGGCATCGGTACTCGCAATCGCGGCGAGGTTCTCGTCGTTTTCAAGGAAGTGTTGGCTGCTGGTAATGCCGAAATCAGGCGGCGCTTCGAGACTGAACGGGTCAAGGGCTCCGATACGGTGCGGGCCCAGTCGTTCCTGATCGACCAGTTGATCCGGGTACTTTACGACACTGCTGTAGCGTATGTTTATCCGGTCGCCAATCCGACCATCGGCGAGCAGATTTCGATCATCGCCACCGGCGGTTACGGACGCGGCGAACTGGCCCCGTATTCAGATATCGACCTGATGTTTTTGCTCAATTACAAACGCACCCCCCGTACCGAGCAGGTCATCGAATACATGCTCTACATGCTGTGGGATCTGGGGCTAAAGGTCGGCCATGCGACCCGCTCTGTCGAGGAAGCGGTCAAACTTTCCCATGATGATCTGACCATCCGCACCTCGCTTCTGGAGGCGCGCTACCTGTGGGGGGATGAGTCCCTTTACAAGCGTTTCAAGGAGAAATTTACTGCCGATATCGAAACCTCTTCCGGGCCAGCATTTGTTGATGCCAAGCTGGCCGAACGGGACGAGCGGCACGAGCGCATGGGCGACACCCGCTATGTGCTGGAACCCAATGTCAAGGAAGGCAAGGGTGCCTTGCGTGATGTCCAGACATTGTTCTGGATCGCCAAATATCTGTACCGGGTCGAGGCTGTCGAGGAACTGATCGAGAAAGATGTGTTGAGCAAGCGCGACGTCATGCGTTTCGCCAAAGTGCAAAACTTCCTGTGGACGGTACGTTGCCACCTGCACTATCTGGCTGGCAGACCCGAGGAACGCCTGACTTTTAATGTGCAGAGTGAACTGGCTTTGCGGATGGCCTACAAAGACCACGCCGGAAGTCGTGGCGTTGAACGTTTCATGAAACATTATTTTCTGGTCGCCAAGGACGTTGGCGATCTGACCCGGATTATCTGCGCGGTGCTTGAATCCGAACATAAAAAGCGGCGCTTCCGCCTACCCAGGTTGTCGTTCCTGCGCCGTGATGTGCAGGGCTTCAGGGTCGATGTTGATCGCCTCGCCCTGGAATCGCCGAGCGCCTTCAAGCAAGACCCTATCAAACTGTTGACCCTGTTTGCCGAAGCCCAGCGCCTTGAGCTTGATATCCATCCCAGTGCGCTGCGGGCGGTCACAGAGTCCCTGCGTTTGATCGACAAGTCCATGCGCCGTGACAAAAAAGCCAACGCCGTGTTCATGGATATTCTGACGTCCCGGAAAAATCCTGAATTGTCGCTCAGGCGGTTGAACGAGGCCGGAGTGTTTGGCCGCTTTATCACCGAATTCGGTCGCGTCGTCGCACAGATGCAATACGACATGTACCATGTCTATACGGTTGATGAACACACCATCCGCGCCATCGGCATTTTGGCCCGTATCGAAGAAGGCAAGCTTGCCGATGATCACCCTGTCGCCACCTCGGTAATCCGCGAACTGCAATCCCGTCGCGTCCTTTATGTGGCCGTCATGCTGCATGATATCGCCAAGGGACGGGGCGGCGATCATTCGGAAATAGGCGGCGTCATTGCCCGCAAACTGTGCCCGCGCCTGGGCCTGAACGAGTGGGAAAGCGATACCGTTGTCTGGCTTGTCGAACAGCATTTGACGATGAGCAGGACCGCCTTTAAACGCGATGTGGATGATCCCAAGACGATCAGTGATTTTGTCGAGGTGGTGCAATCACCCGAACGCCTGCGCCTGCTTTTAATCCTGACCGTTGTTGATATCCGCGCCGTTGGTCCCGGTGTCTGGAATGGCTGGAAGGCGCAGCTTTTGCGTGATTTGTATTACAGCGCCCAGGAAACCATGGCCGGGGGCACCACCGCCGATGTGCGCTCCAAACGGGTCGCCCGCGCCAAGGAAATGTTAAGCGCCGAACTTAGCGACTGGCAAGACTCTGATATTGAGGCTCACATTGCCAAGGGCTACGATGATTACTGGCTTTGTTACGATGAGGTCGCCCATGCTCACCACGCCCGCATGATCGCCGGGGCCGATGCCAAGGGCCGCGACATCACCATCGAAAGCCGTCTCGATCAGGAACGTGAAGTGACCGAGGTTGTGATCTATACCCACGATCATCCGGGTGTTTTCGCCCGCATCGCCGCGGCCATGTCGCTGACAAATGCGACCATTGTCGATGCCCGCATTTCAACCCTGGCCAACGGCATGGCCCTGGATACGTTCTGGATTCAGAATGCGGACGGGGAACCGTTTGATAAAAAGGAAAATTTAAAACGACTGAAGGTACGCATCGCCGACGCCCTGAAAGGCAAGTTGCAACCGGTCCAGGAACTCAAAAAGGTGCGCGAGCGGGCCATTCCCAGCCGCACCGGCGTCTTCAAGGTGCCGCCGCGAGTGTTGATCGACAACACGGTCAGCGCCAAGTACACAGTGATCGAAGTTAACGGGCGCGACCGTCAGGGATTCCTGAGCGATGTTACGGGTGCCCTCACCAGCATCGGCTTGCAAATCGCCTCGGCCCATATTTCCACCTACGGCGAGCGCGTCGTCGATGTCTTTTACGTCAAGGATGTGTTTGGTCTTCGTGTTGAACACGATAGCAAAATCGAGCAAATCAAGAAGGCCCTGCTTGAAGCGATCACCCCGCCTGAGGATAAAAAACAGACGGCCACCACCACCGGTTAGACGGTGCCGCCTTTTCAGGGCCACAAATAACCTTTAATCAGGGGGCATGACTTTATTACGCTCCATCGCCACGGTCGGCTCGATGACCATGGTCAGCCGGGTTTTCGGCTTTGTTCGCGACATCCTGATTGCCGCCGTGCTGGGCGCGGGGATGTTGGCGGACGTGTTTTTTGTCGCCTTCAAATTCCCCAACCTGTTCCGCAGGCTTTTCGCCGAAGGGGCATTCACTATGGCGTTTGTACCGATCTTCGCCGGGATTCTGGAAGAACAAGGCGATGCGGAAGCCCGGAAATTTGCCGATCAGGCGCTGGCGGCGCTTTTGTGGACGTTGTTTGTACTGGTCATTGTTCTGGAACTGGCGATGCCGTGGGCGATGGCGGTCTTTGCGCCGGGGTTCTTGGCCGAGCCTGAAAAATTCGACCTTGCCGTCGCCTTAACCCGGATCACTTTCCCCTACATCATCTTTATCTCGCTGGTCTCGCTGATGGCCGGTGTGCTGAACTCGTTTGGCAAGTTTGCCGCCGCCGCCGCGAGCCCGATTTTGCTAAACATCTGCCTGATTGGCGCCGTCCTGATTTTTGCGCCGCTGGCCAAAACCCCGGCCCATGCCTTGGCGTGGGGTGTTTTTGTCGCCGGTATCGTGCAGTTTGGCTGGCTTGTTATTCACTGTCGGCGGGTCGGGTTTCGGCCTCGTTTGCGGATGCCTATATTCAGCGATAACGTCCACCTGCTGGTCAGCCGGGCCTTGCCGGTCGCCCTGGGGGCCGGGATTTATCAAATAAACCTGCTGATCGACACCATCATCGCCTCATTCCTGCCTGCGGGCTCGATCTCCTATTTGTTTTTTGCCGACAGGGTTAATCAATTGCCGCTGGGGGTCGTCGGTGTCGCCGTTGGCACTGCCCTGCTGCCGATGTTGTCACGGCAAATCAGGGCCGGTGACGACGGCGCCGTGCAGCACAGCCAGAACCGGGCGGTGGAATTCTCCTTGTTGCTCACCCTGCCCGCCGCCTGCGCGCTTTTTGTCATTGCCGACCCGTTGGTCCGTGTGTTGTTTGAGCGTGGCGCTTTTGGTGAGCCACAAGCCATGGCGACGGCTGCGGCGCTGAGCGTTTTCGCACTCGGGCTTCCGGCTTATGTGTTGGTCAAGGCGCTGGCTCCGGGCTTCTTTGCCCGCGGCGATACGGCCAGCCCGGTGAAAATTGCGGTCGCCGCCATGATCGTCAACGTTGCCCTCTCGCTGATCCTGATGGGGCCGTTTTTGCATGTTGGCATTGCCATGGCGACGGCGGCCTCAAGCTGGCTCAATGCCGGTTTGATGGCTTATGTCTTGTATCGCAGGGGACATCTGGTCCCTGACGGGCGTCTGAAATTCCGCCTGCCACGCACCGCGCTTGCCAGTATTGGCATGGCAGCAGGGCTTTATGTCGCCATGCCCGGGCTGGCCTCGCGATTGGCCGGGGCAGAGTTCGAGCGCGGTCTCGCCCTGCTCATACTGATTGCGGGCGGGCTTGCGGGCTTTGCCATTCTCGCCCAGATCAGTGGCGCGGCCCGTCTTGACGATATAAAAAGTCTGCGTCGCCCTTGACCGATGGTGCCCTGCCCCATAAGTTCGCCGTCTTCATTTAAGGTCTTAGAAACTATGAGCAGAATATTCTCCGGCGTACAGCCGACAGGCGATCTTCACCTTGGCAACTATCTGGGCGCGATTCGCAACTGGGTGCGTCTGCAAGATGACTATGAATGCCTGTTCTGTGTCGTCGATATGCACGCCATCACCAACTGGCAGGATCCGGCCGAACTGCGCGCCAATACCCGCGAAGTCGCTGCCGCGATGATGGCCTCGGGCATTGATCCAAAGCGTAATATCATCTTCAACCAGTCACGGGTTCCGGCGCACGCCGAACTGGCCTGGATTCTGAATTGCGTTGCCCGCTTGGGCTGGCTTAACCGGATGACCCAGTTCAAGGAAAAGGCCGGCAAGAATCGCGAGAACGCATCGGTCGGTCTGTTCGCCTATCCGGTCCTGATGGCCGCCGATATTTTACTCTACAAGGCGACTCACGTCCCGGTCGGCGAAGACCAGAAGCAGCATCTGGAGCTGACCCGCGACATCGCCCAAAAGTTCAACAATGACTTTAAGAAAGAATTATTTCCCGTTGTTGAGCCACTGATTTTTGGCGCCGGTACGCGGGTCATGTCCTTGCGTGACGGGACCAACAAGATGAGCAAGTCCGATCCCTCTCAGCAATCGCGCATCACCATGACTGATGACGCAGACGCCATCGCCAGGAAGGTCAGGAAAGCGAAAACCGATCCGGACGTCCTGCCGGGTAGCCCGACTGGATTTGCTGGCAGGCCCGAAGCGGCAAATCTTATGGGCATTTACGCGGCCTTGTCAGATACTGACATTAGCCAAGTCTGCCAAGACTTTGGTGGCCAACAATTTTCTGCCTTCAAACAAAGTCTGGCTGATCTGGCTGTCGCCAAGTTGGCACCCATTCAGGATGAAATGCGCCGCCTGATGGACGACCCGGCCTATGTTGAGGGAGTCCTGGCTGATGGTGCAAAAAAGGCCCAGGCCATGGCCGCGCCGATTTTGGCTGAAGTGCGTGAAACGGTCGGGTTTCTTTAAAAAGATAAATCCGCTTTAATCCCGCAGCCCCTTGAAATTTTTGTCATTTAGGCCCATTTAGTAGCTTCCCGTTAACAAGGCTTTCTGGCCGACCCGTTCAAAGTTGTAAAGGTTGAGATCGAAAATGTTTATTCAGACCGAAGGCACCCCCAATCCTGCGACCCTTAAATTTCTGCCAGGCTGCGATGTCATGAACGCCACTGGCCAGGGCGGCGCTAATTTCACCGGTGCCGATATGGCGGCGCGCTCGCCGCTGGCACTGCGGTTGTTTGAACTCGATGGCGTCGATGGGGTTTATCTGGGCGGTGATTTCATCACCATTACCAAGACCGAGTCCAAGGAATGGGAAACCATGAAGCCGCTGGTTCTTGGCGCCATCATGGAACACTTCACCGCCGGCAAGCCGGTGATCGAAAGCAGTGATGCGGACGATGACGACGATGATGCCGCCGACGGCAGCATAGAGGCGCAAATCAAGGAACTGCTCGATACCCGCGTTCGTCCGGCCGTGGCCCAGGACGGTGGCGACATCATTTTCCACTCCTATGAGGACGGCGTTGTTTATTTAACCATGCAAGGCGCCTGTTCAGGTTGTCCGTCATCAAGTGCGACGCTCAAGCACGGTATTGAAAACATGCTGCGTCATTACATTCCTGAAGTCACGGAAGTGCGCCCGACCGAATAACCTTAAAAAGAAGGTGTGGCATCCATGCATCTGTTGCAGGGGCGATATGCGTTCGCGGGTGCCGAATCTGCGTGACTCCATACCGTAAAATTTACTAGTATCCGATCCTTCGCCGGTCATCGTTCCACTCGATTTACACGCTTTGGGCACAATATTTAGCGTGTTATTTGATTTTTCCACAATATAGTGTATATTTTGTGGCGATTTTACGAGACGGATCGGGTTTACTTATGGGTCATGAACAATCAGATTTGAGCCGAAGTGACGCGGCTCGACAAGTTCCAGAGAAAATGATGAATTTTGAACGTGGCGCACTCGCCCTCGTCGGGGGCTTTGTATCTGTCTTGATTGCGGCGGCTTGGATCAGCCCGCCGGCAAGCGGCAGTGCTGCGCCGCGCGCCGCCCTTAACAAGGCCGAGCCGATGATCCTGAGCGGTGGCCTTGCGCCGGGCGCAGTGACCAGCGAAATGATCAAGCCGCTTGACCTGGAGCAGGACCTGAATGGTTTCGATGTTGCCGCGGGTCCCGTCGGCGCGACGGCAGGAAGTCTGCACGCAACCTTTGGCCGCCTTGGCTATCATCTTGACAAGATCAAGTCAGGCGACAAGCCGGTGCCCAGGGTTTTCCTGGCAACCCTTCCAGAGGACTTGGCCCAGGTGCCTGAGAACAAGCAACGCAAGGCGCTGTTTTTCCGAACCATGTTACCGCTGGTGTTGCAGGTGAACGAAGAAATTCTCGCCGATCGGGCGCGTTTGTGGAAATTGCGTTACAGCACAGGCCTCGGCCAAAAACATACAGCCGCCGAGCGTCTATGGCTCAGGGTGATGACTGAACGCTACGGCGTCAAGGCCGGTGATATTGACGCTTTGATCAGTCGTATCGACATTATTCCACCTGCCCTGGCGTTGGCCCAGGCGGCAGAAGAAAGCGGCTGGGGAACGTCACGTTTTGCCAAAGAGGGCAACGCTATATTCGGCCAGTGGACATTTTCTTCGAGCACCGGCATAATCCCGCTTAAGCGCGACCAGGGTAAGAACCACCAGGTTAAGGCCTTTGATTCACTGATTGATTCGGTGCGCGCCTATACCATGAATTTAAACAGCCATCGCGCCTATAAAAAATTCAGGAGCGCCCGCCAGGCCATTCGCCGCGCCGGTGGACCTCTCGACAGCCGGGTGTTGGCCGGTAAACTGCAAAAATATTCCGAACGCCGTCAGGCCTATGTGGCAGCGTTGCGGAACCTGATCGATTTCAACGGCTTAAGCCCCCTCGACGATGCCCGTCTTGATGACGGCACACCAGAGGAAAAGATCGCCTCGGCGATTTAAGAAAACCCTCTTTAAGGATCAAGTCCCTCATCAGGAGCCCCCTCAAGCGTCGGGCGGGGTCTCCGACTCCTTGGCTCGCCGGATAAGCGGCGGCCCGCAGTCGCGGGCTTGATGAACCAAGAATTCATGGCGACAGGATATTCTCCTGCCGCCATTTTAGTTTGACTTCCAGAGGCTTAAGCCAAGAGAGCGGAGCGAACGCCCGGCGACTGAGGGGCTTGATCCTTTATTACTATCTCTTAAAAAACTGACGCCCAAACCAGTACCAACGACCATCCTTGGCGGGCAGGGTGCAGTTTATCCGGGTGCGGCCTCGCGGCAGGACTTTTTGCATTCTGATTTCAATGCGCGTCTGCCCGCCCTCCCCTTCAAGGCGCGAAACATCAAGCTTACCTTCGTGAGAGCCAAAACAGGACAACTGGCTGAGGCTTTTTGTCAGGGCCTCATCGCCGTTAAGGGTGAAGCCAAAGGCTGGTGGATTGTCGTCACCAGCGTCAATAAACGGGTCGCTCGGAGTGACGTCGACCACGTTCAGGGCAAGGGCATTTGCGGCCAGCCGGAAACGTTTCATATCACCGTAGGCTTCATTCAGGGCAAAGCGCGGCAGATAATACAGATTCGGGGTTTTGGCGGCGACGCCCGAATGCTGGCCAAGCCCGGCCTTAAAGCCGGTTGAGCGGACCAACTCGATGACCCGGTCACTGGCTTCACCATAAGGATAGGCAATGAAGGCCGGTTTTGCGCCAAGCTCTTTCTTGAAGCGCTCGTTGGATTTATCCAGATCGCGGCGATTGGCGAGAACACTGGAGCTCGCCATATGCAGGTGGGAAGCGGTCTGGCTGCCGATGCCGGCGCCGCCTCGTTGCAACTCACGGATTTGATCCCACGACATGTAACCGCGAATGCCCCGGTCGACAGGATCGGTGGCGACAAACAGCGTAAAAGGAAAGCCCAGCGCCTTGAAGCGCGGCCAGGCTTTCTCATATACGGACAGGTAGGCATCATCGATGGTGATGGCAACAGCTTTATCGGGAAGCTCCTGACCATCGCGCAGGGCCTTGATAATATCGGCCAGCGCCATCACCTGATAGCCACCGGATTTTAATTCCTCAAGATGGGCCTCGAACTGGGCGATCTTGATGGAGGTTGTCGGGAAATCACCCTCACCAAAACGGTGATACATAAAGATAACGGCCGAATTGCCGGCATGGGCCGGAAGCGGCACGGCGGACAAGACAAGTACAATGACAAAAAGAACGGACAGAATATGTCGCAGCACGCTAAACCCCTTAATCAATGATATCTCATTTTCCACAGTAATGGTTAATACCAAATTGCGCTAATAATGACCCATAGAGACGGCTTCACAAGGCTTTTGGCAAGGAGCGCTCGGCGCGGCGATGCGTGCGCAAGACGGGCGCAACGCCGTTCAAAAGCCTTAACGGTGCACCGCATCGCCAGCGGCTTTCCTCCTACTCGACGAACTGCGTAAGCGATCTCTATGGGTTATTATTAATGCAACTTGGTATAATGCAAAGCAAATGAAGGACGAAGCCCGATGAAAGCCGATGATGTGACACTCGACCTGTTGTTTAACAAGGCCCGGACCAGAAACGGCTGGACCGACCAGCCGCTGCCTGAGGGGATGCTCGAGGATATCTGGAATCTGACCCGCATGGCCCCGACCAGCGCCAACTGCTCACCGGCCCGCATTGTTTTTGTGACCAGTGACGCGGCCAAGGAAAAACTGCGACCAGCCTTGATGGGCGGCAATGTGGACAAGGTGATGGCGGCTCCGGCAACGGCTATTATTGGCTACGATTTGGAATTTTATGAACATCTGGGGAAGTTGTTTCCGCACACGGACGCGCGCGCCTGGTTCGCCGGTAATGACGAACTGATCCAGACCACCGCCTTTCGTAACGGCACCTTGCAAGGCGCTTATTTTATGATGGCAGCCAGGGCTCTGGGGCTTGATTGCGGACCCCTGTCGGGTTTTGACAACGCCATAGTTGATGCGGATTTCTTTGCAGACACGACAGTTAAGTCGAATTTTATTTGTTCCATCGGCTACGGCAACGATGACAACCTGTTTGGACGCAGTCCCCGCTTCAGTTTTGATGAGGCCTGTCGGGTTGAATAATCAACCTCAAACCATCATCGATTGCTCCAGAACACGATCACCCATGACATCATAGGAGCGGCTATCGAAAAGCTGGTAGTGCCACCATTCTTTCAGATAACAATCCCAGCCCGCTGCCGTCATTAATCCCAACAGGCGGTAGCGATTTTCCTGGGCGGTCGGGGAAATGTCGGTATTGCCGTGGTGCGACAAGGGGGTGAAGGCATCAAACGGCGTTCCCATATCAAGAGCCTCGCCGGTCTGGGCGTCAAGGAGCGTTAGATCGATAGCGACCCCCCTTGAATGGGGCGAGCCCCGATTGGGATCGGTCAGGAAATCCGGATCAGGGGTGTGATCCCAAAGCCTGAATTGGGCTTCGGACGGGCGGAAGGCATCAAAGATCTGAAATCGCCACCCCTGAACACGTGCAAGGGCGATGGCGCGCCGCAAAAACACTTCGGCATCACCGAGTAAGTAACATCCGGGCCGACAGTAAACCGGCTTGCCGGTGAAGTTGTCAGCGGTGGCATACATCATGGTGATCGTCACATCGTGGCTTTCGGTGGTAATGGGGATCAGGGTCATGGTTAAGAGGAGCCTTGTTGTTGACGAGAATCGCAGTATAACCCTCTCATTAACAAGCGGAGCAAGGCAAGATGCGGATTTTGGCCATGGACACGTCGACCAGCGCTTGCTCGGTGGCACTGTGGTGTGACGGCGCTATCGTCAGCTATCGCCTGAGTGAAATGTCCCGTGGTCAGGCAGAAGCCCTGGCCCCGATGATCGCCGCTGTGTTGGACGAAGCTGGTTTGAACGCAAGCGCGCTTGATTTACTGGCCGTGACGGTTGGTCCCGGGGCGTTTACGGGTTTGCGCATAGGCCTTGCCACGGCCCGCGCCCTGGCGCTGGCAGCGGATGTTCCCTGTCTTGGTTTGAGCACGACGGAAGTGATCGCCCAGGGGGTTGATGAAAACGCATGGCCCGACGGATGTTTATTGGTAGCGCTGGATTCGAAGCGCTCTGATATCTATGTGCAGATGTTTTCAAAACCGGGTCAGGCGGCAGGTGAACCACAGGCCATTGAGCCTGAAAAGCTGGGCCAGTGGCTCGGTGATGTCTCAGGCCACATTGGTGTTGTTGGCGACGCCGGTGCGGTGGCGCTTGTCGCCCTGTCTGAAAAGGCAAATGATGTTTTCGCCGTTGATGCTTCCGGCGTCCCGGATGCCAGGGCGGTGGCGGCCCTTGCTGCGCAGCGCTGGAACGTTGGCGATCCGACCCCCTCGCCAACGCCCCTTTATCTGCGTCCACCGGATGCCAAGCTGCCCCGCGATGGCGGCAGACTACGCCCATGAAAGCTGAAATTATTGAAGTCGGCATCGCCCACGCTGAGGTTATTTCGGCCCTGCACGGGGGCTGTTTTGATATCCCGTGGGAGCACAAGGCAATTACTGAAATCCTTGCCATGCCGGGTGCCAGTGCGTTGATTGCCAGCACAGACGATCTGCCACAGGGCTTTGCCTTGTTCCGCCTGGTCGCCGATGAGGCTGAAATAATCAGCATCGGCGTTTTACCTAAGGCCCGACGTGGCGGACTGGCAGGGCGGCTTATGCTGGCATTAATCGATCACACGACAAAGCAGGGAGCGGCAAAAATATTCCTCGAGGTGGGTGAAGATAATCTGGCTGCCCGGGCGCTCTATGAAAAGGGCGGCTTCTCGATTGTCGGAAGGCGCAAGGGGTATTACGACAACGGTGGAAAAAAAAGCGATGCTTTTATTTACAATCTCGAAATAACAAGCAAGTAATAAAGAAAAATATCTAAAAGTACCGAAGATTCTAAAGTTACCTTTTGCGGATCACCAATCGATGGATTCCATCGTCTGTGATGGTCTCGGCTTCGGGTTCCATACTGACCACTTCATGGCCCATATCAAGCACTGAACGAGGGACATTTTCCAGGGGTTCTATGCCCTGTAGGCGCACTTCAGCCAGTTCGCCCAGGGCCATTTTTTCGATCAACAGCTTGGTCCGAACAAAAGTCATGGGGCATGTCTCTGGCGTAATATCCAGGAAGAAGTCGGGGTCTATCGGATTCATTCTTTGCTTGTTTTTATTCATGCTTATAACTTGCGATTGGGATGTGTGTTCTTTATATATTACTTAATCATAAATTTACTGGAATTTTCTGAAAATGAGCGACAAGCCAAACATAAATGAGGTGCTGGAACTAACGACCGAGATTGTCTCGGCCCATGTCGGCAATAATACGGTTGCCGTCAGTGACCTGCCCAATCTTATACAGGAAGTATATAAAACCCTGTCTTCTATTGGAAGCGAACAGGGCCCGGCGGAGCGTCCGCGCCCGGCCGTTGCGGTTAAAAAGTCAATTTTTCCTGATTACATCGTCTGTCTGGAAGATGGTAAAAAGCTTAAAATGCTGAAGCGCCACCTGAAAACATCTTACAATATGTCGCCTGAAGAGTATCGTGAACGCTGGAACCTGGGTGCGGATTATCCGATGGTTGCCCCGAATTATGCTAAACACCGCTCCAACCTGGCAAAGAAAATCGGGCTTGGAACCAAACCTCGTAAAGGTCGGGGCAAGGCTGCCTAGGCAGCTGTTTTCAGCAAATGGAAGTTATGAGCCTTAAATGACGGCGATATCACGGATCGAGCAGATCTGCATAGACAAGGGCATGAAGATGACCGGCCAGCGCCGGGTTATCGCCCGGGTTCTTTCAGAATCAGACGATCATCCCAATGTTGATGAAGTGTATCACCGGGCCTCGGTCATCGACTCGAAAATTTCCATCGCTACGGTTTATCGGACAGTTCGTCTGTTCGAGGAAGCTGCGATCCTTGAAAAGCATGATTTTGGCGATGGAAGTGCCCGTTATGAAGAAGCCACCGACGACCACCACGATCACCTGATCAATGTTCGAAGTGGCTCGGTTCTTGAATTTCATAACGAGGAGATAGAGGTCCTGCAGCGCAAGATCGCTGCAAGTCATGGCCTCAAACTTGTCGGACACAGGCTCGAGCTTTACGGCGTCCCTTTGGGCGACGATGAAAAGGAGTGATCTAAGGCACGTGCGCAACCAGCTTGAAACACCCAAACACAGTGTTACCATTTTCTCAGATAATGTGCCCGCGCAAGCCATGACTTTTTGGTATAAGGACGGGCCTGACACTTGACCAGGAAACTGCATATCAAGACCTACGGCTGTCAGATGAACGTCTATGACTCGGCCCGGATGACTGATGTCCTGCTGCCTTTGGGGTACCAGGTAACGGATCATCCCGATGATGCCGATATGGTCATTCTCAATACCTGCCATATCCGTGAAAAAGCGGCCGAAAAAGTATATTCGGAACTGGGACGCCTGAACCGTACCAAACAGTACAGGCAAGATCAGGGGTTGGATATGATTTTGGCTGTTGCGGGTTGTGTCGCCCAGGCCGAGGGTGATGAAATATTGCGCCGGGCGCCATTTGTCGATCTGGTTTTCGGGCCACAGACCTATCACAATCTGCCTGAAATGATCGCCCGTACCTCGCGTCAGGGCGGGACTGTGTTGAATACGGATTTCACGGTCGAGGCAAAGTTTGACCATCTGCCTGAAACGACTGCGGATAGCGGCGCGCTTGATGGTGCGTCGGCTTTCCTGACCGTTCAGGAAGGCTGCGATAAATTTTGCGCTTTTTGTGTCGTTCCCTATACACGGGGCGCGGAATTCTCGCGCAGGCCCGCTGAAATCCTTGAAGAAGCGCACAGACTTGTTGATCTTGGCGTTAAGGAAGTCACCCTGCTGGGTCAGAATGTCAACAGCTATCACGGACTCAGTGGTGATGAACATGAATGGGGACTGGGCCGTCTGATCCGGGCAACAAGCGAAATCGCCGGGGTCGAGCGGATCAGGTACACCACGTCTTATCCGGCGGATGTTGATGACGCCCTGATCGCCGCTCATCGGGATGTGGAGCAGTTGATGCCGTTCCTGCACCTGCCGGTTCAGTCGGGATCGGACAGGATCCTTAAGGCCATGAACCGGCGTCATGGTGCCGATGATTATCGGGCTTTGGTCGAAAGGTTGCGTGCGGCGCGCCCCGACCTTGCGCTGTCGTCGGACTTTATTGTCGGCTTTCCCGGTGAAACCGATGACGATTTCAAGGCGACAATGAAACTGGTCGAGGACATCGGTTTTATTCAGGCATACTCATTTAAATACAGTCCGCGACCGGGAACCCCGGCGGCGACGCTTGAAAATCAAATCGACGAAGCCCTTAAAGGGGAACGACTGGCCATTTTGCAAGAGTCCCTGAACGCCCAGCAACTGGCATTTAACAAAAGCTGCGTTGGGTCCGTGATGCCGGTTCTGCTCGACAGGCTGGGACGAAAAGCCGGGCAGATGGTCGGGCGCAGCCCCTTTATGCAGCCAGTTCACGTTACCGCGCCTGAGGAATTGTTCGGAACCATCGTCGGCTTGTGTATAGAAGAAGGCAAAGCCAACAGCCTGGCCGGATCACTATCGGAAGGGGATATTTCGTCTTCCAGAAACCCCAAACAACATAAAGAGAACGCCGCATGACGCCGCCAACCAAGCCACACAGTTTGCAGGACAACGCCGAAAACACCCGCAAGTTGACTTTCGATGACAACAGTCTTGCCATGCAGCTTTTTGGCGCCCATCAGGCGCATCTGACAATTATCGAGCAGCAGCTTGGGGTGACAGCCCGGTCCGTTGGAAACGAGGTAACGCTGATCGGTGAGGCCGAAGCCATTAATGCTGCTGCTGCTGCTCTGGACGGATTGTACGGGCGCCTTAGGAAAGGCATGTCGGTTGATCGCCACGAAGTTGAGGCGGTGCTGCGGATGGCCTCCACATCCGGCTCGCAGGTCACCGATGCCAACATTGAGATCAAAACCCGCAAGCGGACGATCTCTCCGCGCACCCCGACCCAGGCCAAATATCTGCAGGCCATTGATGAAAACGAACTGGTTTTTGGTATCGGTCCGGCCGGTACGGGAAAAACATATCTGGCCGTGGCCAAGGCGGTGGAACGACTTGTCAGGGGTGATGTCGAGCGGATCATCCTGTCCCGTCCGGCTGTCGAGGCAGGAGAACAACTGGGCTTTCTGCCGGGCGACATGCAGGAAAAGGTCGATCCCTATTTGCGCCCGCTTTATGACGCCCTGCATGATATGATGCCGGGAGAACAGGTCGCCAAGCGGCTGGAAAGCGGCGAAATCGAAGTTGCGCCCCTTGCTTTTATGCGTGGGCGAACATTGGCCAATGCGTTTGTTATTCTTGATGAGGCCCAGAACACCACAGCCGTTCAGATGAAAATGTTTCTGACCCGATTGGGCGAAAATGCCCGTCTGGTGGTAACGGGCGATCTGCCCCAGGTCGATCTTCCCCGCGGTATCCGTTCCGG
>JACNJU010000015.1 GCA_014382375.1 Rhodospirillaceae bacterium
AACGTACGGCAACCATAGGGCTTCACAGCAACCTGAATAAGCGTTACGCGGAAAGTCTCACGGTTTTTTGCGCTTCATCGATAAGCTCTTCCAAGGTCTCTTTTTCGAAGTTCATGTAACCCTTCGTGACCTCACAGAATTGCGCGTAGAAAACATGTTTTGATAATTCAATGACCGTGTCACAGAAGTTGGACACCCATTGCGACAGATGCTCGTCATAAAACTTCTTTTCGATACTTATAATATTGCAAGCCAGCACATCGTCTTCATTGACCCACGCATCGCACTCTCTTTGCAGGAGCTGCTGCATGAATTCAAACTCGGCGCTGATATGATCGGGCATGCCGCCAAAGTCGTCATCGATTCCCATTCCAGCGGCCTGCATGAACTTTTTCACGGCAACGGTTTGGTCACCCCAAAGGGCTTTTTTCTCCCCAAATCTGGCGTCACAATGCATTGATTCATGGGGCGAAATATGATTGCTCGGTCCGATGAACAATCTTGTAAATTCAATGGCCAGATCCTCAACGAGTTGAGTGTGTGGGGTTTCCTCAAACATCTCATCAAGAGACAGACCGAGCGCTTTGAGGGAGCCGGAAAATTCCGGCTCCCCAAGCTTTAGCAAGAGAAGTCCGGATGGTGCCTCCCGGAAAACATTGGCCAGCAGGCCATACACATTGGCTCTCGCCATTGCCATTTCAGCCATGTTGTTCCGGGAATCTACCATCAGATACTCTCCAAGTTGTTTAAGTTGATCAGGCTTTAGAGACCTGGACAACCGTATCCATCCAGCGCTGTGCCCCGCCAATCGGGTCCGTGCTGTTTGGAATGATCGCGTTCGGATGAACGCCGTGCTTTTTCCACGTCATGTTCTTGACGTCGGAATCGGCGGGAGCGCCACCCTCTCCGTTGATCGGATCGCTTTTGCCCGATCCGTAGATGCCCGAGAACTTTCTGCCAAAGTGGTGAGAAATGGCGATGACACCAGGGATGATGCCTTCGGTGACGTAGGCAGTGGTCGTAATTTCCCCGATACTGCTTTTCACCTTGATCGAATCACCATCCTTAATGCCACGATCTGCGGCTGTCTTGCCGTTGATCCAGGCCGGGTTGTCGTGCTTGATCTCGGACAACCACTTACATTGGGTGGTCCGGGAGTGTGTATGCACGGCGACCTTGTAAGTGGTCAGGATCATGTCGTCCTTACCCATAGCCTCGTGTTCTGGCGTCGGCGTATAGGTTGGGAACGCTGGTAAACCCTTCTTGACGAAGTTGTCGGAGTAGAAGTCAAGAAGACCCGACTTGACGAACTTCGTGTTCGGCGGATAGGCCTTGCGCGGAGTCCCCTCGATGTCCTGACCAACGTAAGCTGATTTCGCTCCATCGGTCTCGAGGTACTTGGCATTTGGGCCAACTCCGGCCTTCTTGTGGTTCCAGTAGACGCCGGTATCCTTGTCGAGAATGACACCGTCGCCGGAAACATCGACTTTTGCCTCATAGAAACCATAGTTGGGCTTGCCATTGGGATCGTGCCAGACACCTTTCTTGACCATGTAATCGAAGCCACCGGCCTCCTTGACACCGGGCGTCATATCGCAGGTCTGCTTGACGAAGTCCTTCTTGCTCGAATAGACGAGCTCGAAGCCTAACCTCTTGGCCAGCTCCGGCCATACGTCACCCTGGCATCTCGCCTCGCCCAAGGGCTTGACGAGAGGCTGACGAATGTAGTTCTCGCCGATCTGGCTGGCATCAACCATGTCTTCCCAATCCCACCTTTCAAGATAGGTGACGTCGGGCAGGATGATGTCGGCATACTGCGAGGATTCATCATAGGCAATGGTCGTGGTAATCAGGAACGGGAAGATCGTCTCGTCCTGGAACGCCTTGGCGGCCTCTTCATTGTTGCCGTTGATGTAGGTCGGGTTATAGCAACTCCACCAATAGACATCCGGCCTGCCATGGCTGCCATCAATGATCATTGGAATGATCGACTGGCTGACATGATGAGTTGGATAGGCCGCTTCACCAGGGAAGCCGTCTTTAATATGCAAGCCCTTGCTGACCTTCGCCTTCTTCGAGGAGGGCGCATTCCAGCTACCGCCAACGCCCATGACGCGGCCACCGGCCCTGTCCAGATTGTTGGTGACGGCGGCAAGCAACATCGCGGCGCGTTCCTGATCGGCACCGTGATAGTGCATGACCGTGCCACGATAGGTGACCAGACAGGCCGATTTGGCCTTGGCAAAACCACGTGCGATCTCCTTGATCTTGGAGGCCGCAACACCGCTTTTCTTTTCGGCGAATTCAGGCGTGAACTCAGCGACCTGTTCCTTGACCGCTGCAATCTTCTCAGCCGTCGTCGCCCGATGGTCAGGTGTCACACGCATGTACTTGAAGTGGTCTTCCCTGAACAGTCCTTCGTTCATGATGACGTTAATCATCGCCAACATCACCAGGCCATCAAAGCCGGGCTTGATTGGAACCCATTCCGTCGATTTGGCGGCGGTGTTCGAAAGCCTGACATCGAAGGTGTAAAGCGGCACACCACGATCAATCATAGCCCTGATCAGGCGCTGTGAGGTCGGGATATGGTTGGTGTGGGTCTCGAACTGGTTGGAGCCGAAATTTACGACATAATCAGTTTTGTCGTAATCCCAGTTGTCGTACATGCCACCCCAAAGGCTTTCCTGGCCAACCCATTTAGAACCTTCACACACCGATGTATGATTGCCGATGGTCTTGGTCCCGTAGGCTGCCAGGAAGTCGCCCGTGACCGCCCACTGGGAGGCTTTGTGACGACCGTAGGCGTACATGAACTGCTCGGGCTTGCCGGCATCGCGAAGTGGTTTAAGTTTGCTGGCAATGATGTCCAAAGCTTCGTCCCAGGAAATCCTTTTCCATTTGTGCTCGCCACGTTTGCCGACACGTTGCAACGGATAAAGGATGCGATCGGGGAAATAGACCTGATTAATACCAGCCTGGCCCTTGGCGCACAATTTACCAAGGGTGCGAATGGAGTCAGGATGACCTTCAAGTTTTTTAAGCCGACCATCTTCCACATACCCAATCATGGCGTCACGGGTTACACACCCCCAGCAAGCTGTCGGGATAGCTTCACGCTCCTTGCCGGTTACCGGTGAGAAATCACGGCCACCGTTTTTAAACGCCATCGTTCCCGCAAGGGCTTTTTTCGATTTTCCGACACCCGTCGCAAGTGCTGTTCCGCTAGCACCAGCAAGTGTCATAAAGTTTCGACGATTTAACTTTTTCATTTTCATCTTCCTTATCTGATTGCTGCTGCCTAAGGGATCAAATCCACGTAGTGGTCCAATTTGCCTTTCTCGCGCTTCGTGTAGAGCGTCTCCAGCACGTTGTCCGGGTCGATATAGAATACATGTGGATCGGTGCCTTCCTTCGGAAGCAGGACATTCTTGGCAAGGTTATGTTCCTTTACCAGCATCGCGACTTCGCTTTTCGGATCGTTGAGATCACCAAAAATACGAGCACGGCCCTGACAGGTGTTGACGCAGGACGGGTCAATACCGTTGGCGACCCTTTCCTTGCACATGTCGCATTTGTCAGCGGCTTGCTTTTCCGGTTTTTTGCCGGCCTGAACAAACGGATTGAACGAGCGCACACCATACGGGCAGCCATCAATGCACTTGCCGCAGCCGATGCACAGATCCGAGTCGATCAGCACCAGGCCATCCGGGCGTTTGTACGTCGCACCACCGCGATAGCGAATCTTGCCGCCATCAGGCGTCACGAAAGTCAGACGCTCACCGGGGAATTCCGGACAGACTTTAACGCAAGGCGGGACACCGTCTTCCTTGTTGCCCTCGCAGTGATTGCACATGATTGGCAGGAAGCCCTTTTTGACTTTGGGGAACTCACCATAAGTCTTCTCCTGAACGACGGTTCTGAAACGCCCGAGCGAAACATCGTTTTCAGATTTACAGGAAACCGTGCAGGCCCTGCAGCCAATACACCGTCGCAAATCCATAACCATCGCCCAGCGGGGGGCTGTGGCTGCGGCTTCTGCCATTTCAGTACCAACGGCTGCCGCCGCCACGCCAGCCACAGTTATACCGGCGCCCTTTAGAACATCACGGCGACCGATATTGGGTTTATCCATTTTATTCATCGTTTCCCTCTCCTTTTCATCGTGCCATCCTTTATTGTCAGTCAGTGTCTTGTTGATCTTCATCAGAGGCCTATGACCCCCTGCTCCTTAACCACCGTCTTGCAACAGATCGATGGTGTCTTCGAAATTGACGAACGCCTCATCGAGAATGGTGATCGCGTATTTTTTGTTGTGAACGCCGTTGCCGATGCGAACGATCTCCAGAAATTCCTGCCCCGCCGCAATCATTTCCTGGGCCCTGGCCAACTTCTCGGCGGCGACGCCCCTTTGCTTGGCGGCCTCAAGGGCTTCCTGGGCTTCCAGTTCAAGTTCCTGGGCACCCTTGACATCCCGACCGACCTGTTTACGCCAGTCGGCCAGCATTTTTTTGTGTTCGGGGGTGTGACAGGCGGCGCATGTTTCCGGCGCACCGGTACGCACCGCATGTCCCTTGCTCAACTTTTTCTCGAGGTGACAGCCCATGCAATTGGTGTTGACCTTGAACATCAGATGGGGGGCTGCACGGATACCCTCGGTAACAGGAATACCGGCCAGCAGCATTTTTTGATACTTGTGCTGATCCTGATGACACAGCGTGCAATCTTCACGAACAAAATCGAGATGATCGGTGCGGTTCTTGTGTTCGATAACGCTGTGGCAATCGAAACAATCGGCACGTGCCTGGGAAATATGTTCACCGTGCATCAGCTTGCCGTCACTGGCCTTTGACAGCAGTTCACTACTGCGGTTATGGCAGGTCAGGCACCCGTTCGAGACGACGTTTCCAGTATTGACCTCGCCGTGTCCCTTGACGATTTCGAAGTGACATCCTTCGCAGGCGACCCCGGCTTCCTTGATGGTTTGATGGGTAATCGCCTTAACCTTGGAATCTTCCGCGCTGATTTGCCCCTGCAATGAATTGGTTGGGATCGTGTGGCAGGTTTCGCACTTTGAAGCGCCTTGGTTGAAATCGATGGAAGGCCTTTGACGGAAACTGATTTCCGTGACTGCGGTTTCACCAATCGTCACTTCTTCCATGACGGCTTGTTCAAGCGTCGGTTTTTCAAGCTTCAAATGGCAGAGGAAGCAGATGTCCTTGGGGACCTCGAAATGCTTCTCCTCTGTTACCTTGAAATGGCAGGTTTCACAGGAAATTCCCTGTTGTCCTTCAAGCACCTTGTCGCCAAAGTGGGCTTTGTGCTTGAAACGGACCTTCTCGGTGAACTTGATTTCCTTGTCCTGTAACTTTTCCTTGGCGTGACAACCTGAACGCAAACAGGATTCGTCATCAACCACAGGACGGATTGGCAAGGGCATCTTGGCGTCGTAAAGGCTTGCGCTCAGGTGCCGCAAGCCTCGATATTTTTCCTTCAGTGAATTCTCTTCACCGGGAAGGATATGGCAATCGACGCATCCGGCTTCCTGTTTCATTTCGTTGTTGCTGGCGTGGTGTTTGTCTTTCTTCCAGGCGGTGAACTGCTCAGTCATTGCGTGGCAGGAACCACCGCAAAACGATGACTGTTTAAAGTAGGTAGCCTGAGCGAACCACCCGCCGGTCAACACGAAAAGGACGACGACAAGGCCAACGAACGCTGTACCCCAAGTGACGGAAAAACCGATTCTCAAGTCGTGATCCCCTACCTGCTTTTTTGGCCCGTTTCCGGCTGTGATAGACACGCCGAATGACCTTTTTTTCTAGGGGTTAATAAGCAGATTCCATGCCATGCAAGGTAACTTATTGTTATTGTTGATTATTTAATAAATCTAGCGGGACGCCCCTGTGGATAACTCACAGATTCCGTTACCTGACGGTAACATTCCACCCCGCATGGTAACGAAGCCGTAAATACACATAAAATTCAAATGGTTATTGAGGATTTTGTGAGAATCCTCGTTACCAATAAGTAACATAAGGGCCAAAACACAGTCGCCAAACTGCTTGAAACAGCGCCATAGGGACGCATCAACGATTTGCGAATTATCAACAAAGAGAGGATAATTACCCTGTCGATGGACAATGCGAACATTTTTCCAGACGGCCAATAACGAAAAAGAGCGGGACCTGTGGCTCCCGCCGGAACGGCAAAAACTTTTTCTGGGAGGAATTTTTCCGTGAAGAGAAGCTGGGCGGCGTGTCTGTGCCTTTTCGTTTTCCTGTCTGCCATCATGGCCAGCAGTGTGCGTGCCGAACATGAGGAGGTTGCGCAGACTCCCGCGCCCATCCGTTTCGGGCTGACCGCCGTGGTGGTTCGCGAAAACCTCCGTTTTCTCGATCAATGGGCCTACTATCTGAGCGAGAAAATGGGCCAGCCCGTCGAATTCGTTCGCCGCCGCTCATATCGGGAGGTCATGGACATGCTGGAATCCGGCAGTCTCGATTTTGCCTGGATTTGCGGCTTTCCTTTTGTCCAGAACCGGGATCCGGAATTTATAAAACTTCTCTCCGTGCCGGTTTACAAAGGCAGGCCGCTTTATCATTCCTTTATCATTGTTCATAAGGACAGCCCCCATCAGTCAATCGATGATCTGAAGGGAGAAAATTTCGCCTACTCAGATCCAGAATCCAATTCCGGCTACCTGTACCCGCAATACCTTCTCGCTCAAAAAGGAACCAACAAGGAAGCCTTTTTTCGCCAGACATTCTTCACCTTCAACCATTCTGAAACCGTGGAGGCCGTTGCCGAACAGTTCGCCGATGGTGCGGCCGTCGATTCCTATATCTGGGAATACATGAAAGAGTTTCGTCCCGAGCTTGCCGACAAGACCCGTGTCATCAATCAGTCGCCGGCTTTCGGGTTCCCGCCGCTTGTCTCTCGGCTGGGCGTTGATCTGGAAACGGTTTGGCATATGAAAAGAGTCATCTTGGCCATGAAGGACGACCCCGACGGGCGCAAATTCCTTGATGGTCTGAAATTAGATAGTTTTGGGGAATCCTCGCCCAGCCTTTTTGACAACATTCGCGAGATGGCTCTGAAAACCCGAAGTACGCAGCCGCGGGGCGATTTTTCAGCTTCAAATCAAAGTGTTGGCACGGCTATCAAGGAATGACCTGGCTCAATATTTTCCCCAAAGGGCTGGCTTTAAAATTTGCCCTGACGATTACTGCCGTCGTCGCCGGTGTGGCCTTTACCATCGGTGCCGTGATTATCACCCTGGATTGGCAACGCTTCCAGCTGGAACTTGAAAACAAGGCCTTGCTGCTAGCCCATTCTGTTGCCACAACGGCACCTGAAAATATCCTGCAAAGCGATTATTGGTCGCTCTACAAAAGCCTTAAGAACATGACCCGTCAGGTTCCCGAGGGTATGGCTAACACACATATCCTGACAGGGATGGTACTTGACCCGGACGGCATCGTCCTTGCCCATCTGGATACTAACAACAATCCCTTGGGCAAACCGCCTGCCCATTCAGGCAACAATGAAACGCGCCTGTTTACTGCTTCCAGGGAAGTACGGAGTCCAGCCATCCTGAAAAGCGGCATTGGTAAAAATGGGTTCCTCGAAGGTGTCGCGCCAATCTATTCCGACGAGAAGTTGCTCGGCATTGTGCGCGTCAGGCTGTCATACAGGGAATTGTACCTGAAAGCCCAGCGGTCTGCTTTTGTCATTATTGGCCTGACACTTGCCCTGGTCGCTCTTGGCAGTCTTCTTGGAGCCGCCATTTCCAGAAGAATTACAAAACCGCTTACCGCCATGACTGAAGGCATGGAGGCTGTAGGGCGCGGCGAACTTTCCAACATCGAACCGATTTCCGTCAGTAACGACGATGAACTGGGCATCCTGGCCTCTACCTTCAACAGGATGGCCAAAGAGATGGTTGAAAAGAAAACATTGGAAGAACAAATCGCCGTCAGTGAAAAAATGGTCGCCCTTGGGCGCATAACTGCCGGTGTCGCCCACGAAGTCAACAACCCCCTGGCCGGTCTGATGAATTGCATCGACACCCTGAAAAAACACCCCGACGACCCGGAACTGGTGGAACGCTACCTCCCCCTACTCGACAAAGGCTTGAACCGCATCAAGAATATTGTCGAAAGCCTGCTGATCGAGCTTCGCATCGAAGAAGCGCACGGTACCGGTAGCTCCACTTCTCTTGACGACCTTCGCGATATTGTCGTGTCGGAAATCAACGGTCGGGATATCGATTTTGTCTGGGATAATCACTTGGGTGACGATGTCATGATCAACAGGCGGCGAGTCCAGCAGATTGTTCTCAATCTTCTGAAAAACTCCATTCAGGCCCTTGGCGAGAAAGGAACAGTAGTGTTCAGGACATTCCAGGATGATAATTGCATTATTCTTGAGGTGACTGATGATGGTCCAGGCATTTCACCAGAATACAAAAACCAACTTTTCGAGCCGTTTTTCACAACAAAACAGAACGGAACAGGACTGGGGCTCTGGATTGTTTACCGGTTGGTCGAAAGTATGCGCGGCGTTATTGAAGTTGAAAGCGAAGTCGGCAACGGAACACAGTTCCAGGTCACCTTACCGGCTATGGAAATGAGCACATAGAAAGCATGTCAAAAGCCGAGAAGCCGCAAGACATTCAAGAGGGCGATACATCCGACCTTTGTGTCCTTATTGTCGAGGATGACGAAATCATGCGGCTGTCCCTGGAAGACAGAATGCGGCTTGAGGGTATTCCGGTCAGGGTCGCCTGCGATATCGCCGAGGCCCACAACCAGCTTCATAAGGGCGACGTCGATATGGTCATTACCGATATTCGTCTGCCTGACGGTTCGGGGGCGGATTTGTTTTATTACCTGTCGCAGTACTATCCGGGCATACCGGTCATCCTGATGACAGCCTTTGGAGACGTCGCCGACGCCGTCGCCCTGGTCAAGGCAGGTGCCCTTGATTATCTGGCCAAACCGTTCGATCTGAAAGAATTCATCGAGAAAATCCAGCGCAACCTGTCGCGCATTCAGGATCAGAACCTGTCCGCAGCCCCCCTTGGCCTGGACGGCAAGACATTCCGACCGGGCAGCGGCGTATTGGGCAAAAGCACATCAATGCGCCGTATCGAACGCCTTGTCGCCCGCCTGGCCGGCGTTGACAGTTCCGTTTTGATTACCGGTGAATCCGGCGTCGGCAAGGAAGTGGTCGCGTCCCTGCTGCACCACAACAGCCGCCGGGCTAACAAACCCTTTATTTGCGTCAACTGCGCCGCACTTCCCCAGAACCTTGTCGAGAGCGAGCTTTTCGGCCACGAAAAAGGCGCTTTCACCGGCGCAACCCAACGCCATATAGGTCGTTTCGAGCAGGCCAACACGGGCACTATCTTCCTCGACGAGATTGCTGAAATCCCGCCCGAAACCCAGGTCAAGCTGCTGAGGGTCTTGCAGGAACAGGTCGTTGACCGGGTCGGCGGCACCGAATCTGTACCACTTGATGTTCGCATCATTGCCGCGACCCAGGTGGAACTGGACGAAGCCGTCAAGAATGGCCGGTTCCGTGCGGACCTGTATTGGCGGCTTAACGTTATCAACGTTCACATCCCTGCATTACGCGACCGACGCGCCGACATTCCGTTCCTGGCCCGCATGTTCGTCGAGCGCCATGTCATCGAAATGGGTGTGCCGCCGAAAAAACTTTCAGGCGAAGCCGAAGCCAAGCTTTTGTCAATGCCGTTCCCAGGTAACGTGCGGGAGCTTCTAAACATTCTCGAACGGGCTGTAGCCTTATGTGACGGCCCGCGAATAATGGCCCATGACCTGATGTCCCTGGACGAAGACCACGATGAGCTTACGTCTCCTCATACTCTGAGAGAATCCGTTGAAAGCGCAGAACGTCAGGCGATTCATCAAGCTCTGGTCCAATGCGATTGGGTTATCGGCCAAGCAGCCGATGACCTGGGGATTTCTCGCAAAAATCTGTGGGAAAAAATGAAGCGCTACGGCATTGAAAAGGAATGATCCCAGTTCAATGGGAGAGCGCACGAATGTCTGTTCTTGATGCCGTGGACGGCTCCC
>JACNJU010000005.1 GCA_014382375.1 Rhodospirillaceae bacterium
CCAATGGCAAGAGCTTGTGCCTTCACCAAACCAGGTTTGCGCGGGGTCACGGGGGCGCTGGGGGCTTTGGGGGTTGCGGGCCCCCCGCGATCGGGCCCCTTTGTCCGTGCGGGCTTTATCGATGGTCCTTCCTGTTGACGACGGGCGAGCCCAAGATTTTTCACCTTGTCATGCAATTCACGGCGAAAACCGCCAGCACTGTTAATATCAGCGGTAGATGTCGGCTTTGGGATGTATTCGGCGGCGCCCGCTTCAAGTGCGCGCATGCTTATCTGGGCGTTTCGGGATGTTAACGTCGAGGACATAACGACCTTGACGGTGGGATCGATTTCCAAAAGTTTTGGAAGAGCCGTCAACCCGTCCATAACAGGCATTTCTATATCCAGAACGACAACATCGACATCATAACGAGACAGGTTATTGACAGCCAACAGGCCATTTCCAACTGAAGCGACGACCTGAATTTGATTGTCATCTTCCAGAATACGCGACGTCAGACCGCGAATGACTGCTGAATCATCGACCACCATCACCCTGATTGGGTTATCTGCACTTATTTCTGCCGTACCTGACACTTTTTTATCCGCACTGAAAACAATTTGGTCGAATTACCGCTAGCTAAATCAAACCAACTTGAGAAAATTTAGCCTGTATTATTTCACTATCAAACGGCTTCATGATGTATTCATTTGCGCCCGCCTCGATCGCTTCCTGAATATGCTCAATATCGTTCTCGGTAGTGCAGAAAACAACGATGGGGGTATCTCCACCGTCAAGCACGCGTAATTCCCTCAAAAACTCGATCCCGCTCATGACAGGCATGTTCCAGTCAAGTAAGATCGCATCGGGCATTTTTGCAATACAGGCCTCCAGGGCCTGCTTCCCATCAGCAGCTTCTTCGGTTTCGAACTCCAGTTCCTGGAGGATTTTCCGGGCCACCATTCGAATGACCTTGGAATCATCAACAATTAGACAAGACTTCATGCCACCCTACGTTTTTTCATTCCTGGTGAACAATCCTGCCAACCCCCCTGGGCTGGTTAGACACTATAGCCACCTGTTAATACCAATAATATCGATGAGAATAGGCTACTACCTATACCACACATAACCAAGACTTTTAGAACCCGAACGCTAACATCAAAACCTGCAACGTTTTGAGCATCCAAATCGTAAGGTTTAAGATTCTGCAGACGGCGTAAGCGCCGAAATGGTATCAGCAAGCGTCAATACCAGAGCATCACGATCGAACTTGGCGACATATTCGCTAAATCCAACTTGCCGACCCCGTTCAAAATCCTGCTCCGTCGCGTGGGATGACAGCGCCACCATCGGAATGCTGGCCCAAGAGCCCCCGGACCTGACCGCTTCAGCGAACTCGAAACCATCCATTTCGGGCATTTCGATATCACTGATAATGACATCAAAAACGATTCCGGATTCTCTCATACGCAGGGCGGCACCTGCACTTTCAACCGTCGTTACATCATATCCGGCAACGGAAAGGACCGGACGTAACAGGTTACGGAAGAACGGACTATCATCAACAAGAAGCACCTTCTTCGATCCATGGACTGACTCGCCGGTACCAAAAGCACCGTCGTTATCGCCAAACCAGTCCGAGAACGCCTGGGTCAGGAAGTAACCGGCATCGATGATATCAGTCGCCTTGCCATCGACGATGGCGCTACCGATCAATGAATCCTGATCTGCCGAAAGCTCAATTTTCAGTCGGTCTTCAACGATATCCACAATTTCATCCACGACCAGTCCCATGGAACGATCACGATCAGTAAATACAAGAATAGGCTGACGCCCTTCTTTCTTCCATTCATGGGAAGCGTCAAAGGGTATCAACGGCATCAAATGCCCACGATACTGGACAACATAAGTACCATGGGATCTTTCCGTCGATTCCATATCGACTTCTTCAAGACGGGCGACCAGGGCCAACGGCACTGCCTTCAATTCATCGCCACCGGCGCGGAAGATCAGCATGGTCGAGGTTTCCTCTGCATGGCCAATCGATTCGGCATCGGCGTCGGCATCGGATTTGCCTTTACCCATGTCACCGGTCGAACCTGCAATCCCGTTAGGATCAAGAATCATAATAACCGAACCATCACCAAGAATGGTGTTGCCTGAGTAATAAGGAATGTCGCGCAAAATAGGCGCCACAGGTTTGACCACAATTTCTTCCGTATCAAAGACCCGGTCCACAATGATGCCGAATGAATATGCCCCAACCTGGGTAACGACGATGAACAGTTCATCTTCAGTGTCTTTCTTCTCGCCCAGTTTCAACAAATCATGCAAATGGACCAGCGGCAGCAAGCGATTGCGAAGCCTGAGTACCGGTGATTCGTTGATCATTTCGATCATGTTTTCAGATTCACCTGAGGCGCGAACCAGTTCAAGAACACTAATTTGCGGAATAGCGAACCTTTCCCCACTGCACTCAACAACCAGGGCGGAGACAATGGCCAGGGTCAACGGAATCTTGATCAGGAAGGTCGATCCCTTGCCCTCAATCGAATTCAACTCGACGGTGCCACCGATCTTTTCAATGTTGGTGCGGACAACATCCATGCCGACACCGCGGCCCGATACACTTGTCACCTTTTCCGCCGTCGAGAAACCGGCCTTAAAAATGTGCATGTGAATCTGCTGGTCGGTCATATCCTCGATTTCTGACTCGGTAGCCAGATTATTATCGAGGATTTTTTGAACAATACGGTCCGTATTAAGACCCCGCCCGTCGTCAGCAATTTCAATAATAATGTGACCGCCTTCATGATAGGCGCTGAGTTTGACTGTCCCCAATTCCGGCTTACCGATGCCCGCTCGGTCAGCTGGCATTTCCAGTCCGTGATCGGCGGAGTTGCGAACCATGTGGGTCAGGGGATCTTTGATGAGATCGAGAACCTGGCGGTCAAGTTCGGTTTCAGCCCCGATCATCTTAAGCTCGATTTTCTTACCGGATTCAACGGCCAGATCGCGGACAATACGCGGTAATTTGGCCCATGCATTGCCGATTGGCTGCATACGGGTCTTCATCACCCCTTCCTGCAAGTCCGATGTAATGTGGCTCAGGCGTTGCAAAGGGACGGTGAATTCAGAATCATCATGGCCACGAACCATCTGGTTAAGCTGATTTCGGGTCAAAACGAGTTCACTGACCATTGTCATCAAGTCTTCCAGCACTTCGACGTGAACGCGAATGGTGGACGCGGCGACAGATGCCTCTTTAGGCGCCTTTTCATCTTTCTTGGCTGCCGCCGTACTTGTTGCCTTGGCTGGAACCTTGGCTTCCGGCACCGGGGTCTTGGCCGCTTCTTCCTTGGAACGCTCGGCCGCCATTTCGGCATCCATCTGGCCACTGCTGGCAGCCTTGATACCCTGGGATTCTGCTTCCATCACTTCTTCAAGAAGTTCTGCTGCAACCGGTGCGCCGAATTCATTGGCGGCGGGCATTGCATCATCAGTACTTTCAGCCGCCATTTGCTCATCACTTGCAGCCGTTACGCCTTCTGCAGAAGCGGCTTCGACCTCAGCCAAAAGCTCGGCAGCAACCGGCGCGCCAAATTCATTGGCTGAAACTTCACCACCGGCCTCTGTTTTGGCTGGTGCGGCGTCAACCGCAGGCGGCGGAGCTGCCTCTCCGGAAGCCATCGCATTCAATTCATCAATGATTTCCTGGTCACTGCCTTCAGGTTCAGCGCTGGTTGCTTCGAGTTCATCAAGAAGTTCGCGAATACGGTCCAGGCATTTAAGGATCAGCGTTACCGCTTCGGGAGTAACCTCAAGAACGCCATCGCGGAACTTGCCGAGGACGTTTTCACCAGCATGGGCGACAGATTCAAGGCGCGGCAATCCCAGAAATCCACAAGTTCCCTTGATCGTATGAACGAGGCGAAAAATATTTCCCAGAATACCCGTATCGCTGGGGTCCTGTTCAAACTGCACCATCTGACCATCAAGTTCTGTCAGACTTTCAGTGGTCTCAGTCAAAAATTCACTGAGCAGGTCGTCCATCTCTAGTTCCATGATTTTCCCTTAAACTCCGCTAAAACACGCCCTCATTTATTACAAACTGGCGCATTCCCTGAAAATAACATTCCATTTTCCAGTAACCCTAGCCTATTCAGGGTTACTCTGGAACAGATGAATCACCTTAATCCTTCGCTCAAAAACTTACTCCACCACCCGCTGCAGAGCCAGGGAATAAGGCTATGATAACCATCATAAACCCTTATAGATAATACCTAATCCAGAATAGTCTAGCGATCCTTTTACTCTTGCACAAGAACTGCAAACCGGACTTCATTTTCAACGGCTGAAACCTCTATTTCGCATGCCAGATCCTGGGCCAGCTGGTAGCAGAAAAAGCCATGGATATTATGTGCATTAAGCTCTGGTTGGCCACCTTCAGCAGTTTCTGGATAAAGGGCTGATTTCAAGTCATCTTTCAGGATTGCCCCCTCACCAGCCGCCTTGATGGCCATGCCAACGCCGGGGCCACCCTGATTATCGTCCACCCTGACCAGAGAAACGGTAAGGGACCCACCCCTGGGCAGGGTATCGATGGCCACCAAAATCATGTTGAATAACAATTTGATCATCGGGCTTGAGGGCTGCAAGATTTGTTCGGCAGCGCTGTCCGTCGGCCAATCCAGATCAATCCGCCCGCCTTCAAGAAATGCCCCGGCCAACTGCCGTGCTTCGCTTAAAGCTGCTTGCCTGCCACTTAAGCCGCCCAGTCCGAAGGCCATCCTGAAAAAACCAAGCCGTGCAGATAGTTGGGAAACGCTGGCCGATACCATTTTAAGGGCATCACCACCACCATCGACGCCCATTTCCTCAAACAATTCCATACCATTATGAACGGCGCCTGCCGGGCCAATAAGGTCATGGCACAAGCGCGAGCACAGTAATTGAACGACTTTTAAATCCACCTGCATGGCAACTCTATTTTCCCAGATATTTACAAAACGTCTGCACAAGGAAAACATACGTCGTTTTCTTGGCAGGAAACCAGTATTCAATGACGATATTCATAATGGATAATCAGGTCCATAATAGAACAGCGGCTGCATCCATTGAGCGGAAGATAAATAGTGTCCGGAAAATCCAGCAAATCAGCAAGCCACACCAAAGGTCGCCAGCTCGATCCACAAGCCCTGGATGTCGTCCGCCGCTTGCTTGGCGATGCGCCTCGGTGCAAGGATTTACTGATTGAATTTCTTCACCTGATACAAGATGAATACGGCCATCTGTCAGCTGCCCATCTGGTTGCGCTGGCCAGTGAGCTGAAATTGTCGCAAACCGAGGTTTACGAAGTCGCTTCCTTCTATGCTCATTTCGATGTGGTCAAGGAAGGCGAAAAACCGCCACCACCCCTGACGGTACGCGTATGCAACGGTATTGCCTGTGAAATGGCTGGTGCCCGGGACCTTCTGAATTCCCTGCAAGCCGCTCTGGGGGACTCCATCCGTGTGCAACCGGTGCCTTGCATCGGCGCGTGCGAGACGGCCCCGGCCGTTGCCGTCGGCGGCAACCGCCTTGGCCATGCCAACACGGCGATCGTTCAGGAAGCCATCACCGGAAGCAGAACAGAAACCCAACCCGTTTCCTACCAAGGGTATGACGCCTACCGCAAGGATGGGGGTTACGCAGCCCTTGAAGCCTGCCTTTCAGGCGACAAAAAGGCTGAGGATATTCTTGAGCAACTCGAGACATCCGGACTGCGTGGCCTTGGCGGCGCTGGCTTCCCCGTCGCCCGCAAATGGCGTTTTCTGCTTGATAACCCGAAGCCCCGCATTGTCGCGCTTAATGCCGACGAAGGCGAACCCGGAACCTTCAAAGACCGTCATTGCCTTGAAACGACGCCCCACAAGGTCCTCGAAGGGACCCTGATTGCTGCCTGGAGCGTTGAGGCTGAAGATATTTACATCTATCTGCGCGACGAATATCCGCACATTCGCGCCATCTTGAAAACCGAGATCGCCTTGCTTGAAAAGGCTGGCCTGACCCAGGGTGTCACAATTCACCTCAGGCGGGGTGCCGGGGCTTATGTGTGCGGCGAGGAAACTGCCCTGCTGGAAAGCCTGGAAGGCAAACGTGGCCTGCCTCGCAACAGGCCGCCATTCCCGGCCAATGAGGGCCTGTTCGGACGTCCAACCCTGATCAACAATGTCGAAACCCTGTACTTTGTCACCGAAATTATCAGTAAAGGTGCAGAGCCTTATCTTGAAGCCGGGCGACCCCACTTCTATTCGGTTTCGGGACGTGTCCGTGACCCCGGCGTCAAGCTGGCTCCAGCAGGAACCACCGTTAACACCTTGATCGAAGACCACGCCGGTGGAATGGCCGAGGGTCATGTTTTTGCAGGTTATCTGCCTGGCGGCGCGTCGGGTGGCATGCTTCCCGCAGACAAGGGCGATGTGCCGCTCGATTTTGGTTCCCTTGAACAATACGGCTGTTTCGTCGGTTCGTCGGCCGTTGTTATTCTGTCCGACAAAGACAATATCAAAACTGTTGTCCGCAACCTGACCCACTTTTTTGAAGAGGAAAGCTGCGGCCAATGCACCCCGTGCCGGGCCGGTTGCGATAAATTATCACAGATGTTTGCGGCCGGGGACTGGGACGCAGGTCTGATCGGCGAGCTTGCCGAGGCCATGGGCGACGCATCGATTTGTGGCTTAGGACAAGCGGCGGCCAATCCGGTTATCAGCGCCCTTAAATTTTTCAAGGGAGACCTGAAATGAGCGACGTCATCTCCTTCACCCTTGATGGAAAACCTGCTCAGGCAGAGCCCGGCGAAAGCATATTCCAGGTCGCAAAAAGGCTGGGCATTGCCATTCCGCATATGTGCTCGGGCCTCAACCAGCATTACCGGGCCGATGGCAACTGTCGCCTTTGTCTGGTCGAAATTGACGGTGAGCGTACTCTTGCGGCCAGTTGTAAACGTCTGCCCAGCGAGGGCATGACCGTCTCAAGCGCATCAGCACGAACGACAAAAGCCCGCAATATGGTGATGGAACTGCTGATCGCCGATCAGCCGACCCGCGCGACGGGTCCCGACCCGCAATCCCGTTTCTGGCAAATGGCCGATCAAATGGGGCTCACGGAAAGCCGCTTCGGGTGTCGCCCGCAACCCGATCCTGATACCAGCCACCCGGCCATTTCGGTCAACATGGACGCTTGCATTCAGTGTACCAACTGTGTCCGCGCCTGCCGGGAAATCCAGGTCAACGACGTCATCGGCATGGCCCGGCGCGGGGCCCGTTCGGAAATCGTTTTCGATATCGCCGATCCCATGGGAACAAGCACCTGCGTCGCTTGCGGTGAGTGTGTACAGGCCTGCCCAACCGGCGCCTTGTTGGAAAAATCACCACCCCTGAATGTTGACCGGGAAGTTCGCTCGCTCTGTCCTTATTGCGGTGTCGGCTGTCAGGTCGCCTATAAAGTCGCCGATGATCGCATCGTCGGTATGGCCGGGCGCAACGGGCCGGGTAACTTGAACAGGCTTTGCGTCAAGGGCCGCTTCGGCCTCGACTACGTGCACCACCCGCACCGTCTGACGACACCGCTCATTCGCCGCGACGATGCGCCGAAAGTCCCCGATCCCCAATTCGATGCCGGAGACTGGAGCAAGATTTTCCGTGAAGCAACGTGGGCGGAAGCCCTTGATCTTGCCGCATCGGGATTGAAATCAATTCGCCAAATCAGGGGTGACAAGGCGCTGGCCGGTTTTGGATCGGCCAAAGGCTCAAATGAGGAAGCATACCTGGTGCAAAAACTGGTCCGCACCGGCTTCGGTTCAAACAATGTCGATCACTGCACCCGTCTGTGTCATGCCTCTTCGGTTGCAGCGCTTATGGAAGGCATTGGATCAGGCGCCGTCACCGCCCCCTTCACCGCAGCCAAGGACGCCGACGTGATTATCGTCATCGGCTCGCGCCCGGCCCAGAACCACCCCGTCGCCGCGACCTTTATCAAGAACGCCAGACAGGACGGTGCGACGCTGATCGTCATGGATCCGCGCGGTCAGGGCCTGACCCGACACGCCGACCACATGCTGCAATTCAAACCGGGTATGGATGTCGCCCTGCTCAACGCCATCCTGCATGTGATCATCGAAGAAGGGCTGACAGACGCCGATTACATTGCCCGTCACACCGAAGGTTTCGACAATTTAAAGCAGCACATCAAAGGCTTTTCGCCTGAGAAAATGGCCCCCCTGTGCGGTATCGACGCCGATGTCATCCGCACCGTCGCGCGCACCTACGCCAGTGCCGAGCGGGCTATCATTTACTGGGGTATGGGCATTTCCCAACATGTTCACGGCACCGATAACGCCCGCTGCCTGATCGCCCTGGCTCTTGTCACCGGCAATGTCGGCAGACCCGGCACCGGTCTGCATCCGCTGCGCGGTCAGAACAACGTGCAGGGGGCCTCCGATGTTGGCCTGATTCCAATGGTTTACCCCGATTACAAGTCCGTCACCGACGCCGATGTCCGCGCCCGCTACGAGGAACTGTGGGGTATGGAACTGGATCCGGAGCCGGGCCTGACCGTGGTCGAAATCATCAATGCCATTCACGCCGGAACCATAAACGGTATGTATATCATGGGTGAGAACCCGGCCATGTCTGACCCTGACGTGGCCCACGCCCGCGCCGCCTTCAGCAAGCTTGATCATCTGGTGGTGCAGGACATCTTCCTGACTGAAACCGCCCACTTCGCCGATGTGGTCTTGCCGGCTTCCGCCTTCCCTGAAAAATTCGGCACCTTCACCAATTCCAACCGTCAGGTACAGATGGCCCGTCAGGTTCTTGAACCGCCGGGCGAGGCACGGCAAGACTGGTGGATTATACAGGAAATCGCCCAACGCATGGGTCTCGACTGGGCTTACCGGGGCCCGCAAGATGTTTTTGCCGAAATGCGCCAGACCATGGCCTCGATCAAGGGCATCACCTGGCAGCGTCTGGAAAACGAAAACCATGTCACCTATCCCTGCGCCTCCGAAGAGGAGCCCGGCAAGGAGATCCTGTTCGGCGATGGTTTCCCGACGGCCAATGGCCGGGCCAGACTGGTACCGGCCCAGGTCGAACCACCGGACGAGCTTCCCGATGACGACTATCCGACCATCCTGACCACCGGGCGCATGCTGGAGCACTGGCACACCGGGGTGATGACCCGCCACGCCGCCGTGCTTTCGGCTATCGAACCAGAAGCGGTGGTCAACCTGCATCCCCGCGCTATTGCAGGGCTGGGCATGGAGCCGGGCGATATGGCCAGCGTCACCAGCAGGCGAGGATCGATCACATTAAAGACCCGGGCCGACCGGGATGTCCCTGAAAACATGGCCTTTATCCCGTTCTGCTTTAACGAGGCGGCGGCCAATTTACTGACCAATCCGAGCCTTGATCCCTACGGCAAAATTCCCGAATTCAAGTTCGCAGCGGTACGGGTAAAAAAAGCCTCCTCTTGATCCATGTCAATTACAGCCGGCTGCCCGCGACCGATAATCAGTTCAAGAAAAGCAGTACAGTGACCTCAGCCCACGGTACTGATCAGCGATAGCCGCTGTCACCGGGAACGGACAATTCTTCCCCCCCCATAGTTCGTAATCCCCAGGTGCCAGCGGCCTTCGTTTTTTTATCCCCTCCCTGAAAATCCTCATTAAATCGCTAAAACTGCTGAAATTTCGCTTTTTTAGTTTTTTTATGTTTTTTTATGCATTTTTATGTTTTTATAACGGATATTTTTAAGAATGACTCTTATGTAGCCCCGTTATGAATGATTTTTCCGACTCCTTAAGCGCTGCCCTGAGACTTGTCGTCCAGGGGGATGCGGATTTACTCGAAATTGTCGGCCTGTCGCTTGGCGTCAGCATCACCGCTGTCGGATTGGCGACCCTCATCGGGATGCCGCTGGGCGCGGCGGCGGCCCTGTATAAATTTCCCGGTCG
>JACNJU010000019.1 GCA_014382375.1 Rhodospirillaceae bacterium
ACCGGGGATGGTGACTGTCTGGCAATTGGCGGCAATCATTTGATCCACGCTTGTCGACGCAACCTGAACATGACCTGCATGATGCTGAACAATGAAGTTTACGGCATGACCGGCGGTCAGGCGTCGCCGACCACCAGTCAGACCCGTTACACGACGACCTCGCCGATGGGAAGCATAGAGCCCGTCTTCAACGCCTGTGATCTGGCGGTGGCTGCGGGGGCCAGTTTTGTCGGTCGCGAAGTGACCCTGCAAACCCCGTCACTGAAAAATCTTCTGCGACAGGGCCTGGCCCATGACGGTTTTTCTTTCATCGAGGTGATATCCGATTGTACCGAGATTTTCGGACGCAAGAATGACCTTGGAGAATCCCCTGAAATGATTCTCAGCCAGAAGGGCAGTATGCGCCCGGATTCTTATGGCAATGTTGTCGACGAACCGTTCCGCACAAATCACATGAAAACAGGCGTTTTTGCCGAAATCGAGCGACCCGAATATGGCGCCCTTTATCGCGCCCACGTAAAATCCGTTCAGGCTGGTTCTGGTAAGTAAGTCATGCAGGATTATGAAATTCGTTTCAGTGGTTCAGGCGGCCAGGGACTGCAGCTTTCGGCAAAGATTCTCGCCTACGCGTTAAACCTTGCTGATAAACGCATTGCTCAATCGCAAAGTTACGAGCCGACCTCGCGCGGTGGCCTCAGCCGGTCGGATCTTGTCGTCAGTGAAGGTGTCGCCGTCTATCCGCTGGTGACGTCACTGGATTATCTGGTCGTGCTGGATCAGAGCGCCCTCGATATTTCTTTACCGCTGCTTAAAGAACAAAGCATTGTCATTGCCGACACCCGCCATGTGCCAGAGCCGCCATCGGGGGACTTTAGCGTCTATCATTTGCCCTTAAGCGAGACCGCCCTGAAACTAGGCAACGAACGTGTCGCCAACATCATTACCCTGGGGGCACTAATCAGTCTTGGCGATATCTGTTCTTACGGCTTTCTGGAAGAAGCGGTCCGGGCCATGGTTCCCGGTAAATTCCTGACCCTTAATCTGGAAGCCCTAGGTTGTGGATACAGTATGGCCGAAGGCAAAGACATTCCAGAATCCGCCGTCGCCGGTTAGCTGCTATAATCTAGCGAGAACACATACCGGACGTACAAATAAGTATTGTCGTACATGAATGCCTGAAATAGATTGTTCTATAGGCTAACAATTATTCAGGACGTCATTGGAGAATACCAAATGAAAGACTCGCTCAAGGCAGGTGTGCAGGCCAGCCGTCAAATTACAGTCGATAAAGAGCGCACCATTGACTTCATGGGTGATGCGTTGCGCGTCTATGCGACGCCCAAGCTTGTCCACGATATTGAACATAGTTGCCGCGATCTGTTGCTCGAACATCTGGACCCGGGCGAGGACTCCGTTGGCACCCGGGTCGAAATCGATCATATGGGGGCGACCCTTCTGAACATGACTGTTACTCTTTCAACAACTATCAAATCCGTTGAGGGCAGGCTGGTTACCTTCGAGGTGACGGCTGAAGATGATATTGAACAAGTCGCCACGTGTACCCATGTGCGCTTTGTTGTAGAGATGTCAAAACTGGAACAACGGCTCAAGGCAAAAGCCGAAAAGATATAGTTCAATGAGCAAGAAAGACCCGCAGGCGCGTCGCGACGTTCCGACTTACTGTTACCAGTGCGTTTCCGGCCCCGACCTGCTGACGGTCGGTGTCGAAGACGGGGTGGCGACAGAAGTTCAGCCTAATTTTGACTCAGCCGCCGTTCATCCTGCGGCTGGCAAAGTGTGCGTCAAGGCCTACGGGCTTGTTCAAAAGACCTATAACCCGCACCGCATCAAAACCCCGATGAAGCGGACAAACCCGAAAAAGGGCCCAAATGAAGACCCCGGATTTGTCCCGGTTTCATGGGACGAAGCGCTTGATCTGGTCGCCGACAATCTAAACGAATGCCGGGCAAAGGGGCTTAAAGACGAATCCGGCTACCCCCGCGTTGCCGCCAGCTTCGGTGGTGGCGGAACGCCGACATCCTACATGGGAACTTTCCCCGCTTTTCTGGGTGCCTGGGGCCCCATTGATGCAGGTTTTGGCAGTGGGCAGGGGGTAAAGTGTTATCATTCCGAACATCTGTACGGCGAGTTCTGGCATCGCGCTTTCACCGTTGCACCCGATACGCCGCTGTGTGAATACGTGCTTTCCTTTGGCAGCAACGTCGAAGCGTCGGGTGGCGTCTGCGGCGTAAGCCGGCATGCCGACGCCCGTGCCCGGGGCATGAAGCGGGTGCAACTGGAACCACACCTTTCGATCACCGGGGCCTGCTCAGCCGAATGGGTGCCAATCCGCCCGAAAAGCGACCCGGCTTTCCTGATGGCCATGATCCATGTCCTTCTTCATGAGCGTAAATGGGAAGAACTTGATCTTGATTTCATCAAACACCGAACCTCCTCGCCTTATTTGCTGGGCAAGTTCGGCTATTACATGCGAGACCCCGAAACCCGCAAGCCGTTGATCTGGGACGCCAACACCGACAAGCCGGTGCCCTTCGATACGCCGGGTGCGGAGCCGGTTCTGGAAGCGCCGTTTCTGGTTGAGCACGGCATCGAAGAAGGCGCCGACGGCAAGGAATGGGAACATGTAAACGAGCGCTGTCAAACGGCCTGGGAAAAACTGGTCGAACATACCAAGCCCTATAGCCCGCTGTGGGCTTCTCAAATTTGTGACGTGCCGGTTAAAACCATCCGCCGTATCGCGCTGGAATACCTTGAACACGCCCGTGTTGGCGAGACCATTGAAATTGAAGGCCGCATTCTGCCACTCAGGCCGGTGGCCATTACCTTAGGTAAAACTGTTAACAACGGCTGGGGTGGCTTTGATTGCTGCTGGGCGCGCACCTTGCTGGCCTGCCTGATTGGCGGACTTGAAGTCCCCGGCGGCACGCTGGGCACCACGGTCCGCCTGAACCGGCCCGCCACATCGCGCCAGGCCAGTGTCAAACCGTCACGGGACGGTTTTATGGACTATCCCATGAATCCGACCGACAAGGAAAACTGGGTCTCCAGACCCGACGTGCGCAACGCCAACCGGACACTCATTCCCCTGGTCGCGAATTCGCCGTGGAGCCAGGCTTTGGGACCGACCCACATCGCCTGGATGTTGCAAAATGATACGCCCGAAAACTGGCCGGAACCGACGCTACCCGATGTCTGGTTCGTCTACCGCACCAATCCGGTGATTTCCTTCTGGGATACGGATTCCATTGCCGACACGGTTTCCCGGTTCCCATTTACGGTCTGTTTCGCTTATACGGCTGATGAAACCAACCATATGGCCGACATCCTGCTGCCTGAATGCACCGACCTTGAAAGCCTGCAGCTGATCCGTATCGGGGGCACCAAGTATTTTGAACAGTATTGGGATCATCAGGGGTTCGCCCTGCGACAACCGATCGTTGAGACACAAGGCGAGGCCAGGGACTTCACCTGGATCGCCACTGAACTTGCCAAGCGCACAGGGCTTCTGGAAGCCTATAACAATGCCATCAACCGCGGCGCTGCCGGTGTGCGGCTGACCAGCGATGTGGTCGACTGTTCGCTGGATGAGGGGACGGAGCATTCGGTCGAGGAAATCTGGGACGCGGTCTGCCGGGCGGCCAGTGTTGAAATGTCGGACGGAAAAAATCAGGACGGGCTGGACTATTACCGCGAACACGGACTAAAGACGATCCCTTACGAGCGTTTGAACTGGTACCTGTATCCAGAACTGGAAGACCAGGGCCTGCGCTTTGAAATGCCCTATCAGGAAGGTTTGTACAGGATTGGCAAACAACTGGCCAATCGGCTCCATGAAAGTGGCATCAGTTGGTGGGACGCCCAGCTTGATGAATACGAACCGCTGCCCGTGTGGCAGGACCTGGCCGCCCTTTGGGAGCGGGCGCTTGAGGAAAATTTTGATATCGACATTAATGATTTCCCTTTCTGGCTAGTGACCTCGCGCTCCATGCAATACGCTTGGGGTGGTAACGCCGATATCCAGATGATCCGTGAAGTTGCCTCTAACATCGCCGGTCACGGCGGGGTTATCATGAACACCGGGCGGGCCGCTGAACTTGGCATCGGTCAGGGTGATCTGGTCGAGATTGCCTCACCCCTGAACACGACAAGGGGCAGGGCAATTTTGCGCCAGGGAGTGCGCCCCGATACCCTTGTCATGATCGGCCAGTTCGATCATTGGGCGACACCGCTTGCCAAGACCTTCGATGTGCCCAGCATGAACAAGCTGACGCCGATGCTGCTGGATTTGACCGATTCCACGGGTTCAGGCGCTGATCTGGTTCGCGCTACCATCAGGGTGGTGGAGAAAGCACCATGACGCGCTGGGGAATGGTCGCCGATCTTGAGCGCTGTGTCGGTTGCCAGACATGCACGGCCTCGTGCAAGCACACCAACGCCACGCCGCCTTCGGTCCAATGGCGCAAGGTTCTTGATCTTGAAGTTGGTGCCTACCCGGATGTGAAGCGGGTTTTTGTTCCGGTCGGCTGTATGCACTGTGAAGACCCGCCGTGTATGCACGTCTGCCCGTCAACGGCGACCCGCCAGCGCGCTGACGGCATCGTCACCATTGATTATGATCTTTGCATCGGCTGCGCCTATTGTGCCGTCGCCTGTCCCTATCAAGCTCGCTATAAAGTCAACGGGCCGACTTTTGCTTATGGCGGTCGCGCTGGCATGAAAAACGAGGCCCGTCGTGAAGACCCGGCGCGTCTTGGTGTGGCCCAGAAATGCACCTTCTGTTCGGACCGCGTCGATTATGGCCTGGCCAATGGCCTGACACCCGGCATCGACCATGAAGCGAGTCCGGCTTGCGTTAATTCCTGCATCGCCGGGGCGTTGCATTTTGGCGACCTGAAAGACCCGGACAGCAACGTTTCCAGATTACTGGATACGCATCAGACGTTTAGGATGCACGCGGAACTGGGTACAGAACCCGGCTTTCACTATATCTGGAAGCGAAAGAACAATGCCGGGATCGATGATGAGGTGGAGGCCCCGTCATTATTTTCCACCGGCATCGGCAACGTCGGGGGTGCCGCCCCGTGGCTCCAACAACATTGGGACTGGCGGGCGGCTGGTAACTTTATTGGCGGCGGCACCGGCAGTGGATTGCTGGCGGCGATCGCGGTTGCGTCCTTTTATGCGCCTCTATCATTTTTATATGTGCTGCTTGCCCTGGCCTTTGTCGGTGCTGGCCTGTTCCTTGTCTGGCTTGAAACGGGCAGACCGTGGCGGGCTCCGCTGAATGTCTTTTTCAATCCCCAAACATCATGGATGAGCCGTGAATCGATGGTTGCCGGGTTGCTGTTTCCGCTGGCCTTTGTCGCCGGATGGTTTGGCACCGGGCCGCTTTTGAGCGTGGCCGCACTGGTTGCTATGGGTTTCCTTTATTGTCAGGCGCGCCTTCTTAAAGCGAGCAAGGGGATTCCTGCCTGGCGCACACCCGCTATCGTCAGGCTGATCATGACCAGTGGTTTGTGTGAGGGAACGGGACTGCTGGTTGCCGTCGGTTTCCTGGCGCCGCCCGTCTACGCCGGGCTGACCACAGTTTTGGCGGTGCTTCTGGTTCTCAGGCTGCGGAGTTGGCGCACTTATCGCAAATCCCTGAATGGCACAGCCCCCGATGAAGCCTTGCGGGTTATAAAAACAATGAGCTTACCTTTCGGCTTGTTCGGCCACCTGTTGCCGATCATCCTGATTGCCAGTGGATACCTGTTTGTCGGGGCCGCACCTGTTGTCGGCGCATTGGCCGGGATTTGCGCCCTGGCGGCTGGATGGTGGATGAAATATATGTTGGTGACGAAGGCATCCTATAATCAGGGCTACGCCATTAATCATACACCCGAGCGCGGCGCCGGCGGCGGTGGAGCGGGTGGTAAACCTGGCTGGGGTATGGCCTCATGAGCGCCGCCCTGAAAGCCTTAACAAGAGAACGCTCCTTTGCTCGCGAGGCGGAAAAACTTCTGCTTGGCGAAGGCGATGAATTTCATGGCGAGGCGATTTTGGCGGTTACCAAGGCACTGTTGCAGGCTGGCGTTTCTTACGTTGGCGGCTATCCGGGCGCGCCCGTCTCGCACCTGATGGACGTACTCGCCGATGCCCGCGACACTGTGCTTGAACCCTACGGTATTCATTTTGAACAGTCTGCCTCGGAAGCCGGGGCCGCAGCGATGCTGGGCGCGTCGATTAATTATCCCCTGCGCGGTGCGGTGACCTGGAAATCCATTGTCGGCACCAATGTGGCCTCGGACGCCCTGTCCAATCTTGCCTCAGCCGGGGTCAAGGGCGGGGCGGTGGTTGTTATCGGCGATGATTACGGTGAAGGAGCCAGCGTTATTCAGGAGCGCACCCACGCGACGGCGCTTAAATCATCGTTGCCGCTTATCGACCCGCGCTATGACATGCCGACCATCGTCGATATGACCGAACATGCCTTTGAGCTGTCGGAGACGTGCAATCTTCCTGTTCTTTTATCCTTGCGTATTCGGGCCTGTCATATGACCGGCAGTTTTATCTGCAAGGAAAACCGCCCGGCGTTGCGCAAGCGCCAGAACACGGCATTATCGCCCGATTTTGATTATACGCGGATTGTCCTGCCGCCTTCCACCTACGCCCAGGAAAAGGCCAAGGTCGAAGAGCGCCTGCCTGCAGCTCGCCGTTACATCCAAAGCAACCAGTTAAACGAAGTTTTCAAGGGCCAGGGCGGCCGTCACGGTATCATCATGCAAGGCGGCACATACGGCGTCGTTATGCGTTCCCTGTCGCGACTTGGTCACGGTGACGTCTTCGGTAATTCTGATATTCCACTTCTCGTACTAAACGTCGTCCATCCGCTGGTGCCTGAAGAAATCACCAGCTTTCTGGAAGACAAGGACAGTGTCCTGGTTGTCGAGGAAGGCCATCCGGCGTTTATCGAAGATCAAATCCGTTCAATCATTCATCAGGCCGACATGAGCTGTACTGTGTATGGCAAAAACGTCATTCCGACGACTGGCGAATACGTGACCCCGGTTGTTCGCGCCGGCATCGCCACATACTTAAGTGCGCTTGCTGATACAGTCATTGCCAAAAAAACCAAAGAACGAAACAGTGCTATTGAAAAAAGAGTGAGCGTCGCCCGTGACAACAAACCGGGTCAGCCTCTGCCACCGCGTCCGCCCAGTTTTTGTACCGGCTGCCCGGAACGGCCAATCTTTTCGGCTTTCAAACTGATCATGGCTGATCGAGGGCCCTTGCATATTTCCATGGATATTGGCTGCTCCACCTTCGCCACCCTGCCGCCCTTTAATATGGGCAATACGGTTTTGGGTTATGGCCTTAGTTTGGCCAGTAGCGGTGCGATCGCAGGGTCGCTGGATCAACCGGCTATTGCGGTTATGGGGGATGGGGCGTTTTGGCATAACGGTCTTGCGACCGGGGCAATCAATGCCCAATGGCAAGGTATGGACGCGGTCCTGATTATTCTCGACAACGGCTACGCATCGGCGACCGGTCAGCAACACCTGCCCTCAACCGGGGCCACTCCCATTGGTGAGCCTGTCCAAATCAGCATAGAGAAAGCCCTGCGGGGTATCGGTGTTCAGTGGATCAGGCATGTGGATTCCTATGACATCAAGGGAACCCGCGCGGCGGTGGAAGAAGCCCTGGATGTTCGCGGCAAGGGCCTTCGGGTGATCATGTCAGGCAACGAATGCATGCTCGCCAAAAAACGCCGGGGTAATGCGATCAAGGCGGTAGCGCTTGCTGAAGGTGAATCTGTGCGCAACGCCCGTTACGGTGTTGATGCGGAAATTTGCACCGGCGATCATTCCTGCATGCGCATGAACGGCTGCCCTTCATTAACGCTCAAACCCGCCACGGACCCTTTGAAAGACGGCCCCACGGCCCATGTCGACAACAACTGTGCCGCTTGTAATCTGTGCGGCGAAAATGCCCACGCGGCGCAACTGTGTCCGTCGTTTTATAAGGCCAGGGGGGTTGTTAATGCCAGTGCCCTGCAGCGCTGGAGGGCGTCGCTAAACATGAGAATGCTGAAAATGATGGGGGCGTCATGAGCAGCAAAGACCCCCTGTGCGTGCAGATTGCGGCGCTCGGCGGGCAGGGCGGCGGGGTGCTGGCCGAATGGCTGGCCGAAGCGGCCCGTCACGCGGGCTACCCAGGCCAGATGACGTCCATTCCGGGCGTTGCCCAGCGCACTGGTGCCACCACCTATTATTTTGAAATGTATCCTCAGGCACACTGTTCTGAAAAACCGGTTTTTTGTTTATCCCCCGATGCAGACGGTCTTGATTTGATGATTGCCATGGAACCGCTGGAAGCAACCCGCGCCCTTGAAAATGGCCTGATTACGAAACGCACGACGGTACTCAGCGCAACCAGTCGCATCTACAGCATGGTTGAAAAATCGGTGGCCGGTGACGGTGCTATCGGCAGTGATATCCTGTTTGAAGCCCTCGAAGGTGCGGCTAAAAACGTTGCCCTGCTTGATCTGGACACCATTAGTGCGAAGGCGGGTGGACCCGGAAATGCCGCCATGTTTGGTGCCATTGCAGGCTCGCAAATCCTGCCCATGACCGAACAGGATTATCAAGCTGCGATCCGCATCAAGGGTGTTGCCGTGGAGGCAAGTCTTGAAGATTTTGCGGCAGGCTATAAGCGTGCCCGTGCACCAAAGCCTGTAGAGCCAGCAAGCACTTCATTGCATTTTGACAAGGTTCCGGCGGGGTTTGAAAATGAGATTGCGGCATTGCCCGAGATGATGCGCGAACTGGCCGCTCATGCCTGTGCCAACCTCCTCGACTATCAGAATGAAGCTTACGTCCGTCTGTTTTTGAGCCGCTTGAAACCTTTCGCGGACGCAGCAGGTGACCTGATCATTGAAGTGGTCCGCAGACTGGGCTCCTGGATGGCTTATGAGGATGTTATTCGCGTCGCCCAGCTTAAAACCCGGCCCGGTAGGCTGGCCCGCATCCGGGGTGAAATCGGTATTGATCAGGAAGCCCCGCTGCAGGTGACAGAATTCCTGAAACCCGGGCGTGAAGAATTTGCCAGCCTGATGCCGTTTGCCATTGGCGAAAGGATGATGAAGAAACATTCGTCCAGGTCAACCTTTGGCATGGCTTTACGCCTGCCGACGACAACTGTTTTTGGCTTTGGTGTGCTTAAGGTTCTTGCCGGGTTGCGTTGGTGGCGGCCAAGGACTTATCGTTATCAGTATGAGCAAAAGGCCATTGAATGCTGGTTGGGGGCAGTCGAGGAAGCCATGAAAATTGCGCCCGAATTGTCCTTTGCCACGACAGAACTGGCGGTCCTCGCGCGTGGCTACGGGGGTGTCCGGGCACGAGGCATGGAAAAACTGGATGAACTGTTTACAAACTGGAGCGACAAACTGGCAAATGATCCAGTGGCTCTAAAAATTGAAGTGGAAAAAATATTAAATCAGGCCCGTCACGATCCGGATAGAGAGTGCGGGAAGCAGGGGTAAAGGGGATAAGACCATGAGTGAGACCACCTATCAGACGCATATGCATAATCCCGACATCGAAACCATGGCGCGTGATGAACTGGCCACCTTACAGCTTAAAAAGCTGCAGAAAATTGTTCGCCATGCCCATGACAATGTCGATCATTACAAAAAAAGTTTTGCTGATGCAGGGGTCACGCCTGATGATCTGCAAAGTCGGACCGATGACGGGAAATTCCACTGAACCGTAAAAGATGACCAATGTGACAACTACCCCTTCGACATGATCGCAGTGCTCCGCAAAGAGG
>JACNJU010000004.1 GCA_014382375.1 Rhodospirillaceae bacterium
TCGCCGATGCTGCAATTGCTGCTGGCAACGCCAATCCAGTTTGGCACCGGCCTGCGCTTCTACAAACCGGCCTGGGGGGCATTGAAAGCCGGGTCCGGCAATATGGATTTGCTGGTGGTGCTCGGCACCTCGGCGGCTTATTGGCTCAGCGTCGCCATATTGATGGTTCCCGAACTGGCGGGCGATGGTCATTTGTATTTCGAGGCAGGGGCTGCGGTTTTCACGCTTGTCCTGCTGGGCAAACTGCTTGAAACCAGGGCCAAGCGCGGCACGACAGCGGCGATCCGGGCGTTGATGGACCTGCGCCCCGAAACCGCCCGCGTCCAGCGCGACGGGGCGGAAGTCGAAATCCCCTCAAGCCTGGTGCAGAGCGGTGATGTGGTCGTTATCCGTCCCGGCGAGCGGATCGCCGTAGATGGCGATATTATCGATGGCGTCTCAACATGCGATGAATCGCTGATTACCGGCGAAAGTTTACCGGTTGCCAAGCAAGTCGGTGACACGGTCACCGGTGGCGCCATCAATGGTGAGGGACTGCTTAAGGTTCGGGCGACGACGGTTGGTTCTGGCTCGGCGCTGGCCCGTATTATCGCCCTGATCCAAAGCGCCCAGGCGACGAAAGCACCGGTTCAGCGGCTGGTCGACAAGATCGCCGCCGTCTTCGTGCCCATCGTCGTCGCCATCGCCGCCCTGACATTCGCGGGCTGGATGATTTTTGGCGCTGTTGATACGTCAACAGCCATCATTAACGCCGTCACCGTGCTGGTTATCGCCTGTCCGTGCGCGCTTGGTCTTGCGACGCCGACGGCGATCATGGCCGGGACCGGTTCGGCGGCCCGTTTCGGTATCCTGATCAAGGACGCCGAGGCACTGGAGAGGGCGCACCGGGTCAACACGGTTGTGCTCGACAAAACCGGCACACTGACAGAAGGCAAACCATCGGTGCGCCAGGTGGTTGCCATTGATGGCGATGCGGAGGCCTTGATTATCCTCGCGGCATCGGCCCAGCAGGGCAGTGAACATCCGTTGGCCCATGCGGTGCTTGAACGGGCGGGAAAAAGCCCCCTGGCGCATCTGAAAGCCTTTAAAAGCCATCCCGGCCGGGGCCTTGAGGCCGAATTGGATGATCTGAGCCTACTCATTGGCAATCGCAGACTTTTAGATGAGCAGGGCGTTGCCCTGGGGTCTCTGGAAGATCAGTGTGTGTCCTTTGAGGAGGACGGGGCGACTGTTATGTGGGTCGCCGAGAAAGGTCCGGAATTGAGACTGCTGGGGCTGATCGCCGTTGCTGACGCCATCAAGGCAGGCGCTGAGACTGCTGTTGCTCAATTGAAAAGGGCTGGCATCGAAACCGTCATGTTGACCGGTGATAATGCCAGAAGCGCCGCTTCCATTGCCCTTGCCGCCGGTGTTGACCGGGTCATTGCCGAGGTTTTGCCTGAAGACAAGGCCCGCGAAGTGAGGTCCTTACAAGCCGCCGGACGCACCGTCGCCATGGTTGGCGATGGGATCAACGACGCCCCGGCCCTGGCCGCCGCCGATATCGGTATCGCCATGGGGACGGGTACCGATGTCGCCATGCACACGGCGGGGATTACCCTGATGCGCGGCGATCCGGAACTGATCGCCGCGTCGATCAGGATTTCAAGCGCCACCTACAGCAAAATCCGCCAGAACTTGTTCTGGGCCTTCATCTACAACATCATAGGCATCCCTTTAGCTGCCGCAGGCCTGTTAAGCCCGGTCATCGCCGGGGCGGCAATGGCCATGAGCAGCGTCTCGGTTGTCTCCAACTCGTTGCTGTTGAAGAGGTGGAAGGTTTAGGTAATTAAATTAAAGCTTCTCATTTATTTTTTGCCCCTCAATCGCCGGGCGCTCACTCCGTTCGCTTGGCTGGGCCTCTGGAAGTCAAGTTCCAATTGGCAACAGGAACCATTACTGGCGTCGCCAAATTTGATTCCCCAAGCCCGCGACTGCGGGCCACCGCTTATGCGGCGAGCCAAGTGGGCAGAGACCCCGCCCGGCGCTTGAGGGGAACTTAAAGACTCATATAAACCTGGAACACCTGGCCAACCATCAACGAACCTGTGCCTGCCAGTAGCAGGTACCACAGGAAGACCGGACGTTTGACGAGGGCAAAGACGGCAATGGCAGCCGGGATCGAGGTCACTGCACCGGCCGTCATGAAGGCCAGCGCCGGGCCCGGTGCCATACCACTTTCCATCAGGCCTGAAACCAGCGGAATCGCGGCGTAGCCATTCATATAGGCCGGAACACCGGCGATCACAGCCAATGGCAGGGCGAAGGTGCTGTCATTGCCGAGCCACTGGGCGACGGTGTCGGCTGGCAGATACATAACCATCAGGCTTTCCAGCATGAAGGCGAGCAGCAGCCACTTACCCAGGAACAGCACGGTAGTCATGAATGTGGAATTGAAATCCTGCCTGCGCCCGGCATCTTTCCAGTACGTCCACAACGGCTTTTCATCGCTGATTTGCGGTTTGCATGAGGAGCCACAACCGGAAACCTCTGCCTTTAAGGGGGCTGTGAAGCCACCAGCCTTTTGCACGGCCCGGGTCGCGAGGCCGCCAAACATGCCAATCGCAATGGCCGCGAGGGTTTTGGCAACCGCGAATTCAAAGCTCAAGCCGCCAACTGTCAGGACAAACATTTCCGGATCCATAATCGGCGAGGCAAGCCAGAAAGCCATGACGGCTGGCAGCGGCACACCAGCGGCCAGTAAAGCAGCAATGATTGGAATCACACCGCATGAACAAAATGGCGACAACGCGCCAAACAAGGAGGCCATGGCGATAACCTTCCAGCCGTGGCCACTGAAGACCCGGCCAATGACCTTGTCGGCCCCGGCGGCGCTCAGGTACGCGGCAGCGGCGGCGCTGGCAATCAGAAACGGTGAAATACCCAACAAGCTGTCTGCCGTGAAATACAGGCTTTCCAGTGCCTCGCTGCGGGGTAGGCCAAAAGCAATGCTGATCGCTATCAGGACAATAGCCAGCACGGCGTTGTCAATTTTGTTAATGCCGCGACCCAAGGTCATAACGATGGTGCTCATAATTTATCTACTTTCCTTTGCAGCAGCCAAGTCCCTGACAACATTCGTCTTTCAGGTAATCGATTGTTGCGTCCATGGCCTCAAATTCGGCCAGGCAGATCAACTCCCGGCTGTGACGGTGTTGGGAAACCAGGCCCGCCTTGACCAGTTTCTGAATGTGGTGTGTCAGGGTTGAAGCGGGAATGTCGATGACAGTCTGAATGGTGCCAACGTTTGCACCCTTTACGCCGGCCTTGATAAGGGCTCGAAAGATGGCCAGACGAACAGGATTCCCCAACGCCTCCATGCGTTCGGCCATTTCTTCTATCAACGGATCATTTTGTGTTTTCATAACGGAATTATAGCAGGTATTTTAAATAATTCAATAGTTCTAGTAATTTCGTAATATATTGAAAAATAATAAAATTATAAGTTTTCTTAAAATTAATTCAAACATTCCAGTACAATGTAAGCTATTATTGGTTCATGATGGAAAGGGGTGAAAATGATGAATATAGGTAGCGTATCTGAAAAAACCGGCGTGCCTGCAAAAACCATTCGTTATTACGAGGAAATCGGCCTGATTCCGGCTCCCATTCGGGCCGAAAACGGTTATCGCCATTATCAGGATAAAGACGTCGAAACACTGCGGTTCGTTCAACGGGCGCGCGGGCTTGGGTTTTCGGTCAAGGATGTCGGTAATTTGCTGACCTTGTGGCAGGACAAAAACCGGGTCAGCAGTGATGTCAAAAACCTGGCCATTGAACACATCAGGGAAATCGAGGATAAGATCGAAGAGCTCAATTCAATCCGCGAAACCCTGATAAGTCTGACCAACACCTGTCACGGCGATGACCGGCCGGATTGTCCAATCCTTGATGGACTGACCAAATAGTGGCAAGTGAGCCTAAGCAGTTTCAACCCAATTTCGGGCGCCAGATGGCCTACGCGGGGTCTTTGCTGGCAGTCATTATTGCCGCCTATCTGCTGACAACCCTGTTTATGGGGCCTGCTGAACAAAAACCTGAACCAGTTCAGATTAGCAAACAGGCAACCGCGCCAACCAAAGCCAATCCTACTCCCTGGTATCAACAACAAAGTCCGCCACCGTCGATGATTACGACACCGGACCTGCCGCTGTTCCCGGATGTTGAGGATCAGCAGGACACGCGCGCTTATGAAGAAGCGCTGCCCAAGGAAACCTACGTGCCGCCAGTTGTTCAAACGGCCCCTGAACCGATTACACCCGAACCGGTGATCGAACCGCAAGTGGCGGCGTTGCCGGTAACGCCGGAATTGCCGCGTTGGCGAAAGTATTCGGTGGCGACGACCGTCAGCGGCCAAAAACCCCTGATCGCCATTGTCATTGATGATATGGGCGTCGATAAAAAGCGCTCCGCCCTGGCTATTGATTTGCAAGGGCCGCTGACCTTGTCATTCCTCACGTACGCTACGGAACTTGAAAAACAAACCCAAAGGGCTCGCAACCGGGGCCACGAATTGATGCTGCATGTATCCATGGAGCCTGGATCAAGCGCGGTTGATCCGGGGCCAAACGCCTTACTGACCTCCTTAAGTGATGATGAATTGCGACGTCGCCTTGAGTGGAGTTTCGGGCGCTTTTCAACCTATGTCGGGATTAATAACCACATGGGCTCGAAGTTCACCTCCAACAGCAAGGCCATGAGCATTGTTATTGAGGAAATCAAGAACCGGGGGCTGTTGTTTCTCGACTCCCGAACCTCGAGCCAGACAGTTGGCGCAATGTTGGCTCGCAAAATGGGTGTGCCCGTGGCCGAACGCAATATCTTCCTCGATCATGAAAACACCATTGAGGCGGTCCATGCCCAGTTGAAAAAAGTAGAACAGCTTGCCCGCTCTGCAGGTTCGGTGATTGCCATCGGTCATCCAAGGGACGTCACCATCAGGGCGTTAAGGGAATGGCTCGAGGGAATTGAGGGAAGGGGTTTTACGCTTGTGCCGTTGACAACCCTTGTTCTGCGTCACACCAACCCTTGACCTTCCTGTTGCGGGAAGGTCTTTAATAAGGTCATTGTTTCGGGAAAGGGAAAAAGACGATGTCAGCGACATATAGTGTTTTGGGAATGACGTGTCAGGGCTGCGCCAATTCAGTCACCAACGCGATCAAGACGGCGGCCCCACAGTCCGAGATTACAGTCGATCTGGATGCCAAGCAGATAACGGTCAACGGTTGTGATGATCAGGGGGTGATCGCACAGGCCGTTGACGATGCGGGTTTTGAATTCGCCGGACCGGTTTAGAGGCCGTTATTTGGCCGCGCTGCAACTCTGCTTAAAAGTGTCGTGCATGTTGTCCCGGGCCAGGGTGCAAGTCTTGGTTTTGTTGTCTTTCTGCAGGGTATAGGTAACAACATAAATCAGCCTGCCCAGATCTTCATAAGGGGCAATGCCCGGTAACCACTCGTCGTGGTCGGTCTTTTCAACAAGTTGCCAACCCACCTGACGCAAACCATTTACGGTTTCCTCGCCACCAGCGCCCAGGGAAACGAAGGGTGTTAGCAGTACGGCCATAATTGCAGATGTTAAAAGCATACCGATTCCAGGGTGCTTATCCTGAGTCCGGATGCCTGATTTCCTCGCCATGATTCAGTCCTCCTGCGACTTTCGACAACCCACTATAACAAATTTTCTTCAAAATTGACAGTTTGCTGACTACACGCGCCCGGGAGAAACCCCAGGTGTGTTTTAATTCCTTGCGCTGGCGAAGCGGACTGCTTCTTCGGCCGCCCGGATCAGGGCGCGGGCCTTGTTGCGGCTTTCCTGGTATTCGGCTTCCGGGTCGCTGTCGGCGACAATACCACCACCGGCCTGAACGTACATGGTGTCATCCTTGACCACGGCGGTGCGCAGCGCGATACAGGTATCCATGTCGCCGTTGGCGCCAAAATAGCCGATACAGCCCGCATAAATGCCGCGTTTTTCGGTTTCCAGTTCATCGATGATTTCCATCGCCCGGACTTTCGGCGCGCCCGAAACCGTGCCCGCCGGGAAGCCCGCAAACAACGCGCCAATGGCGTCATAATCCGGGGCCAACTCGCCCTCGACATTAGAGACAATATGCATGACGTGGGAATAGCGCTCGATTTTCATCTGCTCGGTAACCTTGACGGTGCCAACTTTGGCAACCCGCCCGACATCATTGCGGCCAAGATCTAGAAGCATCAGGTGTTCGGCGAGTTCCTTCGGATCAGCAAGAAGCTCTGCGGCCAGGGCCTCGTCTTCCTCCGGCGTTTGTCCACGTGGCCTGGTCCCGGCGATGGGTCGAATGGTCACCTTGCCCTCGCGCACCCGAACGAGAATTTCAGGGCTTGAGCCGACGATGGAAAAATCACCGAAATTGAGGTGAAACAGGAACGGCGAGGGGTTAAGGCGGCGCAAGGCCCGATACAAGGAAAACGGTGGTAGTTTGAAAGGCACGGCAAAGCGTTGCGAGAGAACAACCTGAAAGATATCACCGGCCAGGATGTACTGCTTGGCTTTTTCGACAATTTCATGAAACCGACGATGGGTCATGTTAGAGACCGGCTCAGGCGTTTCCAGTTCCTGAAGATCACTTTGCTGGGGCAGGCTGCTTTCCATCAGCGAGACGGCCTCGGCCAAACGGTTCACGGCGTCATCGAACGCAGCCTCGGCACGAATGCCTTCTACAGGCCTGGCCGGGGTTATCAGGGTCACCGTGTCCTCAATGGTGTCGAACACGGCCATGATCGTCGGGCGGACAAAAATGCCATCGGGAACACCAAGCACATCAGGATTAATGTCGGGAAGATTCTCGACCAGTCGCACACTGTCATAAGCCATGTAACCGACAAGGCCGGCGGCCATGGGCGGCAGACCGTAAGGCAAATCGATACAGGATTCCTCGACCAGCGCTTTTAAAGACGGGATTGATGGTTCGTCGCAAGCCTCGAAAGCGTCGGAATTGGTCGCGGCCTGTCGGTTGATTTCTGCCTTGTCGCCGACACAGCGCCAGATCAGATCCGGTTTCAGGCCAATGAACGAATAGCGCCCGCGAATAGCGCCACCTTCGACGGATTCAAGCAGGAAACTGTTGGCTTGACCCTTGGCCAGCTTCAGGAACGCCGAAACCGGCGTGTCCAGATCTGAAACAAGGGTTGTCCAGACAACCTGTGCAGTTCCAGCCTGATAGGCTTTCGTAAAGGCGGAGGCATCTGGAAAAAGGTCCATGGGCTTTGATCTAAAACTGGGCGTTGATGGCCTCGGCATTAACGCTCACCGGGTACCACTGACGCAGGCCTTGGGCGAGCTGGCTCATCAGGTCGCCACGAATGGAAATGCTAAGCTCTTCGCTTAAGGTCTTGACCTTGTCAGCATCGGCGATCGGGTCAGCGGATTTGATTTCCTTCAACCGGGCGACGATATAGCCATCACCACCGGCTGCGGCAGCGGCTTTGCCGATTTGGGTTGTAAACAAATCCCTAATCAAATCTCGGGGCAGTCCCTGACCGCCATTGCGACCGATCGGCTCTCTCAAGGTGACGGTCAGTCCCTTGTCAGCTGCCAGTTTGGCAAGGTCACCACCGGCATTGATTTCTGCAATCAGTGCTTCGCCACTCTTCCGGGCAATCTCCCTGCGTTTCTGGGCTTGCCATGCCGTAACAACTTTTGCCCTGACACTCTCAAGGGGGCGAAGTGCTGTTTCGGTAACGCTATCGACGCGGACGATGAAGTAACCATCATGGCCAGCTTCCGTTAAAGAACTTTCCTGACCATTTGCGGTGGAAAAAGCGACTTCGAGGAAATTGCCAGCTGGCAGGCCTGTGACTTGGGTTTCAGAAGGGGTCATGCCGGTTTTGCTGACATCTGCCTGTTTCTTAAGGGGCAGGTTCAGGGCGCGGGCAGCTTCTTCAAGTGATGAGCCGCCACCGAGTTGATCTTCCAGGCGGTTGGCAAGGGTATACAGGGATTCGATTGCCTGTTCGGCAGCGATCATTTTTTTAAGTTCCGGCGAGACTTCTTCAAGAGTTTTGCTACGCGCAGCCTGAATGCTTTTCAGACGCAGGATATGCCAACCAAGAACACTTTTCACAGGCTCTGTATAGCCATCAGGGAGGAGCCCGAAGGCGGCTTCGGCAAGGCCTGGAAGCAGTTCTGATTTCTTCATGCTTCCCAGTTGCGTGGCCTCGGGCTCCATATCAGCCAGTTCCTTGGCGATTTTCATAAAGTCATCGCCGGTTTTCAGCCTGTCGTAACCAGCTTTTGCAGTGGCTTCATCCTTGAAACGAATTTGCAGAAGGTCACGCTTTTCGGGTTCGGAATAATCACCGATCCTTTCTTCGTAAACCGTGGCGATGGTGTCGTCGGATACGGCAATTTCCTTGGCGATTTCTTCCGCCGTCAAATTAATGAAAGTCAGGCTACGGTATTCGGGTGCGGTGTAGCTCTGCGCATTGTCGGTATGAAACTTGGCAAGCGCCGCTGTATCCGGTTCGCCAACGTCAGTGACCGCGTCATATTTGAAGCTGACGGTTTCGGCGATGCGTTGCTCGTTGCGGTATGCATAGAGCGAACGGGCCAGTTGTTTGGGTGCCAGCGTCTTGGAGTTGACAATGCTCAGGTACTGATTGCGGGCGATGTCGTTTCTGGTCATTTCAACATAGGCGTCTTCGGACAGGCGATTGGATTGCAGGACTTGTGAAAAACGGGCCCGCTCAAACTCACCGTTGGCATTTTTAAAGCCGCTAAAATTGCTAATATCCCGTCGCACCAGGTCATCATTGACCAGAATACCCAAATCGCGCGCCCCCAGATCATAAAGGGAACGCTCGACCAGACGCTGAACAACGGCCTGTCCGATGCCAAACATGCGTGCCTGTTCGGCGTCCAGACGAGTCCCGAAAGCAGTCGACAGACGTTCGATTTCACGCTGGTATTCACGCCGCACCTGTTCAGGTTGAACTTCGATTTCTCCAATGGTGGCAAGGGTTTGATCTGTGCCGCTGGGATTAAAGACATCGGCGATTCCCCACATGGCGAAACTCAGGATCAACAGGCCGAGCAGGCTCTTGACGACGATACCGGCGGAACGTTTACGAATGGCTTCAAGCATGAATGTGTTCTTTGGTCCAAATTATTAGAAAGTCGGCGGCATCATAAGAGCGCCGGGGTGGGGGAGCAACCAGTGAATTAATGTTCCACGCCCACCCATTAGGGGGATTTGTCATCCCGGTCGCCTGTGTTAGGAATGTGCCGTCGATTTGATTTGAAATTTAAGGAACCTGACCATGAGCGCTGCCAGACGTATTCTTATCGCCGGTAACTGGAAAATGAACGGATTGCAGGGCGATGGCGTGGCCCTGGCGAGCGCAGTCGCTGGCAAGTTGCAAAGCGCAGGCGATGTCCCTTTCGATATGCTGGTCTGCCCACCCTATACATTAATTGGTGCAGTCGTCGCGGTTGCTTCGGGCACGTCCCTGCAAGTCGGGGCTCAGGATTGTCATACGGCTGAGAAGGGTGCCCATACGGGTGATATCTCCACCTCAATGCTTGCTGATGCCGGTTGCTCTTCAATTATTGTCGTTCATTCCTAACGCCGCGCCGACCACGGCGCAAGTGCCGAACTGGTCAGGAGC
>JACNJU010000108.1 GCA_014382375.1 Rhodospirillaceae bacterium
GTCGTCATGTTGCCGCCGTTGGTGGCAAACCCCCCCAGGGCCTTAAAAAGGGCCGCCGGGACGTTGCGCCCCTTGAAGACAAAGCTGGTCCCCCAGTCGCCGCTACCGGCGGGTGAAAAATCGGCTCCCCGGGACATGATCAGGAAGCGCGTGGTGTTGTGTTCGGCGTCTTCGATATTGGCGCGCAGTGACTCCAGACCGTAAATTTCGCCCGCCAGTTCCGATGCAATGGCGGCGTGGGTACGATCACCCTGCTTGGCGATCATTTCTGCACCGGCAGCCGTATCGGCGTAAACAACCGGTTCAAGCCCCAGCTCGCGAATAATTTTACGGCATTGCGGCAGCGCATGAACATGGGAATGAACATGTGTCAGGTCTTCAATTTTTGTCCCCGGCAACGCCAGCAGATGATGATCGACGCGCTGGAAGTGCTCGCCGATGATATGCAGGTTGGAATCCGGCAACAGGTGATGAATATCGGCGACCCTGCCGGCAACTGAATTGTCGATGGGGATCATCGCCAACCTTGCCCGACCCTCCAGAACGGCCGCGAAAGTGTCCTCAAACGTATGACAGGGCAGGGTTTTCATTTCCGGATGGACGGCCCGACAGGCCAGGTCCGAATAAGCCCCGGGAGCACCCTGGAAAGCGATCGTTTTGTTCGCGTCCGTCATTTAATTCAAACCTTTATTGTTGTGACGCCAGTATCTCGCGGGCGCGCTGCAAGTCCGCCGGAGTATCGACACCAAGGGGGACTGTGTCAACGAGGGCCGCATCAATACGCATACCCGCTTCCAGGGCGCGTAATTGTTCCAGCCTTTCGCGCTTCTCAAGGGGGGCAGGTGGGAGGCCTACAAATCGTTCCAGCGCCGCCCGGCGAAAGGCATACAGACCAATGTGGTGATACAGTGGCCCATCGCCCGAAGGGACCTGCTGGCGGCTGAAATACAGGGCCCGTCCCGTGTCGGCGCCAGTGCTCATGGACAGCACCGCCTTGACCACGTTGGGGTTGCTCTTTTCATCTTCGTCGGTGATTTCGCAAACCAGGGTGGCGATATCAACCTGCGGCTCCTGAAGCGGCCTTAAAACCTGGCGCACCACCGCCGCCTCGATGGTCGGCAAATCGCCTTGAATATTGACGATGGCATCATGGAGACCATCAGGGTCGATGAGGCTGAGGGCCTCAAACGCCCTGTCAGAACCCGATGGATGATCCGATTTGGTCATCACAGCCTGAGCGCCCGCATTCTTTACGGCATCTAAAATTTCCCTATCCCCACAGGCGACAACGACCGGCCCCACATCGGCTTCCAAAGCGCGTCGCCAGACCTGGACAATCATCGGTACGCCGCCTATATCCAGCAACGGCTTACCCGGCAAGCGCGTCGATGCCATTCTTGCAGGCACCACAACAATGGGGTTGCCCGGGGCGTTGCGGGGTTGATTATTTTCAGTCATTTGCAAATCTTGATCATGGTTTCTGGATTTCGCGGAACGGGTCATGCAGTATAGCGATGGTGCGTCCGCCTGAAACGGAAAAAAGGATTGTTACGTTATGGATTCCGGCTTCATTAAAAGCATTTTGATTTCCCTCGCCATCGCCTTGGGCGTGGTTATTGTCGTCAACGTCATTGGCGAATTGTCGGTGCGCCCTCGTACCGAACTGGCCGCCCCTGAGCGCAAGCAAACCGAAAAAGCCGCCGAGGCCCCAAAAACCGAAGCTCCAGCTGTACCGGCAGAAGCCCCCGCACAAGACATAGCGAGCCTGCTTGCCGCCTATTCGCCGGATGCCGGCAGCACGGCTTTTCGCAAGTGCAAATCCTGCCATTCGTCTGAAAAGGGTGGTGCCAATCGTGTCGGCCCCAATCTTTGGGATGTGGTCGGACGCGAAAAAGCAGCGGTCCCGGATTTCAAATATTCCGACGCCATGAAGCTAAAGGGCGGCACCTGGACCTACCGTGACCTTGATCTCTTCCTGGCCAATCCCCGGACCTTTGTCCGTGGCACCAAGATGTCACTGAAAGGCTTTTCCGATCCGGTTCTCAGGGCCAGTATGATTGGCTTCCTGCGGGCTTTAAGCGACAACCCCAAGCCTTTAACGGAATAATAAAGTGTATTCCAAAGAACTAGAACTGGCCGTAAAGCTGGCTGAGTGCGCCCACACAAGCGTCCTTTCATATTTCCGCAACCCCCTGGACGTTGACACCAAAAGCGATGAGAGCCCGGTTACCATCGCCGACCGGGAAACCGAAAGGATGATGCGGGAGCTGATTGGAGAGACCTTTCCGGATCACGGCATCCTTGGTGAGGAATTCGGGGCGGAACGGACAGATGCTCCCTATGTCTGGGCCCTGGACCCCATTGACGGCACCAAGTCCTTCATTACCGGCAACCCCCTGTTTGGCACCCTCATTTCGCTTTTGAAGGATGGTCACCCGATCATCGGCATTATCGATATGCCGGCCCTGGGCGAACGATGGATCGGCTGTACAGGACAGCAAACCACCTTCAATGGCAAAGATGTCCATGTCCGCCCCTGTGCCAAACTCAGCGACGCCTGGCTGTATGCAACATCGCCCCACATGTTTGGCGAAGACGGGTTCCCGGCCTTTGAGAGAGTTCGGAAATTATCCGGATGTGTCCTTTATGGCATCGACTGTTATTCCTACGGATTGCTCGCCAACGGTTCCTGCGATCTGGTCGTCGAAGCAACAATGGGAACCTACGACTATTGCGCGCTGGTTCCGGTGATCACCGGTGCCGGTGGAATCATGACTGATTGGCAAGGTCAGCCGCTGGACATGAAATCCGACGGCCGGGTGATCGCCGCTGGCGACCAGGGGATCGCCGACAAAGTCCGGGACCTGTTAAACCAGAATGAGTGAGGAAAAAAGAAAAACCCCGGACCGTCGAAACGATCCGGGGTTATAGGGGCGCATAAGCGTCGGGGAGCGGATCCCTCTCGCCAATTTGCGGCCCCTTGGGGCCTCGTGGCGTTCCTTGAAAAACATCAAGAAACGCGGGCATTCTCCGTTCGGCGCTCACGCCCGAAAAAGGCGTCCGACTCTCCACCACGACGCTCGGGACCATTAATGCGACCGCGGGAGCGACGGTTTTCCCCACTAAAGGATTCCTTGTACAGGCGGCGGCGGTCGGGGCCGAAAAACTCCTGATTGGAAATAAACATGCGGCGCTTTTCGATCACCGAACAAACCCTGGAATACACCCGGGTCGCAGAAATCGGCTTCGCCAGAAATTCGGTCATACCGGAATCCCGGGCCGTATAAATATGGCGGGATTCGGTGTTGGCGGTAATCACAATCACCGGCACATAAGGATTGGGGCTATGGTCCGGGCAACGCAATTCCTTAAGCAATTCAATGCCATTCAGGCCCGGTGCCCAATCGGTCATCACCAGGTCAGCAGGGCGTTCGGTGAACATCTCGAGGGCTTCTTTAACATTGTCGCAGTCACGCACATCGCGAATGCCGAGCTGACGCAACACATCGCGCAGCAAACGACGCATATAACCGTGCTTTTCCACGAGCATGACATTGAGATGGCTAAGATCGTAATTGTTCACGAGGTTCATATCCTTTATTGAAATTGTTATATTCCCGTTAAATGACAACAACCTGACATTCCGGACCGCAAACTCTCCCTTGATCAATACCGGGGTGGAGGCCACAATCTGACCCCATTTCATGCTTATGTTTTTTTGCCAACAATCAGGAGCCCTGAACGTGAACCGTCTCCTCGCCGTTTTGCTAACCGCCACCGTCGTACTGACATGGGTGGCAACCGCTGTAGCCGAACCCCGCCATGGCCTTGCCATGCACGGCGAGCCTAAATACGGCCCCGCCTTCAAGCATTTCGATTATGTCAATCCGGACGCCCCCAAGGGCGGCGAGGTTAAATTGGGATCGACGGGCAGTTTCGACAACCTGAACGGCTTTATTATCAAAGGCGAGGCAGCCGATGGCCTGGGCGGTCTGTTCGACACGCTAATGACCGGCAGCGCCGATGAAGCCTTCACCCAGTACGGTCTGCTGGCGGAGAGCATCGAAGTCCCTGAAGACCGTACCTGGGTACAATTTGTCCTGCGCAAGGAAGCGCGCTGGCACGATGGCAAACCGGTCACTGCCGACGACGTCATCTGGACCTTTAACACTCTGATTGAAAAAGGCACTCCCCGTTACCGCTACTATTACGCCGATGTTGACAGGGCCGAAAAAGTTGACGAGCGCACCGTACGTTTTGATTTTAAAAATGGTGAAAACCGTGAACTTCCCATGATTATGGGACAACTGGTGGTCCTGCCCAAACACTACTGGCAGGATAAGGATTTCAGCAAAACAACCCTTGATCCGCCCCTGGGCAGTGGCCCGTACCGGATCGAAAGTCTGGAAGCGGGTCGTGATATCAGCTACCGGCGGGTCGAAAATTATTGGGGTCGCGATATAGCCGTCAATGTCGGTCACGATAACTTCGATGTCATCCGCTATGATTACTACCGGGACGCCACTGTTCAGGTCGAAGCCTTCAAGGCCGGGGCTTTTGACTTTCGGGCCGAAAACATTTCCAAGGTCTGGGCCACGGCCTATGACATCCCTGCTGTTAAAAAGGGCCTGATCAAGAAGACCGAGGTCAAACACAACCGCACCGCTGGCATCCAGGGCTTCGTCTACAACACCCGCCGCGCACTTTTCAAAGACCCGAAATTGCGTCAGGCGCTGGCTTATGCCTTTGATTTCGCGTGGTCGAACCGCAACCTGTTTTATGGCCAGTACACCCGCACCCGCAGCTATTTCGACAACTCCGAACTGGCGGCGACGGGCTTGCCGGGGAAAGACGAACTTGACATTCTTGAGCCTTACCGGGGCCGCATCCCCGATGAAGTCTTCACCACCGCGTACCAGCCGCCGACCACCAAAGGTGACGGGCGCATCCGCTCAAACCTGCGGATCGGTGACAGGCTGCTCAAAGAGGCCGGTTGGGTGATCAAGGATAACCAGCGTGTTAATGAAGAAACCGGTCAGGTGCTGGAATTTGAAATCCTGCTTGTCAGTCCGGCCTTCGAGCGCATCGTCCTGCCATTTACCAAAAACCTGGAACGCCTGGGCGTCAAGGCCCGTGTGCGCACCGTCGATTCGGCGCAATACCTGCGCCGTCTTGAAACCTTCGATTACGACATGCTGACCTATATCTGGGGGCAATCCCTGTCGCCGGGCAACGAACAACTGGGCTACTGGGGATCGGGGGCGGCCAGCCAGAATGGTAGCCAAAATTATATCGGCATCAGTAATCCCGTCGTCGATGATCTGATCGCTAAAATCATCTCCGCCCCTGACCGGGAAAGCCTGATCACCCGCACCCGCGCCCTTGATCGGGTCTTGCAATGGGGCCACTACCTGATCCCCCATTGGCACCTGGATTATGATCGTCTGATTTTCTGGAATAAGTTTGAAAGGCCGAAGGTGACGCCCATCTCCGGCACCCAGTTTAACACCTGGTGGATAAACCCGGATGCCGCCAAGGCAACGATCGAAGGTTTGAAATCCCTGAAAAGCGAATAACGAAAAATCATGCTCGCCTATATTTTCCGCCGCCTGCTTTTGATCGTGCCGACATTGTTCGGCATCATGGTCGTCAACTTTATTATCGTTCAGGCTGCCCCCGGCGGTCCGGTCGAGCAGGTTATTGCCAAATTGCAGGGATTGCAGGTCGAAGCCACGGCCCGGGTCAGCGGTACCGGCAGCGGTGAAATTGCCTCAGGCGCCAAACCCCGTCAGCAAACAGGTGGCGGGACGACCAGTAAATATCGCGGCGCCCAGGGCCTTGATCCAGAATTTATCAAAGATATCGAGCGCCAGTTCGGTTTTGACAAACCGGCCCACGAGCGCTTTTACCTGATGATGAAGAATTATCTGGTCTTCGATTTCGGCGACAGTTTCTTCCGCGACCGCAGTGTTTTTGATTTGGTCGTTGATAAAATGCCGGTCTCGATATCGCTTGGTTTGTGGACGACCCTGCTGATCTATCTGATATCGATCCCGCTTGGCATATCCAAAGCGGTGCGCGACGGCTCGCGCTTCGACATGTGGTCCAGTGGCGTCGTCATTGTCGGCAACGCAATTCCCGGTTTCCTGTTCGCCATCCTGCTGATCGTCTTGTTCGCCGGCGGTCGCTATTTAGATTGGTTCCCCTTGCGTGGCCTGTTCTCGGATAACTTCGATGAGTTATCGAGTCTGGAAAAAGTAACTGATTACTTCTGGCATATGGCCCTGCCGATCCTGTCCATGGTGATCGGCGGCTTTGCCGGTCTTACCATGCTGACAAAAAATTCCTTCCTCGATGAAATCAACAAGCAATACGTCATTACCGCCCGCTCCAAGGGGTTGACCGAACACCGGGTCCTGTACGGCCACATTTTCCGCAACGCCATGCTGATCGTCGTCGCCGGTTTTCCCAGCGCCTTCATCAGCATCCTTTTCACCGGCGCCCTGTTGACCGAGATTATCTTCTCGCTCGATGGCCTTGGCTTGCTGGGATTTGAAGCCGCCATCAACCGTGATTACCCGGTCATGTTCGGATCGCTTTATTTCTTTACCCTGCTGGGCCTGGTGATGAATTTAATAGGTGACGTGATGTATCACGTGATCGACCCGCGTATCGATTTTGAAAGCCGGGGAGCTTAGGTAATGCCGGTTTTCGGGAAAAAGCTGAATCCTTTGACGCTTCGTCGTCTGGCCAATTTTCGCGCCAACAGACGCGGGTTCTGGTCGTTGTGGATTTTCTTAGGGTTGTTCGTGGCCAGCCTGTTCGCCGAACTGATCGCCAACGACCAACCCATCCTGGTCAACTACGATGGAACTTTTTATTACCCGGTTCTGGTTGACTATCCCGAAACCACCTTCGGCGGCTTCCTTGAAACAACGACGGAATACGCCGATCCTGAGGTCCGCGAAATGATCGAGGAAAAAGGCTGGATCATCTGGCCGCTGATCCATTTCAGTTATGACACCGTTAACTACGAACTGACCGTACCGGCCCCGGCGCCGCCATCGGAACTGAACTGGTTGGGCACAGACGATCAGGGCCGCGACGTCGCCGCCCGGTTGATCTATGGCTTTCGCATATCGGTCCTGTTCGGCCTGGCCCTGACCCTGTTCAGCTCGATCATCGGCATCGCCGCGGGCGCGGTACAGGGTTATTTTGGCGGCATGACGGACTTGCTGTTCCAGCGGTTCATTGAAATCTGGTCGGGCCTGCCGACCCTCTACCTGCTGATTATTCTGGCCAGCGTCGTCGCCCCCAATTTCTGGTGGCTGTTGGGCCTGATGCTGATGTTTTCGTGGATGGCGCTGGTCGGTGTGGTGCGTGCAGAATTCCTGCGCGCCCGAAATTTCGATTATGTGCGCGCCGCCCGGGCCCTCGGGGTCGGTAATTTGGCGATTATGTATAAGCACATCCTGCCCAACGCCATGGTCGCCACGGTGACGTTTCTGCCCTTCATCCTCAATGGTTCAATCACCACCCTGACGGCCCTCGACTTTTTGGGCTTCGGCCTTCCGGCAGGCTCACCAAGCTTGGGAGAATTGCTCAATCAGGGCAAATCCAATTTGCAAGCGCCGTGGCTGGGCATGTCGGCGTTCTTTGTCCTGGCCATCATGTTGAGCCTGTTGATCTTCGTCGGCGAGGCGGTGCGAGACGCTTTTGATCCAAGGAAGATTTTTAAATGAGCCTTCTTGAAATCAGGGATTTAAGTGTTTCATTTGGCAAGGGGGCGGGCGAGGTCAAGGCCGTGCGCAACATTTCGCTGGATATTGAAAGGGGAGAAACCGTGGCCCTGGTCGGTGAGTCCGGCTCCGGTAAGTCGGTGAGCGCGCTTTCGGTCATGAAACTGCTTCCCTATCCCCAGGCCCGCCATCCATCGGGTTCGATCAGGTTCGACGGTGAGGAACTGATGATGGCTGATGAGGCCCACATGCGTGAGCTTCGTGGCAACAACATCGCCATGATTTTTCAGGAACCGCTGACATCCCTGAACCCCCTGCACTCCATTGAGAAACAAATCAACGAGGTGCTGTTCGTCCACAAACTGATGGACCATGAACAAGCCCGGGCCCGCGTCCTTGAACTTCTCGAACTTGTCGGCCTGGATGAGGCCATGGACCGGCTCGATAACCTTCCCCATCAGTTTTCCGGTGGTCAGCAGCAGCGGGTTATGATCGCCATGGCGCTGGCCAACGAACCGGACCTGCTGATTGCCGATGAGCCAACCACCGCCGTCGATGTCACCATTCAGGCCCAGCTCTTGAAACTGCTGAACGAACTGCGCGACAAGCTGGGTATGGCGCTGCTGTTGATTACCCACGATCTGGGCGTCGTGCGGGCCATGGCCGACCGGGTCTCGGTGATGAATGAGGGCCGCATTGTCGAGCAGGGGAAGGCCCGTGATATCTTGAACAATCCGCAGCACCCCTATACCAAACGTCTGCTTGCCGCAGAGCCAAAGGGCGCCCCGGAAGCCGCCGACCCCAGTGCCCCTTCGCTTATGAGCGGCGAGGACGTCAAGGTCTGGTTCCCGATCAAACAGGGGCTGTTCAGGCGTACCGTGGATCATATCAAAGCCATCGACGGCGTTTCGTTGAGCGTCAAGCGGGGCCACACCCTTGGCATCGTTGGTGAGTCTGGATCAGGCAAAAGCACCCTGGGCCGTGCCCTGCTCAGACTGGAAGGCTGCGAGGGTGGTATTGTCTTTGATGGCGAGGCGCTGCACAGCAGAGGCGAGGCGGAACTCAGGCCCCTGCGACGCCGCATGCAGCTTGTCTTTCAGGACCCCTATGGCTCCTTAAGTCCCAGACTTTCCATTGGCCAGATTGTTGGTGAAGGGTTGAAGATTCACGATCTTGGCGGCAACGAAGAAGAACGTCACAACCTGATCGCCGAGACGCTAAAGGAAGTCGGCCTGGAACCGCAGATGATGGAGCGCTACCCACATGAATTTTCCGGTGGTCAGCGTCAACGCATCGCCATCGCCCGGGTGCTTGTTCTGAAACCTGATTTCATTGTCATGGACGAGCCGACCAGTGCCCTTGATATGTCGGTGCAGGCGCAAATCGTCGATTTGCTGCGCGACCTGCAACAGCGTCACGGCCTGACCTATCTGTTTATTTCTCATGATTTGAAAGTTGTCCGCGCCGTCTCTCACGATATCGTCGTCATGCGCCGCGGCAAGATCGTCGAACAAGGCCCGGCCTCTGAAATTTTTACCAACCCGCAGCAACCCTACACCCGCGCCCTGATGGCCGCCGCCCTCGAAATGAAAGCCGACGACAGTGGTGTCGTCGGCACGTAAGGAATAAAACGAACCATGCCTCCATCTATTATCTACATCAGCCCCGACGAACCCGTTGAAAACTGGCGCAGCGCCCTGGC
>JACNJU010000076.1 GCA_014382375.1 Rhodospirillaceae bacterium
GCTGTCGCGCAGGTTCAGCGCATGGGCATGGCCCTGACTTCCGTAGCCGACAATGGCGACTTTTTTGGATTTGATCAGGTTTACGTCGGCGTCACGATCATAATAAACACGCATGGTGGTCTTCCTTGATTTAAGAGTTTGATTCTAAGAATTTTATATTCAGTCGTGATCCATGACCACCGTGCCGCGGGCAATGGCGGCGACGCCGGTTCTGGAAACATCAATGAGGCCGAGCGGCACCATCAGTTCGATAAAGGCGTTGAGCTTGCCGGTGTCACCGACAATCTCGAAAATGAACGAGTCATTGGTGCTGTCAACGGCGCGAGCCCGGAAAATATCGGCGATGCGAAGCGCCTCGACCCGTTTCTCACCGACCCCAAGAACCTTGACCAGCGCCAGTTCGCGTTCAACATGCGGGCCTTCGATGGTCAGATCATTGACACCATGGATCGGCACCAGCCGTTCCAGCTGGGCCTTGATCTGCTCGATCACCATCGGCGTGCCCGAGGTGACGATGGTGATCCGCGACAGGTTTTCCTCAACATCAATTTCGGCGACCGTCAGGCTTTCAATGTTGTAACCACGGCCCGAAAACAGGCCGATGACGCGGGCAAGCACACCCGGCTCGTTATCGACGAGCACGGACATGGTATGGGTATTTTGTAATTCGCTAATCGGTGTCACTGTCTTCTAAGTCCCCGTTTTCGGGTTAAATCCAAACATTTCTAAACCAGCACCATGCCGTCTTCGGTAACAGGATCGTCGGTTTCGTCTTCGGGGCCGAAAATCATCTCGTTGTGGGCCGCACCGGAGGGGATCATCGGGTAGCAGCTTTCCAGCTTGTCGACGCAGATGTCAGCGATCACCGGACGGTCGCATTCGATCATCTCGCCGATCACGTCGTCCAGTTGTTCTTTTTTCTCGGCCCTAAGGCCAACGCCGCCGAAGGCTTCGGCCAGTTTAACGAAATCAGGCAAGGCCTGCATGTGGCTTTCGGCGTAGCGGCCACCGTGCAGCAGTTCCTGCCACTGGCGGACCATACCCATGTATTCGTTGTTCAGGATAAACACCTTCACCGGCAGGTTATACTGCACCAGGGTCGACATTTCCTGAATGTTCATCAGGATCGAGGCCTCCCCGGCAATATCGATGACCAGCGCCTTCGGGTGCGCCAATTGCACGCCCATGGCGGCGGGAAGGCCGTAGCCCATGGTGCCCAATCCGCCCGATGTCATCCAGCGGTTGGGGCGCTCAAAATGGAAATGCTGGGCCGCCCACATCTGGTGCTGGCCGACCTCGGTTGTGATGTAGACCTCGTTTTGTTTTTTTGTCAGCTCGTACAGGCGCTCGATCGCGTACTGCGGCTTGATGTTCTTGGCCGCCCGGTCGTAGTCGAGGCTTTTACGCTCCCGCCACTTGTTGATCGTCTTCCACCAGGACTTCATGGCTTTTTCATCGGCCCGCTTCTGTCCCGACTTCCAGAGCTTGATCATGTCCTCAAGCACATGGCCGACATCACCGACGATGCCCAGATCGACATGGACGTTCTTGTTGATCGAGGACGGGTCGATATCAATATGGATTTTCACGGAATCCGGCGAGAACGCATCGAGCCTGCCGGTCACCCGGTCATCAAAGCGCGCACCGACACAGACCATCACGTCGCAGTCATGCATGGCCATGTTGGCCTCGTAGGTTCCGTGCATACCCAGCATACCCAGGAAATGCTTGTCAGAGGCGGCAAGCGCGCCAAGCCCCATCAGCGTCAGGGTGCAGGGAAAATCCGTCGCCTGGACAAGCTGGGTCAAAAGCTGTGAGGCGCCGGGGCCGGAATTAATGACCCCGCCACCGGCATAGATCAGCGGCTTTTTGGCGCCAGCCATGATTTTAACGGCCTGTTCGATCTTCGCAAGATCACCCTTGATCTGCGGCTTGTAGCTTTTGTGAACGACCTTGGCCGGCGGCACATAATCGGCATGGCCCATCATCACGTCCTTGGGGAAATCGATGACCACCGGGCCGGGACGCCCGCTTTTGGCAACATAAAAGGCCTCGTGAATACGGCGCGCCAGATTATCGACATTCTTGACCAGATAGTTGTGCTTGGTACAGGGCCGGGTAATGCCGGTGGTGTCGGCTTCCTGAAAAGCGTCGTTACCGATCAGATGGGTTGGCACCTGGCCGCAGATGCAAACCAGCGGCACGCTGTCCATCATCGCATCGAGCAGGCCGGTCACCGCGTTGGTCGCACCGGGACCGGAGGTCACCAGCACGACGCCGACCTTGCCCGTCGACCTGGCATAGCCTTCAGCCGCATGAACCGCGCCGCCTTCCTGTCGGACAAGAATGTGGCGGATTTTGTTCTGCTTGAAGAATTCGTCGTAAATCGGCAGCACAGCGCCGCCCGGATAGCCAAAGACAACGTCAACGCCCTGATCAGCCAATGCCTTCAGGAGTATTTGTGCGCCGCTCATCTGGTTTTTCGACATCGTATTGGCCTTTACCTTAAAGTCACTTAAACAAAGTTTGGGCCGCCAAAGGCGGCCTTTGATACGCTCTGTGCAAGAAATTGCGCCTGATTCCCAGCAATCCCGCTAAACAGAACGCGCAAACTAGTCTTTCATGACGGCGGGGTCAACATAAATTGACGAATAAATGAAAAGATTTCAGGCCGTAAACTTTCCGAATATTGCTCAAAAACAGGTAAATCGGCAGAAATCTGGTTGCGTAGCCAGGTCATCTGGCGTTTGGCGAACTGGCGGGTAGCCCGCTTGGCGTCATCGGTTGCGGTTTCCAGGTCCGTTTCACCGGCCAGATAGCGCCGCAGTTCCGGCACCCCGACCGCCTTCATCGCTGGCAGGGCCGGATCAAGTCCCAGGTCGTCAAGGGCGCGGACCTCCTGCAGCGCGCCATTGTCCATCATCCAGGCGAAACGCTGATTAACGCCTTCGTACAGGATTTCCCGGTCCGGGCTTAAGACAATAACGGCAAAAGCGGCGTCAAGCGGTGGCTGGGCGGGATGGTCCTTTTGCCAGTCGCTTAACGGCCTGCCTGTCGCCAGCGCCACTTCATAGGCGCGGATCAGGCGTTGGCTATCACCGGCGGGGATTCGAGCCGCCGCCTCCGGGTCAAGACTGGCCAGTGCGCCATGAAAAGCCTCAGGCCCAAGTTCCTTGTGAAGGTCCGTCGCCTCGGCCCGATAAGACGCATCGACGCCCGGGATCGGGGCCAGCCCTTCCATCAGCGCCTTCAGGTAGAGGCCGGTGCCACCGACGACCAGCGGCACTTTTCCACCTGCCCAGGCGGCCCTGATTTCATCAACCGCCATATCCAGCCAGCGACCAACCGAACACGGATCAGCAGCCGCCAGCACCCCGTACAGGCGGTGTGGCGCCTTTTCCAGATCGCGCTCCGGCGGGCGGGCGCTCAGCACATCAAGCTCGCGGTAGACCTGCATGGAGTCCGCGTTGATGATGAGCCCGGAAAATTCCCGCGCCAGATCGATGGCCAGGGCAGATTTTCCACTGGCCGTCGGCCCGGCGATAATGATGACCCGTTGTTGCAAGACGTGATCCTCTGGCATTCGGGTAGCTATATCGCCACCAGCACCAGCAAAATCCACCATCCCCATTCCGGCAACTCTGCCTTATCGATAAATTCCCTGATCTTCATTTTTCAATCCTCCTTTAGTCTCGCATTATATCGGATAAACCTCGACGCGCCGAATGGCTGACCGGGTCGGCGATCCCGAGGCGGAACAACATTTGTACCGTGTGACCGTCGGGAACACCCAAGAGCCCAAGAAACTGACGCTGCAAGGCGCTCATATCCGGGTATTCTTGCAGAACCTGGCTCATGGGATGCATGGCCAAACCCAGCTGCGTCGCCTTCAGGTTGAGCCGCTCGTAGGCGCGGCCTGTCAGCACCTGATCGAGACGGTTATTGGTTTTGGTCGTGATCCAGCCAAAAGCGGCTGCTGAATTGGCCTGCTCGGTCGTCATCTGAACCGCCTGGGCACCGAATTCCGAACTGTCGGCCTCGGTTTCTTGCCGGTCCAGGAAGAACGTTTCGGCGGCGAATTTCATCAAACCCGTCATACCCGACTGGGCGACCCCAAACCCGTCGCGGAAGCGGGCGCGTTCTTCATCGTTAAAGCGGAACATGGCGATGGTTTCAGCGTCGCGGGCCTTGTCGGCGGTTTCGATCTGCATAGCCCGACGGGCGGTGTCGGCCAACGTGCGACGTTTGCCCGCCTTATTGGTCAGGCCAAGACCCGGATGATTGATGGAACCAGCCAGTTCGGAAAGCTGGGCCGCACTCACAGGGGTGTCCTCATAAACCCGTTTGTTCGATTGCCTTTTGGTGATCTGCGCGAACAAGGGATCAACACGGGCACTGCCGTCCTTTACCAGTGTGAGCGAGGCGACCGGCTTGTCGGCGATTTGCGCATTGGCGTACATGCCGTGCGGGAAATATTCGACATCCATGCGATAGCCCCGGCGCGCCGCCGCCAGTGCGGCGTTCTCAAGGAAGGTGCCCTGACCGATATGAACCTGACGAAACGGCGGGTCTGTTTCAGGCAGCAAACGCGACTGATCCACATACAGATCAAAACTGTCAGGGCCTGTCAGATCGACGATCCACGGCTGCTTGTTGTGCGGGTTAGGGGCCAGGATGGCGTAGGACAAAACAATCCGGCGAATATCCGTTTCCCCGGGCATGGGGCCATTCCAGGCCTCAAGCCCGGTTTCACCGGTTTCGCCACAACCGCTGAGGATGCTGGGCAGCAACGCCACGCTCGAACCCGCCGCCATCACTTTGATGAAATCTCGTCTGTGCATGGTGTTATCCTTTAATCAGATAGGGGCGGATGATTTCGCGGATCAAATCAATACCCGCGCCGATGTTTTTGTCATTAAGCGGTTCCCCTTCGATGCTCAGGAAATCAAGCCAGTAATCACCGATCAACCAGCCGATACGAATTAACCGGGGCAAGGTTTTCTTGTCTTGCGGGCGGCGCATGACGCCACTTTCAATCAGGTATTCGAAGAAGGCCTCAATCTCTTTCAAGCGGGCCTTGCGAACCTTTTTGCAAGCCTTCGCCAGCTCAGGGTCATTGACAAGAAGGACCGATAATTCCTTCTGGAAAAACTGATACCTGACGAGCATCCCTTGCAGGGCAGCCAGGGCCGCGAGGAACTTTTCCAAAGCCGGCAAACTATCATCGCCTGCCTGCCAGACCGTATCCATATCGGCAACCATTTGCTGATGGATGTGGCGGATGATCTCTTCCTTGTTGGCGAAGTGGTAGTAAAGATTGCCCGGACTGATCCCCATCGCTTCGGCGATATGGTTGGTCGACACCGCCGCCGTGCCCTGGTCGTTGAACAGGTCCGTCGCCGTCGTCAGAATGGCTTGCCTTGTCGAGACACGTTTCATGGTTGGGGGTGTTCCCTTGATTTAAGTTACTACTCTAATTTAGAGTATTTACTTTAATTGTCAAGAAATTAATTGCCGCCCGCGCCGGCCATAAAAAAAGCGGGCCCCGCAGGACCCGCTTTTTGAAGTCTTGATGAAAGATTTATTCGGCCGCCACCTGGGGCAGGTCCGCCATCGCCGCGTCGAGGGCGGCGTGGTCGTAGTCTTCGTCTTTCAGCTTGCCTGCGAAGTAGTCGGTGTAAGCCTGCATGTCGAAGTGACCGTGACCGGACAGGTTGAACAGGATCGTCTTCGACGTCCCCTCCGCCTTGCACTTCAAGGCCTGATCGACGGCGGCCTTCACCGCGTGGGTCGATTCCGGCGCGGGTACGATGCCTTCGGCGCGGGCGAACTGGACCCCTGCGTCAAAACAGCCGGTCTGGTGATAAGCGACCGCTTCAACAAGCCCCAAGGCGACCAGATGGCTGACCAGCGGCGACATCCCGTGGTAGCGCAAGCCACCGGCGTGAATGCCCGACGGAATAAAGGTCGAGCCCAGCGTGTGCATCTTGACCAGCGGCGTTAAGTGGGCGGTATCGCCGAAATCGTAGGCGAAGGTGCCACGGGTCAGGGTCGGACAGGCGGCAGGTTCGACGGCGATCACCTGGCGTTTCTTGCCGCCGCGCATTTGCTGACCCAGAAACGGGAAAGCAAGCCCGGCGAAGTTGGAGCCGCCACCGGCGCAACCGATGACGATATCCGGATCATCACCGGCCATTTCCATCTGCTCCATGGCTTCCTGACCGATGATGGTCTGATGCAGAAGCACATGGTTAAGAACACTGCCCAGTGAATACTTGGTGTCGTCATTCTTGGCCGCCACTTCGACGGCTTCGGAAATGGCGATGCCCAGTGAGCCTGTGGAATCCGGGTGTTCGGCAAGGATCGCCTTGCCGGATTCGGTTTCCATGCTGGGGCTGGCGACACAGCGCGCCCCGTAGGTTTCCATCAAGGCGCGGCGGTAAGGCTTCTGCTCAAAGCTGACCTTGACCATGAAGACGTTGACTTCAAGGCCGAACAGGTTGCCGGCGAAGGCCAGCGATGATCCCCACTGACCGGCGCCGGTTTCCGTCGACAGCTTCTTGACGCCTTCTTCCTTGTTGTAGAAGGCCTGGGCGACGGCGGTGTTGGGTTTGTGACTGCCCGACGGGCTGACGCCTTCGTACTTGTAGTAAATCCTGGCCGGGGTATCCAGAACCTGCTCAAGCCTGCGCGCCCGATAGAGCGGCGCCGGACGCCACAAACGGTAGACTTCGCGCACCGGTTCGGGGATTTCGATCTCCCGTTCCTGCGTCACTTCCTGCATGATGCAGGCCATGGGGAACAACGGCGCCAGGTCGTCAGGGCCGATCGGTTGGCCGGTGCCCGGATGCAGGACCGGGGCCAGTGGCTCGGGCAAATCAGCCGCGATGTTGTACCAATGCTTTGGAATACGGTCTTCGGATAAGGTGTATTTGTAGTCGCCCATGATGGCCTCCCCTGAGTTTTGGTTTCCGTAGCCTAATCAATTAGGGCGGGCAGGTGCAAGGGGCAGGCTTACCCAGGCAAAAACCCCGTTTAAAGACTTTCCATTAATTCGACTATTTTCCGGCGTTGTCTGGCGTCCGGCACCGGCCCCAGACCGGCACCGATGTTATCGGTCATGTGTTTTGCCTTGCTTGTGCCGGGGATGATGCAGGTCACCGCCGGGTTTCCTAAAATGTATTTCAGAAAAACTTGCCCCCAGCTCGAAGCCCCGAATTCCGCAGCCCAGTCGGGAATTTTTCTTCCCCGAACCAGCCTGAACAACCCGCCCCGCCCGAAAGGCACATTGACCAGTACCGCTACCCCTTTTTCGGCGGCCAGCGGCAGCAGGATATTTTCGGCATTGCGGTTGAGGACCGAGTAATTGAGCTGGACGAAATCGAGAATTTCCGACTGCATCACCATTTCAAGGTCTTCATGGGCGTCATCGCGATAATGCGTGATGCCGACATAGCGAATGCGGCCGGCGTCCCGCCAGTCGCGTATGCTTTCCAGATGGATGTCCGTACCCTTCAGATTGTGGACCTGCATCAGGTCAATTTTCCCGGTATGCCAACGTCCCATCGAGCCCTTCATCTGACCCAGACCGTCGTCCTTACCGCCATACGTGCTGATCTTGGTGGCGATAAAAGCTTTGTCGCGGGCACCCATTTGATCGAGCAGGCGACCGGCGATGGTTTCAGAATTGCCATAGCTGGGTGCTGAGTCGATAACACTGCCACCGCCGTTAAAAAGCGTTTCCAGAACCTCACGGCGTTGGGCCATCTGTTCGGCGTCGCCCGCCACATCAAAGACCCGGGATGTGCCAAGACCAATAACGGGCAACATCTCGCCACTTTTGGCAATGGCCCGCCGCGCCATAGGTTGGGGTTGGGGCTGGGCGGCGGTCGCCAACCTCATGGGTCCCGTGGACCCCATGGCTAAGGCGGCACCTGCGTTTACGGAAAGTTTCAAAAATTCCTTACGGGTAAGTTTCATCGAAGTTCTCCTTTTATTCAGCAGCGGAAGGCTGGCTGGCCATCCGGTCCTGATTTTTACCCAGCGCCAGGGCGACAGCGATCCACAACAGGGCGGCGGGTGCCGCGACCAGGGCGATCAAACCGCCCTCGAGACCCATAAGCCGGATCGCCCAGCCACTGATGGCGTCACCGCCCCGGTAAATAACAGTATCAATAAAATTCTTCGATTTGTACTTTTGTTCACGCGAAATAACCGTAAACAGGACCTCGCGCGCCGGTCGGGAAATGCCAAAATTGACGGCCCGTCGCAGGGTTTGAAACCCGGTCACCATCAATACCCCGGGGGCCACCGCCAACGCCGCAAAACCGGCGATGGTGACAACCGGCAGCAGGGCCGCTGCCAGCCCGACCCCGAACCGGCGCATGAAACGGCCGGTGATGAAGCACTGGATGAGGATCGTCGCAAGGCCGACCGCCTGATCAATACGGGCGAAGATGCGCACCCGTTCCGACGGATCGCTTGAGGCCGCCGACACGATATCGGCTTGCAGAAAATACAAAAACGTCGAACTGGCGGTATAGAGAAACAGATACAGACAGATGCCGAGCAGATACGACGATTTGAAGACCTCCGACGCGCCCGCCAGAATGCCGCCGCCAATGGGGGTTTGCTGCTCCGGCGTGTCCTGCGGCGCCGTTTTCAGAAGGGCGTGAATGCAAGCCACCGCCAGCATCAGGAATCCGCACGAGATCAACAACAGATTGTCGGGACCGAACGGGACCGCAATTTCGGCGGCGATGGTGGGACCGGTGATCGCGCCCAGGGAACCCCCGGCGGCGATAAAGCCGAACAGGCGCTTGCCCTGCTCGTTGCTGAACAGATCGGCCATAAAGCTCCAGAACACGGAAATAACAAACAGGTTAAAGACGCTGACCCAGATAAAGAAAGCGCGGCCCACGTAAACCCGGATACCCGGTTCGCCGAACAGGCCATAGAAAATCAACAGATTGGCGATGAAAAACCAATAGACGGCTGGCAGGAACCGCCGCCGTGGAAACTTCGCGACCAGCATGCCGAACAACGGCACAGCCAGCAGCATGACGGCGAAGGTGCCGGTAAACAGCCACTGCAACTGGCGAACCCCGCCTGCGATCCCCATCTCATCACGCACCGGCCTTAACAGGTAATAGGCAGTGAGCAGACAAAAGAAATAGGCGAAGGCCAACAACAGGGCCCGGACCTCGGACCCACGGACCTCGGCAGTTCGTTCCAGCAGTCGTTCAGGCCATGAGTCCAATGGAAATTCTCCCTGAATGAGACCCGATCATAGCCGCTAATTACCACCTCTTAAAAGAGCTCAGAGCATCTCGCCAATTTTGCGGGTTTTCAGGGTCTCGCGGGCTTTTTCGTATTTGGGATCGTTCCAGAACATCAGGCAGCCGTTGCACCCCAACCCGCAGCAACTATCGAGGCCGAGAGTCGGGGCCTTGCCGACGTGGGCGCGGCCCTTGACGGTCGGGCGATCCTCGCTGCTGCTACGCAGACCGCTTTCCATGTCGAGGCTGACAAGGTTGCCTTCAAGCAGCGTTTGCCGGTCTTCGGACAGTTCGGTTTCCATGCGCGCCACGCTCATCACCGGAAGCAGGGTTTTTAAATCTTCCCCTTCTTCGTTATGGAAGACAGAGGCTGAAATTCTGATGGAGCGCCCCTGCCCCGGCGCGACCTTTTCAGTGACCTCACCGGTTTTGGCGTTTTCAAACGCATACAGGCGCAGGCGCACCGGTTCCATGCGGCCGGGGCTGAGGAATTCGAGCACACAACCGGCGCGCAACGGATTGCGGATCAGGAAAATCATATCATCGCCGTCCCACTGGGTGATCGCCCCGGCGTAGAGCCAGCCGCCGACCGTGTCCGTGCGGTCGTAGTTATGGGCAAGGTTGGTCAGGCGTCCTTCATGAAAACCCAAGCTGTAACCACGGCTTTGCAGGGTGTAGAGCTCGCGCAAATAAACGTCGGGTTTCCAGTTTTTGGGGTCGTCGTACCAGGCGTCGATGGCGTGCCGGTAGGCCCGGGCGGTCATCGCGGCGTAGTATTCGCTTTTGTTGCGGCCTTCGATTTTAAGGCTATCGATGCCGAGGGCCAGATAGTCATCGAGCTTTGGCATCAGGCACAGGTCCTTGGCGTTCATGATGTAGGAACCGCGCTCGTCCTCTTCGATTTTCATCAATTCGCCAGGCCGATATTGCTCTTCCAGAAAGAAGTCATAATCATCTTTGTTGTCGGGTGTGATTTCAACATCGAGCCCGTCCTTGGTGCGGGCCAGAACCTTATAGTTCCAGCGACAGCTTTGCGCGCAGTTGCCCTGATTGGCACCCCGTTCGGCGAGAAAATTGGAGAGCAGGCAGCGCCCGGAATAGGTCATGCACATGGCCCCGTGGACAAAGGCCTCGAGCTTGATGTCCGGGCATTTCTCGCGAATTTCGACGAGCTCGGCGAAGCTCACTTCGCGGGCCATCACACACAGCGACGCACCCTGGGCCTGCCAGCTTTTGACGGTCAGCCATGAACAGGCGTTGGCCTGGGTTGAAACATGCAGTTCCAGTTCGGGGGCGTTTTCCTTCAAATAATGAAAGACGCCGGGATCCGACACGATCAGCCCGTCAGGCCCGACTTTACGCACGGTCTCGACAAACTGCGGTAATTTTTCGATGTCCCGGTTATGGGTAAACAGGTTGAGGGTCAGGTAGATGCGTTTGCCGCGGGCGTGGGCGAAGCGCACCCCTTCGGATAATTCCTCCAGGGTGAACGAGGACTGGGTGCGTAAGGAAAGGTCGGGGGTTCCGGCATAGACCGCGTCGGCACCATAAAGGATCGCCGTCTTCAGCTTCGACAAGGAACCTGCAGGCATCAGCAGTTCAGCGCGATGTGGTTTGGTTGGCGTTGTCATTTTGCATACCTAATCGCAAAAACGGCCCTACACAAGTGCAGGACCGTTTCAGTGAGACTTTACAAGCCTCTTTTGGCTATTCCTTCTCGATACTCAAGGCGACAAAACGCAGACCCGACTGGCCTTCAATGAGCAGCAGGATACGCTTGTTGCCTTCCTTGCGGGCTTCATCAATTTTGCCAATGACCTGATCAGGCGAGGTCACCTCCTGCTGGCTGACTTCGACAATCAGGTCGCCGGGACGGATACCTTTTTCGAAGGCGACCCCGTCGTCGGCAACTTCGGTGACAATGACACCGCGCGCTTTTTCGTCCAGTTTGAACTTTTCGCGCAAGGCCGGTGTCAGTTCAGCCAGGGTCAGGCCCAGCGGGTCGACCATCTTGTCGCCTCCGGCGGCATTGTCATTGTCTTGGCCGCCGTCGGGTCCTGCCGCCGCCATTTCTGTTTCATCGAGCCTGCCGATGGTTACCTTGACGGTCTTTTTCTTGCCGTCACGCCAGACAACCACATTAACCGGCTTGTCGACTTCGGTTTCGGCGACGATACGCGGCAGTTTGCGCATTTGCGGGACCGGCTTGCCATCAAATTCAAGAATGACATCACCGGCCTTAAGGCCAGAATCTTCGGCCGGGCCACCCTTGATCAAGCTGGCGACCAGTGCCCCTTCGGCCTTTTTCAAGCCAAGGGTTTCGGCAATTTCTTCGGTGACGCCCTGAATATGGACACCAAGCCAGCCACGCCTGACTTGGCCGTGATTGATCAACTGGTTGATGATCGGCTGGGCGCCGGAGCTGGGAATAGAAAAGCCGATGCCAACACTACCGCCAGAAGGCGAGTAGATGGCCGAATTGATGCCGATGACCTCGCCATCCATATTGAACAGCGGGCCGCCGGAATTACCCCGGTTGATGGAGGCATCTGTCTGAATGAAGTTGTCATAAGGGCCGGACTGGATATCGCGCCCGCGAGCCGAAATAATGCCGGCCGTAACCGTGCCGCCAAGACCGAACGGATTGCCGATAGCAACAACCCAGTCGCCGACCCTGGCGTCGTCGGAGTTACCAAAACTGACGGAGGCCATTTTTTTGGTCGATTTGATCTTCAGAACTGCCAGATCGGTTTTTGCGTCACGGCCAATGAGTTCCGCCTTCAGGCGGTCATTGTCATGAAGAATGACGGTGATTTCGTCGGCATCGGCAATGACGTGATTATTGGTGATGACGTAAGCGTCGCCATTCTTCTTGGTATCAATAATGAACCCGGAACCAAGCGATGTCGCCTTGTGTTGGCGACGGTCTGGACCTTGCGGCTGGTTACGCTCGAGAAAATCCTTGAAGAATTCCTCAAACGGCGAGCCCGGCGGCAATTGGGGCATTTGCGGGTTGCTGCGCCCTTCAATCACCTGGGTGGTGGAAATATTAACCACGGCGGGGAGTAACTTTTCAGCCATATCGGCAAAACTGTCGGGAGCCGAGCGGGCATAAGCCGGGATTGAGAACGCCATGAACATCATCGCCAGCAAGCCCATGGCAAGCATCTGCCATTGCCAGCGAGAGATTGAATGTATGGTCATTGGTTTACTGTTCACGGTTGTATTCTCCTAGAGGGATGTTCTGTGTACCTTTCCCAGATCACCCATTGTGACAAACAATATGGTCACACTATGGCAATTTGGGTACGATTTTATGGTATTAATATCTAACCAGCCAAACGATACCGACCCCCAGAACGGCTGCCGCGATCCCGACAAAACGCAGATTCCCCGATCCCAGTTCAAGCACTTGCGCCATCATTCGCCGCATGGCGTCGGGAAACAGGGCATATGCCGCCCCCTCGAAGACCAGCGCCAGACCGAAGGCGGCGAACAGATCAGACCAATGCATGGCTTATAGCTGTGCCTGCCCCGCCCGTAAGCGTGTCAGGCACATATTCATCTCTGCTTGCCACCGGAAGCAGCACCGAAGAAGCGCATGAAATCGCTGCTTGGCGAAAGCACCAGTGAGGTGTCCTTGTCAAAGGCTTTACCATAAGCCTCCATGGTCCTATAGAAGCCGAAGAACCCAGGGTCACGGCCAAAGGCACTATTGAGGATTGCCGTGCGTGCACCTTCACCCTGACCGCGGGCGATTTCCGCTTCCTTCTGGGCGTTAGCCAGAATGACAGTGCGTTCACGGTCGGCACCAGCCTGAATTTTGGTCTTTTCCTCCTCACCCTTGGCCCGCAGTTCCGCTGCCTGGGCGACGCGGGATGAGCGCATCCGGTTATACACCGCCTGCGAGGTGGTGCCGGGCAAATCAGTGCGACCAATGCGAACATCAATCACCTCGACCCCGAAATCCGGAGCCTGGCCCTTCAACTGTTCACTGATCAAGTGCATGACATCGGCGCGCTTGGCCGTCAGCATGTCGCCGAGCAGCACTTTACCGACTTCGGCGCGCACCGCAGAGTTCAGGCGGCCACCGAAGACCGCGCGAAATTCAATGTCGGTCGAGACTTTCTTGCGAAATTCCAGCGGATCGACGATGCGGTAACGGGCGAAGCTGTCGACGTTAACGCGTTTCTGATCCTGCAGGATAACTTCCTGCGGGCTGGGGTCCAGATCGAGGATACGGCGGTCAAAGTATTCGACGTTCTGCACGAACGGCAGCTTGAATTTCAGGCCCGGTTCACGCTCGATCCGGATCGGATTACCGAATTGCAGAACCAACGCCTGGCTGGCCTGGTGGACGGTGAACATGGTGCCATAGGCGACGATACCGCCGGCAATGACAACAACGCCGATAATGGCGAGAAATACCTTATTCATCAGTTAGCTCCCGCGTTTTTCTTTTGCAATTCAGGCAATGGAAGATAGGGAACGACGCCCGCACCACCTTCATTATCGATGATGACCTTGTTTGAATTTTGCAGGACTTCCTGCATACGCTCGATATACAAACGCTCGATGGTCACTTCCTTGCCACCTTTGTAGGCTTCATAGACCGACAGGAAACGTTCGGCCTCACCTTCGGCCTCGCGGGTTATCTTTTCCTTGTATGCCAGGGCATCCTGTATCAGGCGGGCGGCTTCACCCTTTGCCTTGGGAACGATACCATTGCGATAGGCGTCGGCTTCGTTGACGCTGCGCTCCTGATCCTGCTTGGCGCGCTGAACGTCGTTGAAGGCGTCAATCACTTCGGAGGGCGGATCGACCTTCTGCTGCTTGACCTCAACGATAAAGACACCGGTACCGTAACTGTCCAGGATTTGCTGCAACAGTTCCTTGGTCTGGGCTTCGACTTCGCCACGCTTGACGGTCAGGGCGTCTTCCAAAGTCGTCTGACCGATCACTTCACGGATCGCGCTTTCGGCAGAAATTTTAACCGTCGCTTCGGGGTTGCGAATGTTAAACAGGAAGTCGGCGGCATTCTTGATACGCCACTGAACAACAAAATCCACATCAATGATGTTCTGATCACCGGTCAGCATCAAACTTTCCTGGGGCACATCGCGGACACTCGTGCTCCTGTCGTCACTGTTGGTGCGGTAGCCGATGGTAATCTGGTTGGTGTGTTCGACATTGGGTTTGAAAACCTGACCCAGCGGCGCCGGTGCCCAGTAATTAAGTCCGGGTGCCGTTACCTTGACGAATTTACCGAACAGCAGTTCAACGCCCTGCTCACCGGGCTGGACCCGGTAAAAACCGCTAAACAGCCAGATCGCGATAACACCGAGGAGAATCAGGATAAAACCACGCGAAGAGCCTAATCCACCGGGAACCAGGTTCTTGAACTTGTCCTGTGAACGGCGCAGCAGTTCCTCAATATCAGGTGGAGGCGTTCCGGGGCCACGGCCCCATGGGCCTTGTCCGCCGCCGCCTTGTTGATTCCAGGCCATTAATTTATAGTCCTTTTCAAATTAGTCCGAATACCAGTCTTGTATTTTGCAATTCTAATGTTACTTCTAAAGCAATTATTGACTGCCTTATAGGACAGCCAGCGCGGCGGCGCAACGTTGCAGCGACACGGCACGAGATGGATATCGGTTTAAATTTTGGAGATTTCAAGTATGTCGGCGATTAATGAAGAACTTATTCTCGATGCCCTGGGGGCGGTCAAGGATGGCGAGAATGATATTGTCAGCCAGAAAATGGTTAGCGGATTACAGATCAAGGATGGCCACGTCGCTTTCGCCATTGAGGTTGATCCCGCCCGTGGCGCCCAGATGGAGCCCCTGCGCAAGGAAGCCGAAAAGATTGTACACGCCCTTGATGGGGTGCTGTCGGCAACTGTCGTACTGACTGCCGAAGCGGGGCAAGGGGGCGGAAATGCCCAGCCGCAAGCCCCGGAACAGCATCAGCACCACCCGGCCGGAACCGGCCCTGACGCCATCATGATGCCTGGCGTTAAAGCCATCATCGCGGTTGCTTCGGGCAAGGGCGGTGTCGGCAAATCGACAACTTCGGTCAATCTGGCCCTGGCGCTGGCCGCCGACGGCCGCAGCGTTGGCATTCTGGACGCCGATATCTACGGCCCGTCGGTCCCCCGTATGCTGGGCGTTCAGGGTGAACCTTCCTCCAGTGACGGCAAGACCCTGGATCCCATGCAGGGTCACGGCATCAAATGTATGTCCATGGGCTTTTTGATTGAAGAAGAAACCCCGGTCATCTGGCGCGGCCCGATGGCCCAGACGGCGTTGCAACAAATGATGCGCGACATCAACTGGGGCGATCTTGATGTTCTTGTCGTCGACATGCCCCCGGGCACCGGCGATGTGCAGTTAACCATGGCCCAGCAAGTTCCGTTAACCGGCGCGATTATTGTTTCAACACCGCAGGATATTGCTCTTGCCGATGCCAGACGCGGCCTCAACATGTTTCGTAAAGTCGATGTTCCGGTCTTCGGCATTATCGAAAACATGAGCTACTTTGCCTGCCCGCACTGTGGTGAGCGTTCTGATATTTTCAGCCATGGCGGGGCCAAAGCAGAAGCCGCATTGCTGAGCACCGATTTCCTTGGTGAAATTCCCCTGGCCATCGACATCCGTGAAACATCGGACAACGGTAATCCGATTGTCATTTCCCAGCCCGACAGCGAACACGCCAGGGCTTATCGGGCCATCGCCGTGGAAGTCTGGCGTAAAACTGTCGCAGCCCAGGAGAAAGGCGAAGCGGAAGCCCCGCGTATCGTCGTTCAGTAAAGCCTCGCGCCAAATGTGTTTTAAAAAGCGGCAGCCCTGGATTTCAGGGTTGCCGCTTTTTTTTAAACATCCCTGATGCTGCGGGTTGCCTTGGTTGCCTCCCAGATCGTCTCCTGCAGCCCACAAATACACTCTTTTGATTTATCCTGTTCACAGTCGTTCGTGTGCCTTGCATATTTCATCAGGCGGAAGATGTAATTCTTAAGGCTGTTTGACACCCGATCAAGGGTGCGCCCGACAATGAGGGAAAGATAGACTTCATCAAAAGGCTTGCCGATAAAGTCATCAGCACCAGCGCGGAAACACTGCAAAATGACCTGGGGATTGGTATCGGACGTCATTACAATGACGGGGAGCGTCAGCAACTTGCTTCTAAGTTGGCGCAATGCCATCAACCCGTCGATACCGGGAAGGTGAAAATCAAGCAGGATTAAATCAGCTTCTTCCCGACGCACCACGTTGGCAAGATTGTCGGCGTCGCCCAACTGGCTAACCGTATGGCCATCCGCAACCAACAGCAGCGCCGTGTATTCGCGCAACGCAACATCATCTTCAACAACTAGAATATTCTGCCCCATCACCAGTACACATGGGGCTGCAGCACCAATTTTCAATAAAAAGTTGAAAAAAATCTCTTTTTTATGCTAATAGGCTGTAAATGCTATATTTTAATCAAACAAAGCATCGATATCGGATTGGTCAATGGCAGCATCTTCATGTTGAGGGCCATTGAGCAGTGCGGCATCACCTTCGAGGGCTTCCTTATCGACCTCAATCCCCTTGAATCCGTCCTCGCCCCAAATATCGATCATCGAGAGAATGCGTTCTTCCAGATATTGGATGGTTTTAACGACTTTTGTCGTGCGCTGGCCACTGAGGTCCTGAAAATTACAGGCTTCCATAATGTTAATGGTTTTACCCATCGCCTCATCAATCATGGCATGGGCACCCAGATCATCGGAGCGTTCTTTCAATTTGTCGAGAAGATCGCCTATTTCTTCCGAAGAATTAAGGATCTGGTTGGTCGCCTGCTCTGTTACCGCGACAATAGCATCCAGTTCCATGGCGGCACTGGTCAGGCGGTCATCCTCCTGGCCGGGCTGGCGGATCGAGGCGATTTCCTTTTTCGTTTCATCAATATGATTGCGAAGGTCTACCAGATGCTCGCGAAGCACCGATATTTCAGGCAATTCACTCGCCGCTTCGGGTATCGCAGCCCCGCCATTTATTAGCCCTTTCAATTCCCTGATTTCGGCCAGCAACTGGGAAAAGTCAGCGGACGTCCCCGTGGCGGCAACAGTCGGGACAGTTTCAGGAACGATCTCGCCCCGGAGTTCCATCATTTTGCGTTCAGCTGAAAACAGGTGTTTTACAGGGCTATTCAAGATCCCACCCCCCAAGTGACTTTTTTTAACGCTTACTCTTCAAGACGACACCATCATTTAAAGACTTGCCCCCAACAGGTCAATATCCAGCCCCTCAGACATCAGATTGGCGTTGAATATCCTCGTCCATCATCTTTTCAAAGGTATCCCACATACGTCCAACAATCTCGCTGTCATCCATGGACATCATGACGGCCAGCGCCAAAAGCACGTGCTGGGGCGGGGCCTCGCTCAAACCCTGATCGGAAACATAGGCGTTGATCAGCCCTTCATCGCTCCACACCAGGGCGACATCCCTGGGACCCAGTTCCACCGATTTGGCGACCTGCAGTTTTTCTCTCTTCATCGCAATGCCCTCCAAATGCGCGAATCCGGCGTTTATTAAGCCATATCAATGGTTAGCGTTTCCCTAACTGCGAAAAAATGGAGCCAAACTCACGAAAAAACCCTTATCACAGTGATTTTAGTGTATAATACCGGTTAGCGAGAGGAACAGACGTTCCTTTAGCCTTTTCCCCAGATCAACCACCAGCCACGGGGGTAAAGAAAATGGCGAACACAGCACCTGTTACTGAAAACTCACAAAGCCATACACCCGCGTATGGCACGGAACCGATCGGTCACATCGATACGCTGGAGGGCAGCGTTAGCGTCTTCCGCGCCGATGGGCTGGCCGTTGAAGTGGAAGTCGGCCATCCGGTCTTCCAGGGAGACGAGATCATGACGGCCTCCGACAGCGCCGTTGGCCTTGTGCTGGTCGATCAGACGGCATTTTCCATGGCCGAAAACGGTCGCATCACCCTGGATGAAATGGTTTACGATCCGGCATCCCAGGAAGGATCGATTGGCCTTTCTGTTGGCGCAGGTGTTTTTACCTTCATCAGCGGCGAGATCGCCAAAACAGACCCCGAGGCGATGGTTATCGATACCCCGGTCGCCACCATCGGCATTCGCGGCACCCAGCTGGGCGTTGATATCGCCGACGGTGAAACCCTTACCGTGGTGATGATGGAAGAAGAAGGCGGATTTGTCGGCGAGGCCGTTATCCGCAATGGTCACGGCGTTCAGGTTCTCAACGCCGCCCATCAGGGAACAGTGGTCGCCGGGTTGAACGCCGCCCCTGGTGCCGTTTACATTCTTGAGTCTGGACAGATTGTCAATCAATTCGGGGCTACCCTGGGATACCTTCCCGACGTCGGCGACGCCAACGCCTACGGCGTCGAAGAAAGCGCGGTTGAAACCCTCGGCGAAGAAGAACTGGGCGAAGAGCCCTTCGCCGAAGACATTCAGGAAGAAGAAGCCATAACTGAGGTGATGCCAGCTACCGAAGAAAGTGAGAGGGACACCGATGAAACTCTTGCAGACTTCGAAACGACCGCTGGTGAACCCGAGGCGGAGACGCCCGAAGAAACCATCAAGGTGGTGGCAGAAGATTACGCCACGGGCAAGACCGGAACCGAGGTGAACCCCGCCGAAGGTGCTATCCCGCAAGCGGCAGTCGAAACGGTATCAACGACCACCGCCCGGGCAGCCCCGACAGTAACCCGCCGTGACGAGCCGGTTGTTGCAGAAACGGTGCCTGAACCGGAACCGGAGCCTGAACCAGAGGCAGAGCCTGAACCAATCAACACGGAACCCGTCGCCTTTAACGAGGTCGGCACAACCGGCGAAGACAATATCCTGAGCGGGCAGTTAACGGCCACCGATGTCGATCAGGACGAACTGACGTTCACCCTTGATCCGGATGGCGCGCCTGAACATGGCTTTGTCGTTGTGGACGCCAGCGGCACGTACACTTATGTCCCGGATCAAAACTTTAGCGGTGCCGACACCTTCACCTACATGGTTTCCGATGGTCACGGCGGTGTCGATAGCGCCACGGTGACGCTGAATGTGACGCCGATAGCAGACCAGCCGACGCTTGATGTTGCCGATGTCTCGTTCGGAACGGAGCTCCTGCCCGATGACGACAAGATCAAAGGCACCAAGGATGACGATGTTCTGTATGGCGGTGGCGGCAACGACACCATCGATGGCAAGGGCGGTGACGACATCCTTTACGGTGATGGCGGCGCGACCGGTGAAACGACGGTTGCCCTTGATATTGCTGCAGCCCTGAGCGATACGGACACCTCTGAATCCCTGTCGATCACGCTCAGCGGCCTGCCAGAGGGCGCGAGCCTGTCGGCTGGGATGGAAACCGACGGTGTCTGGACACTGCAAAGCGAAGATCTTGATGACCTGAGCATGACCTTGCCCGAAGGATATGCTGAGGGATTCCAGCTTGACGTCCAGGCAACGGCCACCGAGACCGCTGCCGGGGATACCGCCAGCACAGCAGCGACTATCAATGTCGCCTATACGGGGTCCGAAGCCGGTGACGACACCCTTAAAGGCGGCTCCGGCGACGACGTCCTGTATGGCGGCGACGGCGATGATAGCCTGAAGGGCGGCGGCGGCGACGACGTTCTCTACGGCGGCGGCGGTGACGACACCCTTAAGGGCGGCGGCGGTGACGACGTCCTGTATGGCGGCGACGGCGATGATAGCCTGAGGGGCGGCGGCGGCGGCGACGTTCTCTACGGCGGCGGCGGTGACGACACCCTTAAGGGCGAGGGCGGCGACGACGTCCTGTATGGCGGCGGCGGCGATGATAACTTGAGGGGCGGCGGTGGAGAGGACACCTTTGTCTTCGGCACCGGTTCAGGATCCGATACCATCACCGATTACAAAATCGGCGAGACCCTGCGCTTCGAAGGTGACAGCTTTAACGAACAGGCCCTGAGCGTCAATCAGGAGGGCAAACATGCGGTCATCACCTTCGGCGAGCAGAACGTCGAGGTCACCCTCAACAATATGGACCTGTCCGATATGAGCTACACCGTTACCCAGGAACCGGACGCTGTTGTCGTGGTCTTTGGCGAAGCCGATTAGGCCCGCTCGTAAACAACCAGGGTGTAGGCCGGGGCATCTTCATCGGCCGGGAAAGGCTGGCGTGATATTTCGCGCCAGTCGGCCTGATCGAAATCGGGAGAGAACGCAGCCCCTTGTGGGTTGAGCGCAACTTCCGACAGGTACAGGCGGTCGGCCTTCGGCAACGCCAGGCGGTAAATTTCAGCGCCACCAATGACCATCACCTCTTCGCCTTCCTGTTGGCCGGCGACTGCCAGGGCCTGATCAAGATCACCGGTAACCTCGGCCCCCTCGGCCTTGAAATCAGGCTTGCGGGTAATCACGATGTTGGTCCGTCCCGGCAAGGGTCGGCCCAGGGATTCCCAGGTCTTGCGGCCCATGATGATCGGTTTCCCCATGGTCGTCTTTTTGAAAAGTTTAAGATCGCCGGGAATATGCCAGGGCAGGCCGCCGTCTTTACCTATGACGCGGTTTTCGCCCAATGCGCAAACCAGGGCGATGATCATCAGACCGAAACCGGGGCCGCGATATGGGGATGGCTCTCATACCCCTGAAGGTTAAAGTCATCGAAGGTAAAGGAAAAAATATCCTTTACGTCCGGGTTGATTTTCATGGTCGGCAGGGCCATCGGCTGGCGACTCAATTGCAAATCGGTCTGTTCCATGTGGTTGGCATACAGGTGCACATCGCCGAAAGTATGAATAAAGTCGCCGGGCTCAAGCCCCGTCACCTGGGCCATCATCATGGTTAGCAGAGCGTAGGAGGCGATATTGAAGGGCACACCCAAAAAGAAATCGGCGCTGCGCTGATAAAGCTGGCACGATAATTTGCCCCCAGCGACATAAAACTGGAACAGGCAATGGCATGGCGGCAAGGCCATGTTTTCAATATCGGAAACATTCCAGGCGCTGACAATAAGGCGGCGGCTGTCCGGATTTTTTTTGATTTGCTCAAGCAGATTTGAAATCTGATCAATGGTGCGGCCATCCGGGCTTGGCCACGAACGCCACTGATAGCCGTACACCGGGCCCAGATTGCCATCCGCATCGGCCCATTCGTCCCAGATTTTAACACCGTTTTCCTGCAGGTAGGCGACGTTGGTGTCGCCGCTTAAAAACCACAACAATTCATGGATAATCGACTTCAGGTGTAATTTTTTGGTGGTCAGAACGGGAAATCCTGCGGCCAGATCGAAACGCATCTGGGCCCCGAAAAGGCTACGAGTGCCGGTTCCGGTGCGGTCTTCCTTTACTGTACCGTGATGACGGATTTGGGCCATCAGGTCGAGATACTGTTTCACAAGTTGTTCCCCTACGCGATTCTGTTAGTCAAAATACCGCATCGACGGCCCTTCCAATAGCATTTCATCAATACAGCCGGTGATTCTCCTTTAATGACGTTTGATCTGGCCCTATATTGATGGTGTCGGGTAACCGACTATAACGATAAACACTATGCGGAATAATCGTTGCGGACCCGGGGGCAGTGCCCGGCGCCTCCACCAAAATTCCCGAACCCCTTTATCAGGGGTTTGCAATGGGGGCGAAACAGGATCGACGTACGTGGTAAAGGCATAACTTTCGTTCGGCATGGTATCCACCGTTATCGGGCCAATCAGAGAAATGCCAACGATAATGAGGCATTTGCAGTAGCAGCCTAACGGCTCTTACTACGGGGTTCGGGGGGCACCTGGCAACAGAAGCCCCCCACTCGAATTGATAAGGAACAAACCGGGCAAACGGCGCGTTAGAAAAGATGGACAACGAATATTTCAGTTACGAAAAGTGGGTCGAAGAAGCTCTGCGCAACGTTATCAAACGTGCCCTTGAGCAAACCGCCCTCCAGGGACTGCCCGGCGATCATCATTTCTTCATTACCTTTTTGACCGGACACGACAATGTCGACATTCCGGCCCATCTGCGCCTGGAACATCCCGAAGAAATGACCATCGTCCTGCAGCACCAGTTCCAGAACCTGACTGTCACCAATGATGGCTTTAGCGTCAGTCTTAGCTTCAGCGGACGTTCTTGCTTACTTTCCATTCCGTTTGCGGCAATCACCGCCTTTGCCGACCCGGCTGTTAATTTTGTCCTGCAATTGAAAACGTCCATGCCCGAGGACAATACGCAGACAAAAGACGGCCCCGCACCTGTTGCGGCTGAAGCACTGGCCGCCGCCGAAGCAACACCGTTCCAACCTGCCCCGGCAGTCGAAGACGACAAAGACGAGCTGCCGAGGCCCGAACAGGAAGATGATGAAGGCGACAAGATGGGCGAAGTCATAGCGCTCGACACGTTCCGGAAAAAGTAATGAGCGCCTACGACCATCACACCATGTTTCCGCTGGCGCAGGTCGAAACCCCGTGGCGGCTTTTAACCACCGATTATGTCAGCCTCGCCGACTTTGAAGGAACACAGGTTCTTAAAGTTGACCCTGAAGCCCTGAAGGTTCTGTGCGCTGCGGCGATGGTCGATATTGCACATCTGCTCAGGCCCGGACATCTGCAACAACTGCGCAACATCCTTGATGACGACGAGGCATCGGACAACGACCGTTTCGTCGCCCTCGACCTTTTGAAAAACGCCAACATTTCGGCCGGCGGCATCCTGCCCATGTGCCAGGACACCGGCACCGCCATTGTCATGGGCTACAAGGGCCAACAGGTCTGGACCGGGGGCGGTGATGAAGCGGCTTTAAGTGAAGGCGTCCTTAAGACCTTCACCGAAAGCAACTTGCGTTATTCCCAGGTCGCCCCGCTGGATATGTTTACTGAAACCAACACCGGCAACAATTTGCCGGCCCAGATCGACATCTACGCCAGCGAGGGCAAGGAGTACAAATTCCTGTTCATAGCCAAGGGTGGCGGTTCGGCCAACAAGACTTTTCTTTTCCAGCAAACCAAGGCGTTGCTCAACCCGGAAAGCCTGATGACGTTTCTGGATGAAAAAATCCGCACCCTGGGAACGGCGGCTTGCCCGCCTTACCATCTGGCCATCGTCATCGGCGGCACCTCGGCGGAAGCCAATTTGAAAACCGTCAAGCTGGCCTCGACCCGCTATCTTGACAGTCTGCCCACTACCGGCAACGAGCACGGCCAGGCTTTCCGTGATCCGGAAATGGAGGCCGCGGTTCACAAAATGACCCAAAGCATGGGCATCGGCGCACAGTTCGGTGGCAAGTATTTCTGCCACGATGTGCGCGTCATCCGCTTGCCGCGACACGGTGCCTCTTGCCCGGTCGGCATCGGTGTATCCTGTTCCGCCGACCGCCAGTGCCTGGGTAAGATCACCACCGAGGGCGTCTTTATCGAGGCCCTTGAGCGCGACCCGGCCAAATACCTGCCCGAGGTTACCGGCGAGGCACTTTCAGACACCGTCGTTGAAATTGATCTCAACCAACCCATGTATCAGATCTTGGCCGAACTCTCCAGGCACCCGGTCAAAACAAGGCTTTCCTTGAGCGGCACCTTGATTGTCGCCCGCGATATCGCCCACGCCAAATTAAAAGAGCGTCTCGATAAAGGCGAAGAACTGCCCCAGTATTTCAAGGACCATCCTGTCTATTACGCAGGCCCTGCCAAAACGCCCGAAGGCTATACGTCGGGCTCGTTTGGGCCGACCACGGCAGGGCGCATGGATTCCTACATCGAACCGTTTCAGGCCGCTGGCGGCTCCATGGTCATGCTGGCCAAGGGCAACCGCTCCAGACAGGTGACAGACGCTTGCAAGGCCCACGGCGGCTTTTATCTGGGTTCCATCGGCGGACCGGCGGCACGGCTGGCTCTGGACTGCATCAAAAAAGTTGAAATCCAGGAATATGAAGAGCTGGGCATGGAAGCGATCTGGCGCATCGAAGTGGAAAACTTCCCCGCCTTCATCGTCGTCGATGACAAGGGCAACGATTTCTTCGCCGAGTTCTTCGCCCCCATCCACAATGGCTGAGAATTTTTCTAAAGTCCTTTTCAGGCGTTCTTTGGATGTCCCTGAATATCGCCATCGTGCGTACGCTGCGGGGGAAATGTAATGGTGACGGCGGTCCCCTCCCCCAGTTCGCTATCGAGTTCCAACTTCCCGCCGTGTAAGTCAACAAGCCTGCGGCTGATGGGAAGGCCCAGCCCCGATCCTTCATGTGAACGGGTTAAAATATTTTCAGCCTGACCGAAAACGGTAAAAACCTTTTCGTAATCTTCCTTTGAAATGCCAATCCCGGTATCGCTCACCTCGAAGGTTATCTGGTTATTATCGGTTACAAATGCCCGCACCGTAACGCGGCCACCCTTTGCCGTAAATTTGATGGCGTTGGACAGCAAATTTATCATCACCTGCTTGATCATGCGCTCATCGGCAAACAACGCGGGGAGCGCCTCGTCAATGTTTTCTTCGATCCTGATTTCGGCTTTTCTGGCCTGTTCATTGACCAGCGCAAAGCAGTTCCTGAGCAAATCGGCAATGACAACATTGACTTCGTTCAAATCCTGTTGGCCCGCCTCGATCTTGGACAGGTCGAGAATCTCCTCAACCAACTGATTTAGATGGGTCGCCGAACCATGAATATGGTCAATGTACTGGCCATACTGTTTATTTTCCAAAGGCCCAAAAACACGCAATTTAATGGTTTCTGAAAAACCAAGTATGGCATTTAAGGGGGTTCGGAACTCGTGGCTCATATTGGCCAGGAAGCTCGATTTCGCCTCGTTGGCGTTCTCGGCCTCCTGCATGGCTAAAATCAACTTCTCCTCACTATGCTTGCGCTCGGTTATGTCTTCCATGATGGCGACAAAATTTTTGACATTGCCGGCCCTGCTCCTGATCGGAAAGACCTGCAGTTCCTCCCAGTAATATCCACCATCCTTATGTTTGTTAATGATTTCACCGTGCCACTCACCACCGGCCGAAATCGTTTTCCAAAGGTCCTCGTATATTTCGTCAGGCGTCAGGTTGGATTTGAAAATTCGCGGGGTTTGACCAATGACTTCGTCTTGCGAAAGGCCGGACATTTTTAAGACTTTGGGATTTGCGTATTCAATGATCCCACTAAGATCGGTGATAATAATGCCGACCGAGCTCTGCTCCACTGCACTCGCCATTTTGCGTTGGTTGTCCATCAACTTGGCGTAATTATAGATAACAAGCGCCGTCACCCAGATGGCGAACAAGGCCAGCATCCGGTTTGTAAAAACAACCCACGGCACGCCGCCCGGTGGTGATAAATAATAGCCGACAAAGGTCAGGATGGAGGCAAAAACGGCAAGATAAAGGACATCCGAGCGCTGCCGCGCCCACAGTCCCATCATCACCACGGCGACGTAGGGAACGCCACCGGCAACCCCGAGTGGCATATTAAGATCAAAAACCAGGGCCATAACCGTGATAGAAACGGTGATGCCCATTGGCAGGGAGTCTGAAAATACACGCGACACTTAAATTTCATCCCCCCAACATATTCAAGGAAATATCACCACCTTGAACAGGCGCTACAGGCTTGACGTTCGCATCCTGTGGTAAACTGTATATATAAGAATGAGAAAATAATTGATCCTCATCAACTTTGAAAATGCCAATGTCGAAAATTGAACTTTTGTTTAATGGCCCTGAAAAAGCCAACACCACCATTGCCATCGCCCATGGTGCCGGGGCACCGATGGATACGCCGTTCATGGACAGCTTCGCCGCTGGCCTGGCAAGTCACGGGTACAGGGTTGTGCGCTTTGAATTCCCCTATATGGCCGAACGCCGCCTTGATGATAAAAAGCGACCCCCCAATCCGGCCAGGGTGCTGCTTGAAACCTGGAATGCGGTGATCGCGGAACTGGGCCCGGAAAATCTTGTGATTGGTGGTAAATCCATGGGGGGACGCATGGCCTCAATGATCGCCGACCAGGCTCGCGTCAAGGGACTGGTGTGCCTTGGTTATCCCTTTCACCCGCCCGGAAAGCCCGACAAGCTGCGCATTGAACACCTGCAAGGGATGACGACCCCGGCCCTTATTCTGCAAGGGGAGCGGGACAGCCTTGGCAACAGGCAGGATGTCGCGGGTTACCCGCTGTCACCGGCGATCAGGTTGCACTGGCTTGAAGACGGTGACCACGGCTTCAAGCCGCGCAAGAAATCAGGTCGCAGCGAACAACAGAACTGGGATCAGGCGATCACCGCCTTTGCCGATTTCGTCAGGGCATTGAAATGAACAAAGACCCCGCAACCATCGCCAAGCATTCGGTGCTGATCGCCGGGCATGAGACCAGCGTTTCGCTGGAAAATGCTTTCTGGGATGCCTTTTGCGAGATCGCCCGTGACAAGGGCCTGTCCATCAATGAGCTTGTCGCCCAGGTTGACAGCGGTCGCGTCGGCAATTTATCCAGCACGATCCGGCTTTATGTGCTTGAAAACACTACCCGCCCAGCCCCTTCAACAGACCTTTAAGCAGGTCCTGGGGCTTCAGCTTCTGTGGCTCTGAAGGCGGTGGAGGCGGTGGCGGTGGCGGGGTGTTGCCCGTCGAAGTGGACGGCGGCGGCGGCGCAGGCTGGCTGCCGGTTGATCCCCCCAATCCCGGAATAATCTGTTGCAGGATATTGCCAATACCCTTTTTCTTCAGCACCTTGTCCAGCCCCGGAATGGGAACCCCCGCCCCTTGCAGCTTCGAGGTATCGAGTTTGACATTCGGGGCGTCCAGATTGCCCTTGATGGAGAACGGCAACAGCGACGCCGTCGTCTGTCCCTTGTTCAGGATCATACCGAGGAAATTCTGCGACATTTCGACCTGACCTGCGACATCGACAAGCCAACGCGACAAATCGACGTTTCCTTTGGCCTGTCCGTTACCCATGGAAGACAGCAACGCCAGATCGTTCGACGTGGCAATCCCCTTGTTAATGTTAAAAGAGCCTGTGACATCAGCCAGTCCGGCACCGGCTTTCTTGCCCGAAAGCACGCCGCCAAGATTATTCAAGCCCGCGACCAGGCCAAGCACGGAAGACAACGCCGTGCCCTTGCCCGTCTTGGCCACATCCAGACCCTTGAGTGCGATCGATCCCCTGCCGCCAAGGGCCGCCACCAGATCGGCAACCGTGAAGCCGCTGGTCTTCAGATTAACATCCATCGCGGCCCTGCCGGCGGCGGGCGTTTCGCCGATAACCGCCTTCAGGCCCCGGGCCACATCCAGATTCTTCAAGGAAATGGCGGTTTCAATGGTTGATGGAGAGGCAGCGCGAATGCTGGCGGTGGCGGCAATAGCGCCGCCGAACAGATCGCCGTTCAACTTTTGCACCTGCAGCAAGCCATCATCAACCGTTGCCGCCACATCCGCATTGTCGAGTTGATAGTTGCCGAAAACCAGCGCCGTCGATTTGACCATTATGTCGGCATCAAAACTTTTCAAAACCATGAGGTCTATGGGATTGGTTGGCCAGCGACCTGTTGCAAAGGCAACAAGACGTTTAAATACTGACGTCCCCGCAGGCCCGCGGGGACTGGCGAAGGCCGCAGGAATGGGCCGGGTCGGGTCCATCATAAACGCCCCCTTAGCGGCTGGTAAGAATTGGTCAGCAATGATCTTGTCGGTATTGAGGTCGGCGGAAATTCTGGTTCTTGGTCCGCTTAAAGAAACCTTCGCGACACCCCTCATCTTTACCGGCCCTACTTGCCCGACCAGTTCATTCAGGGTTAACCCTGAAAGGTCAGCCTTGATCTGGCTTCCCAGATTCAGCCCGCCGAGTTTTCCAGCCGGTCGGTAATCAATACCCAACGAGCGCAACATCTGGATGAGGTCTGCGTGAACAACGTTCAACTTGCCTTCAAAACCACCGACGATGGGCAGGAACGATACCTTGCCATCCAGGGCGAGGCTGGTTCCGGCACCTTTCATGCTCATACCCACATCAGGGTTCAGGGCCGGCCCGTCAATTTTTCCGGCAAAGGTCAGCATTCCCAGTTTTTTGGAATTAAGCTGCGTTTCGACGCCCGCCAGACGCAGCAGACGGGACACGTCGGCGGCCTTGGCATCAATGCGAACATTGCTCAATTCCGGGATACCGTCCAGATTCCTGATCAGACCGCTGGCCTTGAATGTCGAATCTGCCAGCTTGTCGACACTAATGTTGCGCACATTGATCGCACCGTTCTGTACCGAACCATCCAGTTTGACATTCTTGATCTGGGCACCGCCGTAAACGAGGGTCTGAATACGGCCTTTCAGATTGGCGTCAAAATCTTTCAAGGCGCTGATTGCCGCAATCCCGCCCATTGTGCCGGCGTTTTGGGTTTTGGCTTCCGATGTTGCTGACGGGGTAACAGGAATTTTCGGCGGCGGCGGGGCAGTCTTCTGCGCTCCCGGAACCAGATAGGCATCCAGGTTGATGCGGTCGAGGGTCAAGTCGGTATCAATCCCCAGGCGCTTGCCCAGACGAACAACCGTCTTGCCGGTCAAACGCGAACTGTCGAACAGAACATCAAGATCGCTTGCCGAAATGGCTTTTGCATTAGCCGATAATTTGGCGGCCAGCGTCATTTTGCGCAAACGATCAGAGGGTACCGGCGGCGGCGGCGCGCCAAGCCATCCCATCACCCCGCGCAAATCACCGACGGACACTTCAAGATCGCCCTCAAAACGGGGCTCGTCTTCATCTGCAACGACAAATCCGAACAGCGCAACATCGGCGCTGCCTGGCAGCAAGGCGGAAAGCTGGTTAATGATAACCTCGCCACCGCTGAGTTCGACACTTAAGCGGGCATCCCTGACAAGGCCACCTTTCAGGGTCAGGGAATCAGCATTGAATATCAGCGTGGCCTCTATATTTTTTGGCAAGCCCCCTGCCATCGGGCTTGAAACAGGCTCACTGATTTTAGCCGGCATTTCCAAAGAGACCGTGGTTTTAGGCTCCGCCCCCTCATTCATGACTTGCTTGCTTTGCGGGGCCGCAATGACAGCTTTTTTAATATCCGGAATCGCCAACCACTTGTCGACGTCAATACTGTCAACGCCAAGGTCAAGATCGACGACAATGTTTTCATCCAGTTTAAGGGCACCGGTTCCCGTCGCGGTGGCGTTGCCAAGGCTGACACTCATATTGGCGAACTTGAGCTCGGACGCCGAAGCCTCGAGCGCACCTTCCATGGCAAAGGTCTGGCCGAGCAAGCCCGGTAGCGCATCCTTGGGACCCAGCGACTGGATAAGCGCTGCCAAATTCTTGCCGGTGGATTTAAGATTACCTTTAAATGTCGGCGTCCCATCCAAGCCAATAATGGCGCCCGACAGGCTGGATTTGGTGTCCCCCGGCAGCAATTCAACGGTCAGGCTGAGCGGGGCAGTGCGTTGTTCAATGATCTTGCCGACGGAGACGGTATATTCCAGGGGAATGCCGCGGGCAACAAGATTGCCGGTACTTTCAAAGGGACCAACCAGCGACGCCGCCGCAAACGTTGCATCAAAGTTCTCAATGCGCTCAATGCTGCCAGCCTTAACGTCCCTATAAATTACCGTCGCATTCTGAACGACGAAATTATCCAGACTAAACCCCGCTTCGCCACCTTCATCGGACTGCCTTGCGGGCGTTTCAGGCGATGTCTCCGTCGTGCTTTCGGGTTGTTCAGCAGCAGCGTCCCCGCCGCCAAAGGCGAATTCCATGTTGGTGCGCCCGTCCGCGAATCGTTCCAGCTCGATCACCGGGTCAACCAGATGAACCGTCTGCACTTTAATCTGACCGCTAAGGAGAGGCCCCAGGGCAACACGAACCTGCAGTGATTTCAAGCTGACCATATCGGCGGCGCTGGCCCCGTCGACGTTGGCCAGGCGAACATTGTTTACGATCAGGGCCGGGGCCGGCAAAATCGAAATTTCGATGGTCCCGTCGATGCTCAGCTTGCGTCCGGTAAAACGCTCGGCCTGCTCGGTAATGTCAGCCTTATAGCTGTTCCAGTCGATCATGCCCGGGCCGACCAGAATGGCGGCAACAATAATGGCCACCAAAATGCCTGCGCCGGTCAGAAACTTGTTCACGCTTGTTCGCTCCTTAAAGTCATATAATAAAAGGGATATTAGTGAATTGGTCTGCAATGGGCAAACCAAAGAACCATCCGTTTATCGGGCAGGAAGAATCTTTCCCGGATTCATGATGTTTTGGGGATCGAGAGCCTGTTTTATCTGGCGCATAACAGCGACGCCTTCACCGTGCTCATCTTCCATATATTCCATTTTACCAACACCAACCCCATGTTCGCCTGAACAGGTGCCACCCATTTCAAGAACCCGCCTGATCATCCTGTCATTGAGGGCATGGGCCCGGGTGATGGCGTTATCATCTTCCGGGTCGAGCAAAATGGTCAGGTGAAAATTACCGTCACCGACGTGGCCTACGATAGGCGCCAGCATACCTGACTCGTCGATATCCCTGCGCGTTTCAAGAAGGCACGTGGCCAGTTTTGAAATCGGCACACAGGCATCGGTAACCATGATCTTACAACCCGGGCGCAACGCCATATTGGCGTAGGCCGCATTGTGGCGGGCCTCCCACAGTTTTTCACGTTCCTCATGTCGGATTGACCAACGAAACTCTCCACCACCATTTTCATCACAGATATCCCTGACCAGTTCTGTCTGCTCCCTGACGCTGGCTTCCGACCCGTTGAATTCCAGAAACAGGGTCGGTTGTTCGGGGTTATCGGTCTTGGAATAAAGATTACTCGCCATCACCTGAACCTCATCAAGCAGTTCAATACGGGCGATGGGAACACCGCACTGGATGGTCTGAATGACGGAATTGACAGCCCCTTCAAGGGTTTCAAACGGCACCACGGCGGCGGAAATTGCTTCGGCAATGCCGTGCAGTTTAAGTGTTACTTCTGTGACAACACCCAAAGTTCCCTCTGAACCGACCATCAGGTGGGTCAGGTCATAGCCGGTAGAAGATTTCCTTGCCCGGCTGCCCGTATGGACGATGCGCCCGTCAGCCATGACCACGGTCAGCGCCAGCACGTTCTCGCGCATGGTCCCATAGCGCACCGCATTGGTGCCCGAGGCCCGGGTCGCCACCATGCCGCCCAAAGTCGCGTCGGCGCCGGGGTCCACCGGGAAAAACAGACCCGTATTATGAAGATGTTGATTGAGTTGCTTGCGGGTCACTCCAGCTTGCACGATGACATCCATATCATCGGCATTGACGCTGACGACCTCGTTCATCTGGCTCAAATCAATACTGACACCACCCCTCAAGGCGGCCAGATGGCCTTCCAGCGAGGTGCCTGCCCCGTAGGGAATAACCGGCACATTGGCTGCCGCGCACAGTTTGACGATGCGGGAGACTTCTTCCGTACTGGTCGCGAAGACAACCACATCTGGTGGCGCAGCAGGGTGATAGGTTAAATCCTGACCATGCTGTTCGCAGACGCTGGCACCGGTTGACAACCTGTCGCCGACAATTGCGCGTAGGTCTTCAATAAAGTCTTCGGAAACGAGTGCTCTTGATGCTGATGCCAGATTCATTTCAGGCCTTCCGGGACGGGGCCGCCGGTCGCCCAGTCGAGTAATTCTACAGTGTGGACGACAGGGGTATCCGTCGCACCGGAGATTTGTACCAGACAACCGATGTTGCCGGTAGCGATAACCGCAGCGCCCTGGGCCTCCAGATTGGCCGCCTTGCGCACCTTCAAGCGCCCGGCCAGTTCTGGCTGCAACAGATTGTAGGTTCCCGCCGATCCACAACACAAATGACCCTCGACCGGGTCGCGAACCTCGAAACCTGCATTTTTGAGAAGATTTTTCGGTTCCTCGCGCAGTTTCTGGCCGTGCTGCATGGAACAGGCTGAATGATAAACAACGCTTGGCTGCTCCTTAAGTGTGTTCTCGCCAATGCCAAGAGCGGACATGACCTCGGTCACGTCTTTTGTCAGGGAAGCTATTTTCGCCGCTTTTTCAGCCCAGGCCGGATCACCTTTAAGCATGAAACCGTAGTCCTTGACCGTGGTCCCACAACCCGAGGCATTGATGATAATGGCGTCCAGTCCGGCACCGTCAATTTCGGCCGTCCAGGCGGCGACATTGTTGCGCGCCGCTGCGTGGGATGCATCTTCCTTACCCATGTGGTGAACCAGCGCCCCGCAACATGCGGACCCCGGCGCGACAACAACCTCGCAGCCGTGCCGGTTAAGCAGCCGCACGGTAGCCTCGTTGATGGATGGACGCAGGACTTTCTGGGCGCAGCCGGTCATCAGGGCGACACGCATACGGCGCTTTCCCTCTGCCGCGAACACCTGCGGGGTGTCACATCTGGATGGCGTCGGGATTTTATCGGGGGCCATGGCGATCATGCCCTTCAGGCGGCCCGGCATCAGCGCCCTGAACGGTCTGGCCAACCGGGCCCCGATCAGAGACAGGCGAAAGATCACAGGGTTGGGAACGACAAAAGCCAGCACCATGCGCAAAAGCCTGTCACCCAGAGGACGGGAATAGGTTTCTTCCACATGAACCCGGGCATGATCGATCAGATGCATGTAATCGACGCCTGACGGGCAGGTGCTGGTACAGGAAAGGCAGGTCAGGCAACGGTCGATATGCTTGACCACCCTGGCCGGGGCCGGTTTGGCATTTTCCAGCATGTCCTTGATCATGTAGATACGACCGCGCGGACTGTCGGCCTCGTCACCAAGCAGGACATAGGTCGGGCAGGTGGCGGTGCAAAAACCGCAATGTACACACTTGCGCAAAATGTCGTTGGCGATGGCAATCGCCGGGACTTGCATTTGTTCGGGGCTAAAGGTGGTTTCCATCCTTTTATCCCATACGTCCCGGACAGAGGATGCCCTTGGGGTCGAAACTGTCTTTGACCCGGGCGCTGAGTTCGGCCAGGGCTTGTGGCTGGGGCTGGAAAACCGGAACCCGGGCGCGCACGTCTTCGCTCGCCCTGATCAGGGTCGCATGTCCACCGATGCCATCCAGGGCTTCGCGGATTTCCTGATGAGCGGCATCATCGCGGGCCGTGATGGCAAGCCAGATCAAGCCACCGCCCCAATCAAGGAAAGCGCGGCCACAAATACTTTCGGTAATTTTTTGCAAGACCCGGGCACCATCTGCGGGCGGCACCGACAGACGCCAGAGCTGTTCACCACCGGAAACAAAATAAGCAACATCGCGAATTTCCCGCCACAAGGCATTGGTGTTGGTGGTGTGCAATTCGTCCGTCTCGCCGTAACCGGCCAGTAACTGCCGCAAAGCCCCGGTGCGATATTCCACTGATGGTCCCGGCCCTTCCACCCGCAGGGCGCAGAGCCCGCCCTTGCCAGCACTGACATACGAGACATCCGAAAGGGCTGCTATGTCGGCAGGCAGATAAGCCGCGGCGGAGACTTCGTGAGAACTGTGCAGGGCATCACGCATGGCCGCCACACCCTTGGCTTGATCTTCCGTCCTAACCAGCACGGTTCGCGACTTTTCGGGTACCGGCAGGACTTTAAAGGTAACATCGGTCATCACAGCCAGGGTGCCGAAGGAACCGGCAAGCAGCTTGGACAGATCAAATCCGGTAACATTCTTGACCACACGCCCGCCCGATTTGAAAACTTCGCCGCGTCCGCTGACAGCGCGAAAACCGAGTATGTGATCGCGCGCACTACCCGCCGATATTCGTCGCGGCCCAGCCAGATTGCACGCCAGGACGCCGCCTATGGTCCCGGCCTCGGGCCCTGATTCCAGCAACGGTCCAAAATTGGGTGGTTCAAACGCAAGACGTTGGTTTTGCTCATCAAGGGTGGCCTGTATTTCACTCATCGGGGTCGCGGCGGCGGCGCTCATCACCAGTTCACCCGGTTCGTACAGGCTGATTCCGCTTAAGGACGACAGGTCGAGACCGTTATGGCCGCTCGCCGGTTTGCCAAAACCCCGCTTCGTCGCGTGGCCGAGAACATCCAGCGTCTGCTCTTCGGCCAGCGCCCACTTGAGCGCGTCAAGAACCTGTTCGGGGGTATCGGGCTTGTAGGTTTCGCTCATGACCGTCAGAACCTGGGCAGTTCGGGGAAACGGGTTTTGCCATCATGGACATGCACGCGGCCCAGCTCGGCACAGCGATGCAAGGTCGGAAAAACCTTGCCAGGATTGAGCAAGCCGCCCGGATCAAAAGCGCATTTGACCCGCTGTTGCTGATTGAGATCATCTTCCGTGAACATCACTTCCATGAGGTCGCGCTTTTCAACACCAACCCCGTGTTCACCGGTCAGGACACCGCCAACATCGACACATAATTTTAGAATCTCGGCACCAAATTCTTCGGTTTTTTCCAACTCGCCGGGAATATTGGCATCATACAGGATCAACGGATGCAGGTTTCCGTCGCCGGCGTGAAAAACGTTGGCGACCCGCAGCCCGTAGTGTTTTGACATTTCTGCCATCCGCGAAAGAACTTCCGGCAGGCGGGTCCGCGGGATGGTGCCGTCCATGCAGTAGTAATCCGGTGATATCCGACCAATCGCCGGAAACGCCGCCTTGCGCCCGGCCCAGAAGATGATGCGTTCTTCTTCGCTTTCACTGATTCTGGAATAGGTCGCCCCGGCCTCGCGGGCGATGGCGTCGACCCGCTCGATCAGATAAGTGACTTCTGCTTCGGGGCCATCGAGTTCGATGATCAGCAAGGATTCAACATCCAGCGGATAACCTGCGTGAACGAAGTCTTCAGCCGCCTGGGTCGCCAGTTTGTCCATCATCTCCATACCGCCGGGGATGATACCGGCACCGATGATAGCGCCGACGCAATCACCGGCGGCCTCGTTGGACGGAAAGCCGACGAGCACGGCGCGAGCGGTTTCGGGTTTTTTGAGAATGCGCACGGTGACTTCGGTAACCACACCAAGCAAGCCTTCCGAACCGGTCATAAGTCCCAGCAGGTCGTAGCCTTCACTGTCAAAATGCTTGCCGCCCAGCCGCACCACCTGACCGTCCATCATCACCACCTCGATGCCGAGCAGGTTATTTGTGGTCAGGCCATATTTCAGGCAGTGAACACCGCCGGCGTTTTCCGCCACATTACCGCCGATGGAACAGGCGATCTGGCTTGAAGGATCGGGGGCGTAATAGAAACCTTTGTCGGCAACAGCCTCGCTGATTGCCAGATTGGTGACGCCGGGCTGGCTGACCACGGCCCGATTGTCGAAATCCACATCCAGTATTCGATTGAGCTTTCCAAGCCCCAGCATCACCGCGTCGACCAACGGCAGGGCGCCGCCCGAAAGCGACGTCCCGGCACCACGAGGCACCACCTTGATGCCTTCGGCGAAGCAATACGTCAAAACAGCCGCAACGTCCGCCGTCGTTGAAGGCAACACCACGACCATTGGCAATTGGCGATAGGCTGAAAGGCCGTCACATTCATAGACGCGCCGTTCGTCAGCGTCGGAAATCACACTTTCGGCAGGCAAAATCCCCGACAAAGCGGCAATGATTTCATCGCGCCGGGAGAGAATCCCGGAATCTGGCGTTGGCATCTTCATGTTGCGGCCCTGATTTACTGAGTACCCTGTATATTTAGGCTTTCAGGGGGCCAGATAAAAGAAAAACCGCGCCAAATGGCACGGTTTCCTGAAATTTTTCACCATCCGGGCAGAACCAGGAAAAGGCGGAGCTGGACAAGATCTAAGGCGTTAGCCTTGACGCGCTTTAAAGCGCGGGTTGACCTTGTTAATGACGTAGACGCGACCCTTGCGACGCACGATCCGGCAGTTCTTGTCGCGTATCTTGGCCGACTTAAGGGAATTTCTTACCTTCATAGCTCTCAAATCCTCTAACTAAAGCGCAACAACCTGACATTCGGGTGCGCAAGGCGCGGAAAATAGGCAATCAGGAACGATCTGTCAATGCCCGTGGCTGCTGTTTTTCTGGATTTGGCTAAATCGTCTTCTTGTGTTTATCGGGCAGCTTGAAAGCATGGAACCTGTAGACCTTGAGACCACCGCTGTCGATGGCCGTAAGCTGCTTGGCCCAATATTCACATTCATTGATCAAATCACCCGAAATTTCCAGCAATTCCGATTTGGTAACACCCGAAAGGTAATTGAAAAAACCTTTAAAAACACCGGCCCGGTACTGAGCCGTAATATTTTCATAGGGTCGAACATCAAGGTTCATTGTTTGCAGGAAAGACTGGATAGCATCGGCTGTCCATAAGTGAGGCGGTGTCGGTTCGCGCCCGGCCCAGGCTTTCATGATATCGCTGGCCGGTTCGTCATCAGCTTTGACAAAATCGGTCATCATCAACTCGCCTTCACCGCGAAGGGCGGCAACCATCGCCGTATACAACTGTTCCTTGGCGGCAACCCTATACAGACTTTCAAGGGAAACAACGGCGTTAAAGGAATTTTCCTTCAGTTTAGGCTGTTCAAGATTGCTCAGCGTTACCGGTGCGCGCTTTTGCATACCCGCCATTCTTGTCATGTCCTTGCCCAGAGCGGCAAGTTCCTCGTCCGCCTCAAGCCCGGTGACCCAGACGCCGGTCTCATCGACCATCGCCCGTCCCAGCCCGCCAAGACCGGCACCCAGCATGAGCAGGCTCTTTTTTTCCGACAGACCAAGCAAGGGAAGCATCACACGCAGGAAATCGGCACTGCCAGGGCTGGTGCACCCTTCACCCCACAATTTTTCAATAATGTTCAGACGTTCGGGGGGCCAGAGAGCGGCGGGTTGAAAATCGTCATCTGTTGTCTCATCGTCTGCTTTCGGCTTCTCTCGAGCAGAACGGTGATCCTTTGAAACAGACTTTTTCTGACCTTTTTTGAGGTGCAGGAATTGACCGATCATGTCAAAAAGTTTGCCCAACAAGGCGCGCACCTTGCCCGGCGATTTGATTGATCCACCCATGTTGAGGATAGAACCTGCCATTGATATCGCGCCTGTTCCTTCCATACGTCCCTAAATCTAAACATCAAATACACGAAAACAAGCGCATAAAAATCTTAAGATTCCATATATTTAGGGAGTGATTTTTATATTCAGGTGGCCAACCCCAAGAGGGTTATTTGACCAGGCCGCGGGCTTGCAAATAGGATTTGAACTGCAGATCACCGGCGATAATGTCATCGATCAGAAATTCAGCCATGCTATTGAAGCATTCCTCCAGCCCGTCCTGACTATCAGTATCCATACAGGTCGCCTTTACCGCCTTGATCTTCAACAACAGCTCCTGATGATAAAGAATATGTTCTTCGATGTAGGGGTAACTGACCTCGGCCAGATACTCTTCTTCGTTCGCAAAATGGGCGGCACCCAGAATAACCAGTTCATCAAGCAGAGACGCGCAAAGGTCGTAATCAGGTTTTTCAACAGCAACCTGAATGTCTTGCATGGTCTGAAGAATTTTTTTGTGATCATCATCAATAGCTTTGATGCCGATCGCAAAGCTCTCGAGCCATTCAATTTTTACCATTTCGCCACTCGACTTAACCTAATGTGCGTTGACCGTATAAACGCCAGACTATTCCACACTGTTATAAATCTAGGAAATTGAACAACGCGCTGCATTGACCAAGATCATGCCGGGTCCACATTCAGGCGGGGAAAGACGAACACGACAAGGGCTGCGGAAAACAGAATGAAGGCGATGCAGACAAGGGCAATCTGCTCCATGGTGATACCCGCATCAAGAGCCAATCCCATAATCGGTGGTGACAGGGCTGTCGACAGAACCATCAACGCCGCACCCAGCGCCTTGATGGCACCAAGATGGGCAATGCCGTAAATTTCGGCCCAGATAGCGCCGTGGGTGACGCTGACAGCACCCGAAGACAGGCCCATAAACGCCATGAAGACTGCGCCACCCCACGGGGCGTCAAAGGCGGCGATAAAGGCAAGGCCGAGAGCGGCAGGAAGCAGATAAAACCGCATCAGCCGACGGGCCTCGAAACGATCAACAAGCAGACCACTGACCAGGGCGGAAAATATCTGGGCGATTGCATAGACGACAAAGAAGCTGACAAAAAGCGGCAAGCTCCAGCCCTTGCTCTGGGTCAGGTGGACCTGATGAAAAAAGAACCCGGTGCCAATAAAGCTTAAGGCCAGATAACTGGGCAGCAACACATAGAAGCGCCCATCCTTGAGGACTTGGGCGCGCGTCGAACCGAATAACTTCAGCACGCCACCTGTTGAACCTGCCCGCATGTCCAGTTGTCTGTGACGCTCGCTATGGCCTTTCAGGAGCCACAGCATGAACGGCGCCAGCAGCACCAGCAAGACTACGCCCAGCCCCAGCCACATTTGACGCCAGCCGAGCATCGCGATCAAGGCCACGGCAAGGGTTGGGAAAAGGGCTTCACCGACAGGGTATCCCATTGCCGCGACACTTAACGCCTTGCCCCGATGGCTGTCGAAATAGCGGGCCATGGAAACCGCCGATGCGTGTGACAACAAGCCCTGGCCGGTAAAGCGCAGGCCGAAGATGACCGGAACAAGCCACAGCGCCGATCCCGCACTGGCCATTCCCAGGCAAGCCAGCGCCAGACCGATGCAGGCGATACAGGTATAGGAGCGTAAATCGATGTCGTCGATTTTGCGGCCGGCCCAAATCAACAGGCCCGCGCTTGATATGGTCGCAGACGCGTAAATCAGGCCAAAATCGCCATGGCTAAGATCGAATTCAGCCCTGATATCGGCGCTCGACAAGGCAATGAAAAACGTCTGCCCGAAGGATGAGGCAAAGGCCGTAAAAAAACCGAAAGCCAGAAAGCGCGGACTGGCGGAAAGGAAGGCGATGATACTCATGGCCCGGATCATGCCGACAAGACAGCAGCGGTCAAAGAAAAAACGACGTTCATTTTCTTCCAGCAAAAGGCCATGAAGGCGGCAGCGTTTGAGTTGCCGGGATCAGTTTAGCCATTTTTCTGAGGTTTTGGGCGGTTGGCATCCGCCTTGATCAAGCCGACATCATCGCACATCCAACCCTTGCCGATGAAGGGCCTTGAGTGGCGTGAGTTTTGCTACGCTCCATCCTCTGGTTTTGCCAGCGTCCGGGCGATGCGCCGCCGCACCTCCTCAGGTTGGGCGCTGACTGCATCGGCTAGACAGCGGAGTTGATGGCGTAGTCCATGCACCTGATCAAGAAGCGGCAAGATAACATCCATCGTGTCCTCATCCAGTTCTAGTTCGGTCGAAAATTCGTAGATAAGTCCAACCCGGGCAACGTCGATCTCACGGAACCGGTAACCACCCTGGTCGCGCTCAGGTAAGACCCAGCCACGTTCGACCCAAATGTGGAGTGTCTCGCGGCGAAGATCCGTGTAACGACCCAGAATTTCCCTTTCTCCCATCATGGCATTATCCTTCCCTACCTTGTCTTGGGTCGTAGCTATGGTCTTTGGCCCAGTCCTCAAGGAAGGCTTTTAGCTTCGCATCCGACTCCTTCGGCAACACAACACTGAGCGTTACCAGTTGGTCGCCAGCAGCCTGTTTTCCACGTGCCGCTACGCCCTTGCCCTTGATCCTGAGAGTATCTCCGGTGTTGGACCCGGGCGGAATGGTCATCGAAACCGAGCCCCGGGCCGTTGGCACGTGCACCTTGGCGCCAATTACGGCTTCATTTAACGCTACCGGGAGTTCGACCAGGATATCCCTGTCCCGGCGGCTGAACGTCCGATGTGGTTTGACGTGGACCTCGACATGGGCGTCGCCGGCAGAGCCGCCGCCGAGTCCCGGCATGCCCTTGCCCCGGAGCCTCAATATCTGGCCGTCGCGGTGGCCGGGCGGGATGGTGATGTCGAGGGTCTTGCCATCGTGCATCGTGACGCGCTTTGTTGCCCCATTTACAGCCTCCAGGAAGGATATTTCCATCCGGTAGCCGATGTCGCCACCCTGCATGCGGATGTGAGCCTTCTCGCCGGTGTGTTGCTGGGCCCGGAAGATGTCAGAAAAAATATCCCCCAGGTCATCGAACCCGGCGCGCGATGCATAAGGATGATCGCCGGTGGCATCGGCATATTCGCGGTAGAACTGGCGCGGCTTCTCCTTGCCTTCGGCATCGATCTCGCCGGCATCATACTGACGGCGTTTTTCCTCGTCAGACAAAACGTTGTAGGCGGCCTGGACCTTCCTAAACGTTTCCTCCGAAGCCTTGTCGCCAGGATTGAGGTCCGGGTGATGTTTCTTGGCCTGCGAGCGGTGTGCTTTCTTAATGTCCGCCTTTGACGCATCCTTCTTTACGCCGAGCACTTCATAAAGTTCTTCCGTCACGGCCTAACCCCATTGGCTTGAATTCATTCCAGTGTTAACTTAGCAATTGTTGTTAACACACGCACGTCCAGATTAGATATGGGAATATAGTTCGTGACCGTCACGCGGATTGTTTTTTCTTCCGTTACCTGATTGCCTTGTCACGTACTTCCGGCGCATTCACATACATACTATAATCAGAACGGCAGGTTCGCGTCGAAAAGGAATTAAACAAAATGAGTTATTATGAAAGTGCCTTGAATAGGGCAATTGAGGTTCTCGGTGACAAAGAAAGGGCCGTCGATTGGCTGGAAAAAATGAGTGATGCTTTTGGCAAATCCCCCAGAGAAATTCTTTCAGATCAAGATGGGCTAGATCGTGTGCTTCGCCATCTTCACAGCATTGAATTGGCCCTCAATCCGGATTAAACGGACATTCAACTATTTAGCTTCTCTATCAAAAAGTTCTGGTGGGAAGTATTGCCGGGCGTTGATGTCGACCCAGCATGTGGTAGCAGACCGCCCGCATTCTATTTGCACAAAGAAGGCTTGTCGATAAACCCCCAGCCGTACACTTTGTCCTTGCCGCTGGAACCCAGGTCGACGGTCAATCCCTTGAGGTGCGTACGGATGGAATTGGGGTCCGATTTTTTGTTGCGCGCCTTTTCCATGGCGATCAATGAGGCGACCATCGGCGTCGCAAACGAGGTGCCGCTGACGTAATTTCCGCCACTACCATTACTGGCCGCCCAAACCCGCACACCCTTGGCGGCGAATTCCACATAGGGCCCCTTATTGGCCCGCGGATAAATTGTCAACGCCGGAGTAAAAATACACCAGAGGCCGGAGTAAAAGTACACCACC
>JACNJU010000041.1 GCA_014382375.1 Rhodospirillaceae bacterium
ACTCCTTGAAAATACCGTCTTCGCCAAGCAGGTCTTCAGGGTTCTTATAATCAGTTAGAAGTTCGTCGATAATATCTTGCTTGATAGCCATGTGTTTGCTCTCCCTAAATGGAGGTTACATCATGGCCGCTTACACAGTTAATAGGACAGGCTCGTATTCATCGGGCTAGGTGACGATGATTTTCAGCCTATCTGGAAACAAGCTGTGTGATTATATAAAACTGCCCCTGGCTATTATGTCAGGGGCGTTTTTTTTGTGCCTTTTTTGCTACAATCATAACCTTCAAACTAATCCCACAGCATTTCGAAGCGTTTCATCACTCACATCGCAATACAAAGCAGTTGTGCCGATGTGTTTGTGCCCCATAAGCATCTGGATCGTCCGCATGCCGACGCCTTTCGCATTTAATTTTGTGGCAAACGTCCTGCGCCCAGCGTGAGAGCTGTTCCTCATACCTGCGTCATCGTAAATTTTGGAAAACAGCATGCAGAGGGTCGTGTTCGAGAAATGCTTGTATCCCTGCTGGGAGTAGATCAATGGGAAGTCCTTTGTTGTTCTGGGTATAGATGATGATGAATCAGAAATTGATCCTGTTGAGGATGCTCTTACAGGAAATGAGAGCGTGTCCCATATGTTTGCTTGTGTTTTTTGGTGTCCAAAATCTCTGTAATTGCCTGAACAACAATACACATTTTCGTACACACCTTTTCTAATTAGGTCGTAATCCATTGATATAAAATGGTAAAATTTCACACGCTCTAAATTCAAAATCCAGTTCCCGCAAGGGAGTGGGAGTTCGATTCTCCCCGGGGGCACCATTTTCTCTTATCGTTCCCATCAATCGTCGGGCGTTGCCTCCGGCCCCGTTGCGGTCATTCAAAATACTGCTATTCTGGGGGCTTGGAAACTTTTTGGACACAGTCCCGATGACATTGCGCGCCCATGGTAAGTCCTGGAATGAATTCGCCCGCTGGTGTCAGGCGCGTCGCCTCAAGCCATTACCGGCCCACCCCTGGACCCTTGCCACCTTTGTGCGTTGGTGCGAGCCGCGCTATGACTATGGGGAAATTGTCGCCATCACCAAGGCAATAGCGCGCCGTCACCTGATTACCGGTCATTCCGACCCTGAACGCCATCCCATGGTCAGACGCACACTTGCCATGATCGAGCGTCGCATTTCAAACAAGCATCAGCGCTCGGCCCTGTTCGATGATGATGCTTTCAGTAAAATGGAAGATGAACCAGAAAGTGTGGAGGATGAGCAAAGCCTGAGCGAAAAACCGAAACGCCGTGGTCCCGCCAAACGGGTAATGAAGTCCATGCGCTCAACACCGAAACTGGTTCGTCGTCGCCGTTAGTTAACGTTAATCACCTTGATGACGCTGTATTCTTCATCCGATCCGGGGCGGATCAGGCGGATTTCGCCTGTGTATGTGCCCTTCTGCCAGGGTTCTTCGTTCCTGTTGATACCGGCATAGGCAAAACGGCGGGCCTGTTTCTTTTTCAGGGTGGTGGTGTGGGCCAGCATGATCTGGCCCTCCGGGCCGGTGATGATAAATTGCAATTTGTCGCCCTGGTTAACCCAGAACATGTCCGTCCACAGGGCGATGACCGGGGATTTTTCGAACAACACCTCGCCCCCATACAAACCTTCGCGGGCGATGCGGGCGTTGGGCGTGGTAGAGGAAAAACCAACGTTATAGAGCGCTGTTGGTTCGTATAGCATGGATAACAAGGCGCTTGTTTTCCATAGCGGAGCCTTGCCAATACCGCATTCTTTGGTTCTTCCAAGACCGGCAAAGGGATCGACCACCTGTTCATTGTGTTTGACCTGAATATGAATATGCGGGAATTCGGTTAGTCCGGACAGGCCAACAAGTCCGATTGTCTGTCCAACTTCGACTTTGTCATCCTTGGCGACGATGACGCTACCGCGAAGCATGTGGCAGTATTGGGTTGTCCATCCGTTGCCATGATCAAGCAAGACGCCATTGCCGCATTCCTTTCCTTCGACCGATGTGGCCCCGCCGCCCTGGTTGAAGTCGATGTCGCGCATGTCGTTTCGGACTCCCCGCACAATACCCGTCGCCGAGGCATAAACCTCGACCCCTTCGCGCATGACGCTGGCATCCATGACCGCGATGTCGGTTCCTTTGTGGGTATCATAGGAAGCATCACGGCACATATAGTCGCGGACCCCCTGTGTCGGGTCCATGTCGACGTAATTGACGATCCAGCAATCAATGCCCGGCGAACAGCGAAGAGGCATCTCCATCCTGAAGGATTCCTGGGCTGTGGCGGGCAGGGCGTTTAAGGCAATAAGAAAAAGCAGAACAGTCAATACCTTGCGTGAGAAGGCACTGTATACAGGATTGTTTTTTTTCCTCCCCGCGCGGGGTTTGTTTTTTATCGCTCGCATAGCTCCTCAATAGCAATTTTTTTGAGCCATGGGAATATTCTGATAGCTCCAACAGCTTCTTGTTTGCAAAACACTTACGCAGTATATTGCCGGGCATGTCGATGCTGCACTGCAACATGGCGGCTGATTTTAACCATCATAAAGAGCGAACGGACCAGGAAATGACCTATCTCGAATTGCACGGTTATTATTTTGAAGATCTAGAAGAAGGCATGACCGACGTCTACGGCAAGACCATGACCGACGCCGATATCGTTATGTTTTCCGGAATTTCCGGGGATATCAATCCGGTTCACCTGAACCATGAGTTCGCCAACGAAACCATCTTTGAAGGTCGTATCGCCCATGGCATGTTAACGGCCAGCCTGATTTCGACTGTTGTTGGAACCAAGCTGCCGGGACCGGGTTGCATTTACGTTAACCAGTCGCTTCGTTTCAAGGCGCCGGTCCGCGCCGGGGAGACGGTTACGGCCCGTGTCACCGTCACAAAACTGCTGCCTGAAAAGAGATTCGTCGAGTTGAAGACGGTTTGTCTGGTCGCAAACAAGGTGGTCATTGACGGTGAAGCGACAGTAATGGTGCCTACCAAGGGCTGATTCCGCTTGACCCATCAAGGACCTACGGACATCTTCTTGGCGCAATGCAAATATTCAGACATTTCGAAAATTTACCAACTGAGGTCCGGGGCGCATCTGTCGCCATCGGTAACTTCGATGGTGTCCACTTAGGGCACCGGGCGGTTATCGGCGAGGCCGGGCGTATCGCCCACGATCAGGGAATTCCCTGGGCTGTGCTCAGTTTTGAGCCGCATCCGCGTTCCCTTTTCATGCCAGAGGGTGAGCCTTTCCGACTGACACCTTTTCGAACCAAGGCCCATCACATTGGCGATTTGGGGGTAGATAACCTGATTGTCCTGCATTTCGATGAGGCTTTTACCAACCTCAGTGCCGATGATTTTATCAGACAGGTGCTGGTTGAAGGTTTGGGTGCCCGCCATGTGGTCTCAGGCTATGACTTTGTTTTTGGCCATAAACGGGCCGGAAACTGTGAATTGCTTCTTCAAAAAGGACAGCAAGAAGGTTTTGACTTTACCTGTGTCAGCGCCGTCGATGATGGGCAGGCGGTCTATTCATCAACCCGCATCAGGGAATGTCTGAGAGCAGGCGATCCCCGCGCGGCGGCTCTTTTGCTGGGTCGGGAATTTGAAATTGATGGCCGGGTTGAACATGGCGACGCTCGCGGGCGAACGATTGGTTTTCCCACGGCGAACCTGCATCTGGGGGAATACTTGCGCCCGGCCCGCGGTGTTTATGCGATCCGCGCCGGAATTGATGAAGGAAGCACGACCCGCTGGTATGACGGTGTCGCCAACTATGGAAGCCGCCCCACCTTTGATGAAAAAGACACTATTTTCGAGGCCCATCTGTTTGATTTCGATAGCGACCTGTATGGTCAGCACCTGCGCATTGGGCTGGTAGATTATTTGCGTCCGGAAAAGAAATTTGACGGCATTGATGATTTAAAGGCACAAATCGCCATAGACAGCGATAATGCACGGCGGATTCTGGCCCAGGATACAAAATGAGTATTGATTATAAACCAACGATTTTCCTACCGCGAACCGACTTCAAGATGAAGGCCGGGCTGGCCCAGCGCGAGCCGGAAATGCTCAAACGCTGGCTTAAGATGGACCTTTATCGCCGCCAGCGGAAAGCTGGTGCCGGGCGGACAAAGTTTATTCTTCACGATGGCCCGCCCTACGCCAACGGCCACCTTCACATCGGCCATGCTTTAAACAAGATTCTGAAGGACGTGATTTCACGCTCCCAGCAGATGATGGGCAAGGATTCCAACTACGTTCCCGGTTGGGATTGCCACGGCCTGCCGATCGAATGGAAGATCGAGGAAAAATACCGTGAGGCCGGTGAAGACAAGGACGATGTGCCGATCGTCAAGTTTCGCCAGGAATGTCGCGATTTTGCCGATAAGTGGATCGATATCCAGCGCGAGGAATTCAAGCGTCTGGGCGTCATTGGTGACTGGGACAATCCCTATACCACCATGGCCTACGCCGCAGAGGCGCAGATCGTGCGCGAGCTTGGCAAGTTTCTGATGGATGGCTCCCTGTACAAGGGAGCAAAGCCGGTGATGTGGTCGATTGTTGAAAAAACCGCCCTGGCCGAAGCCGAGGTCGAATACCACGATCATACATCGACGACAATCTTTGTGCGCTTCCCTGTTGCCCAGTCAAATATCCCCGAACTTTCCGGGGCCGATATCGTGATCTGGACGACGACGCCCTGGACCATCCCCGGCAACCGTGCCATCGCCTACGGTGACGATGTCGATTATGTCGCCCTGAAGGTCACCGGTGTCGGCGAGGAAAGCCTGGCTCGGGTTGGCGAGACCCTTGTTGTCGCCAAGGCCCTGATCGCCGACGTTTGCAGCGCTGCAGGCATTTCCACCCATGACGTCGTTCATTCGCTTAAGGGCGCTGATCTGGCCGGAACGGTCTGCCGTCACGGGCTGCACAAACTCGATGACTATTACAGCTTCGATGTGCCCATGCTGGCTGCCGGGTTTGTTGAAATCGACACCGGTTCCGGGTTCGTACACATTGCCCCGGGTCATGGTGCAGATGACTGGGAGTTGGGCATCGCCAATGGCATCGCGGTTCCCGATACGGTGGACGCTGATGGTACGTTCTTTGACCATGTCGGCCTTTTCGCCGGTACCCCCGTGATGGCAATTGGCAAAAAAAACAAACCCTATTATCCCGGCAACAAGGCGGTCATTGAAAAACTGACTGAGGCTGGCGGTTTGCTGGCTTCCGGTAAACTGAGCCACAGCTATCCCCATTCCTGGCGTTCCAAGGCACCGCTGATTTTCCGCAACACGCCGCAATGGTTTATCTCCATGGATAAAAACGGCCTGCGTGAAACCGCCCTGAAAGCCATAAGTGAAACCCGTTTTGTCCCCGAAGCCGGGCGCAATCGCTTAAACGGCATGATCGAAACCCGCCCGGACTGGTGCGTCTCACGACAACGGGCCTGGGGCGTGCCGATTACGGTCTTTGTCAATAAGGTGACTGGCGAACCGCTCAGGGATGAAAAAGTGCTGGAACGTATTGTTGAGGCGATCAGTGAAGAAGGCGCTGATGCCTGGTTCGCCTCCGACCCGTCGCGCTTTCTGGGCGATGATCACAATATTGATGATTTCGATCAGGTCACTGACATCCTTGATGTCTGGTTTGATTCGGGATCGACTCACAGTTTCGTACTGGAAGCCCGTGACGATCTTCAGTGGCCCGCGTCACTGTATCTTGAAGGCTCCGACCAGCATCGCGGCTGGTTCCATTCGTCCTTGCTTGAATCCTGCGGAACCCGTGGACGGGCCCCTTACGACGCTGTCCTGACCCATGGTTTCGTGATGGGCGGGGACGGTTATAAAATGTCCAAGTCCCTGGGCAATATCGTCTCCCCCCAGGATGTGGTCAACGTCAACGGCGCCGATATTCTGCGTCTGTGGGTGGTTGGTTCGGATTATTCCGAAGATCTGAAAATTGGCCCTGAAATCATCAAGAGCCATACGGATGTCTATCGTCGCCTGCGCAACACGTTGCGTTTCCTGCTGGGCAATCTGAACGATTTTGAGGACAGTGAACGCCTGCCGGTCGCCCAAATGCCGGAATTGGAACGTTGGGCCTTGCACCGGTTGTGGGAAATGGACGCGATGATTCGCAAGTCGTGCGATGACTTCCACTTCCATCCGCTGTTTACCGAATTGCATAACTTCTGCGCCATTGATCTGTCGGCCTTCTATTTTGATGTTCGCAAGGACAGCCTGTACTGTGATCGCGCAACATCGACCAATCGCCGGGCTGCCAGAACCGTGCTGAACGAAGTCTTTAACTGCCTGACCGCCTGGCTGGCGCCGTTTATCTGTTTCACCGCAGAGGAAGCGTGGCTGGAGCGCAATCCGGGTGAAGAGGAAAGCGTTCACCTGCGCCTGTTCCCGGAAATTCCTGATGAATGGCGCGACGATGCGCTTGCCGCCAAATGGTCAAAAATCCGTCGGTTGAGAAGGGTCGTGACCGGTGCGCTGGAGGTCGAACGCGCCGAAAAAAGGATTGGCTCAAGCCTGCTGGCTGCCCCTGTCATTTATGCTGACGAGGAATATACTGATGCCTTGTCGTCGCTGGCGGCAGACGAACGGGGTGATTTGTTCATCACATCAGGCGTTCATTTTGCCAGCGACGAGGCCCCGGCGGACGCCTTTACCCTTGAAGATGTCGCCGGAGTCGCCGTGGTGCCGGAAATTGCCAAAGGCGAAAAGTGCGAACGCTGCTGGAAAGTTCTTGAAGATGTCGGCTCCAACCCGGCCCACCCTGAAGCTTGCGGGCGTTGCGCCGATGCCGCCGAACACAATCCGGGTCAGACTGAATGAGCGAGGACAGGGATGCCGGATTTTTAAGGTTGGGGCTTCTCGTGGCCCTTGCCATTGTCGTTATCGATCAACTGACAAAGTGGTGGATCGTTTTTGATGTGATGGCGTCTCCCAGAACCATTGCTGTTTTTCCATCCTTTAATCTGGTAATGGGCTGGAACAGGGGCGTCAGTTTTGGCATGTTCGATGGGGACTCCCCTCTGAATAAGTGGTTGCTAATTGGTCTGGCGCTGATTGTCGTGATGGTGTTGCTGGTGTGGTTAAAGCGCGCCGAGGACCGTCTTGTCGGTTATGCGCTTGGCTTGATTATTGGTGGTGCGCTTGGAAATGTTATCGACCGTATCCATTATGGCGCGGTTGCCGACTTTCTTGATTTCTACATTGGTGCCTATCACTGGCCGGCATTCAATGTTGCCGATGCAGGGATTACTGTTGGTGCGGTGGTTTTAGTGCTAGACTCCTTGTTCAGAGGGCCTGAACAGAATAAAATAGGCACAGACGAAGAAAATGCGGAAAAAGATGACCAATAAGACTTCTATTTTGCTGGCGCTGTTATTTACCGTGCCGGTGCTCGGTGGCTGCACAACCCAGGAAAGTAATGTCTTTGGCGAAGACAAACGTGCACCTGATGAATTTGCCGTCTACTCCCGTGCGCCCTTAAGCCTGCCGCCTGATTTTGGTCTGCGTCCGCCCAAACCCGGTGCTGAGCGTCCGCAGACCCTGACGCCACGCAACGATGCCAGAGAAGCTCTTCTGTCAAACGCCGGTGTGCCTCCTGCCACCGCCGCGCAAACTGCCGCCCAGGCAGAGTTAAACCAGAGCCCGGGAATTATTGCCCTTTTAACAAATGCCGGGGCTGACCAGGCCAATCCTGACATCCGTTCCCTCGTCAACAACGAAACAGCGGCTTTGTCCGGGGGCAACGACGAAAGTTTTGCCGATAATATTCTCTTTTGGAAGCAAACCACGGGCTTGAAGGGGGCGGTTATTGATCCGGCTGTCGAAGAACGCCGTATGCGCAGGAAGCAGGCTTCCGGCGACGTTATAGAGGAAACGCCGGCACCGTCAATCCAGCGCCAGGGTGGTGGTGGCTCATCCAGAGATGGAGAAGATAAAGGCTTCTGGGGGAGTTTGTTCGATTAATCCTGTTTCCCGCGGCCTGGCTTGGTTTCCCCTCATTCTGGCGGGTTTGAGTACTGTTCTTTCGCCCCTTGATGCCACGGCCGGGCATGGTGTTTTCAACCCGCAAACATTCACACTCACCAATGGAATGCAGGTGGTGGTTGTTTCCAACCACCGGATGCCTGTGGTCACCCACATGGTCTGGTACAAGGCCGGTGCCGCCGATGAGGCTCCGGGCAAGACAGGCTCTGCACACTTGCTTGAGCATTTGATGTTCAAGGGTACTAAAAGATTTCCCGCTGGCGCGTTTTCAAAAAGTGTCGCCCGTGTAGGCGGTTCGGAAAACGCATTCACGTCGCTGGATTATACGGGTTATTACCAGACTGTCGCCGTCCAGCATCTTGAAAAGATGATGACCATGGAAGCCGACAGGATGCGAAATCTTATCCTCGACCCGGAGGAAGTCGATACAGAACGCCTTGTTGTGCTGGAAGAACGCCGCCAGCGCACCGACAATGATCCCGGTGCTATTTTGCGTGAACATGTCAATGCGGCGTTGTTTCTAAATTACCCATACCGTCGTCCGATTGTCGGATGGGAGCACGAAATTCGCAACCTGAGCGTCGATGATCTGCGAACCTTTTATAGAAAGTGGTATAGTCCCGGGAATGCGGTTCTTGTTGTTGCTGGCGACATCAACATGGCGGAACTGAAGCCCTTGGCTGAAAGAACCTACGGGAAAGTTCCGGGCTCCCCCTTGCTGGATCGCGCTCGCCCGTCTGAACCGCCACAAAGCGCCTCCAGACGCATCAGCCTGAAAGATGCACGGGTTCGTCAGCCATCGTGGAGCCGTACCTATCTGGCGCCAAGTCGTCATACCTCCATTGCCGGTGGGCCCGAAAGTTTGCACAGCTACGCCCTTGAAGTTCTTGCCGGGATTATCGGTGGCGGTGCAACCAGCCAGATCTACAAGTCCCTGGTGGTTGATAAAAAGCTCGCCGTCTCTGCCGGCGCTGGTTATGGATCGGACTCTTTGGGGCCGAGCCTTTTTGCTTTTTATGCTTCCCCGGCCCCCGGCATCAGCATGGAAATTCTGGAAAAAGCGATGGAAGAAGAAGTCGCCAAACTGCTTGAGCAAGGGGTTCAGGACAAAGATGTCGAGCGAGTCAAAAAATCGATGATTGCAGAGGCCGTTTATGCCCGCGATTCCCTGTCTGACGGGGCAAGGGTTCTGGGTTCGGCGCTGGTTTCAGGCAGGACCATCGAAGATGTAGAACAGTGGCCTCACCGTATTGACGTGGTGACGCGGACCCAGGTCAATGCGGCGGCCCGCGCCGTCCTTGATGGCAGACCCTCGGTCACCGCCGTGCTCGAAGGGGAGGCGTCGCCATGAACCTGAAGGGGATCGTTCTTATTGCCTTTGTCGTCTGGCTGGCCGTACCGGCCCCGTTGCGTGCAGGTCATGAAGCGGGCCATACGGTCAGTATCGAACGTGTGGTCAGCCCCGCCGGGGTTACCGCGTGGCTGGTCCGTGACACCATAAATCCGATCGTTAATGTGCGCTTTGCCTTTCGGGGTGGTGCAGCCCTCGACCCTGTCGGCAAGGATGGCCTCGCCAATATGGTTTCTGGCCTGCTGGATGAAGGGGCGGGCGATCTGGACAGCCAAACGTTTCAGCGTCGTCTGGAAGACTTGTCCATAGAACTTCGCTTTAACGCCGGGCGCGACGCCTTTAGTGGCCGTCTTAAGACCTTAAGCGAGAACAAGGATCAGGCCTTTCATTTATTGAAAGTTGCGCTTCTTGAGCCCCGCTTCGATGACACGCCGGTGAAACGCATTCGTGGGCAAATTCTGGCTGGTTTGCGTCGTGATCAGGAAGATCCTGACACCATTGCCGGGCAAACTCTTGCCCGGGAACTGTTCCCTGATCATCCATACGGCCGCCGCGTTGAAGGTTCAATGGCAACCGTCAAGGCGATCACAAGCGATGATCTTCGCGCCTTTACCCGCCAGCGCCTGGCCCGCGATAACCTGGTCATTGCGGTGGTCGGTGATATGGACGCCGCAGAACTGGGCCGTTTCCTTGATGAGGTCTTCGCTGGCTTACCGGCAAAGTCACAAGGTTTCAGCGTGAAGGACATTCAACCGCAAACGGCAGGTCGGACCAAGGTTGTTAAAATGGATATTCCCCAAAGCGCCATTGCCTTCGCGCAAAAGGGATTGAAACGCTCCGACCCTGATTTTTACGCCGCTTATGTCCTCAATCACATTCTCGGTGGCGGCGGTTTTACGTCCAGATTGTATGAGCAAATCAGGGAAAAACGCGGCCTTGCCTATTCCATCGGTAGTTATCTTTATCCGCTTGATCATGCCGGGCTGGTTCAGGGCTACGGCGGAACCGCCAACGCCCGTGTCGGGGAAACCCTTGAAGTCTTGAAAGACCAGTGGCGGACTATGGCCGAAACCGGTGTTACACCTGAAGAACTTGCCGACGCCAAAACCTATCTGATCGGCTCCTATCCGCTACGCTTTACATCGACGGGCGGCATCGCCTCCATATTGGTTTCCATGCAGCTTGAAAAGCTGGGGATCGATTTCCTGGACAGGCGCAATACACTGGTCGAAGCCGTCAACCTGAAGGATGTTAACCGGCTGGCAAAAAAGCTACTCGATCCCGATAATATGGTCGTTGTTGTTGTTGGCGCACCTGAAGGTGTGACCTCGACACCTTAAAGCTCTAAAGTATAGGCTGCTGATTCCCTTTAGCGGGTTTTTATCGATGCTCTACCGTCACGACATTAAAAATTGTTTTGCCAGCGCTATTGGCGGGCGCGGGCTGACAGACGATCAATACGCTGCCAGTCTTGCCCAAACGGGCGCGGCGCTGGAAGCTATTGCCCAGGCCTATGCGGACAACAGTCTGCCGCTGTTGCGTCTGGCCGAAACGGACGCCGACTTGCAATCCTTAAAGCCTGTGGCAGAGCGTTGGCGGCAAGATTTTGATGATGTTGTCGTTCTTGGAACCGGCGGCTCCAGCCTTGGCGGACAAACCGTATGCGCGCTTGCCGATGTGGGCTTCGGGCCAGGGACGGGTGCGCCGCGTCTTCATTTTATCGACAACATCGACCCCCATACCTTCGAAGCGCTGTTGCGGCAGGTTGGGCTTGAACGCACCGGTTTCATCGTTATATCAAAATCCGGCGGCACCGCTGAAACAATTACCCAGTTTTTGATTTGTCTGGGGGCACTGGATAAACAGGCCGGTGATGCCGCAGCTGCTGATAAATTCCTGATCATTACCGAGCCCGGTGACAATCCGCTGCGCCAGATTGCCACGAGCCGGGGTATAAGCGTGCTCGATCATGACCCTGGCATCGGCGGCAGATTTTCAGTGCTGTCACTGGTTGGTATGTTACCGGCGATGATCGCAGGGCTCGACGCTGCGGCTATACGTTCTGGCGCGGATATGGTTTTAAAGGCGGCTCTTGATGCAAAGACAGCGGCGGATTGCCCGGCTGCGGTCGGTGCGGCAATTAACGTGTCGTTGTTTGAAAACAAGGGCGCAACGTCGACGGTATTGATGCCTTACGCCGACAGACTGGCCAGTTTTGGCTTGTGGTTTCAGCAATTGTGGGCCGAAAGCTTGGGCAAGGGCGGTAACGGCACGACCCCGATCGGGGCCCTTGGCACCCGCGACCAGCATAGTCAGTTGCAACTTTTTCTGGATGGACCGACGGACAAGATGTTCACCCTGTTAACCCTTGATATTGCCGGTGCTGGCGGGACTGTCAACACCAGCAGCGATGAGCGCCTGTCTTACCTGAATGGCCGTTCAATGGGTGATCTTCTGGACGCCGAACAGCGGGCGACGGCGACGGCTCTTATCGACAGGGGATGTCCAACCCGGGTGATCAGCATCACCGCGCTTAACGAGGAGGCACTCGGTGGGTTGATGATGCATTTCATGCTCGAAACCATCATTGCCGCCCATCTTTTGGGGGTAAATCCTTTCGACCAACCGGCTGTGGAAGCCGGCAAGAAACTGGCGCGGCAATTTTTGTCGGAAATGGGCGAACCTGCATGACCTTACGCCGCTTACCGGAGAACCTGGTCAATCGCATCGCCGCTGGCGAAGTGGTCGAGCGGCCAGCCTCTGCGGTTAAGGAACTTGTCGAAAATGCCATTGATGCCGGTGCCAGCCATATCGACATTCTTGTTCGTGACGGTGGCCGCACCCAAATTACCGTCACCGATGATGGCAAGGGCATGTCGCGTGATGAACTGCCCCTGGCTATTGAGCGTCACGCGACGTCGAAACTCCCCGATGATGATCTGCAAAATATTGCCAGCCTTGGTTTTCGTGGTGAGGCTTTGGCGTCAATAGGTGCGGTCAGTCGCCTGCAACTGACCAGTCGTCGCCCTGTCGACGAAGAGGCCTGGATGTTGAGCGTTGAGGGCGGTGTCATTGGTACACCGTGCCCGGTCGCTCATCCCGTCGGCACCCGCATTGACGTCCGCGACCTGTTTTATGCGACCCCGGCGCGGCTGAAGTTTCTGAAAACCCCCCGCGCCGAGCTTGGCCATGTTAGCGAAGCCGTGAAAAGGCTGGCCATGGCCCATCCCGACATCGGCTTTACCCTGAATAACGGCGAGCGCGATATGTTGCGCCTGGCCCCGTCCCAGGGTGACCTGCTGGGTAGTCGTCTTGAGCGGCTGGGCGCGATCATGGGTCGGGATTTCGCTGATAACGCCCTTTCTATTGATGCCGAGCGTGAAGGCGTCTTTTTGAGCGGTCATGCCGGTTTGCCGACCCTGAATCGGGGCAACGCGCAAATGCAGTTCCTGTTCGTCAACGGCAGGCCGGTTCGCGACAAACTGTTCTATGGCGCGCTCAGGGGCGCATACCGGGATTTTCTGGCTGGCGACCGCTATCCCATGGTGGCGCTGTTCCTGGATGTTCCCAGCGACGCCCTGGACGTCAATGTCCATCCGGCCAAGACCGAGGTGCGCTTTCGCGACGCCGCCCTGGTCCGCGGACTGATTGTCGGGGCGGTCAAACATGCCCTGGCCGAAGCCGGACACCGGGCCTCAACCACCGTAGGCCATGGTGCCTTGGCCGCTGTGCAATCCGGTTCCCTGCCCATGGGCGGCGGTGGCGGCGGATACACTGGCGGAAGTTCATTTCCCGCGGGGCTGGCCGAACGGGCGGCCAGCTTTTTTGCACCGGGCAGTGGCCTTGAAGCACCACTGGCTGCCCCGGATGCCTTCAATGTTGGCGTCGCCGTAGATGAGGGTGAAGATCTGTCCGATTACCCCCTTGGCGTGGCCAGGGCGCAGTTGCATGAAACTTATATCGTCGCCCAAACTGTCGACGGCATTGTCATCGTCGATCAACACGCCGCCCATGAACGACTGGTTCATGAGCGCATTAAAAAATCCCTCGAACAGGGCGGGGTTAGCCGTCAGGGCCTGCTGATCCCGGAAGTCGTTGAAATGGATGAAACCGCCGTCGATCGCCTGAATGGACGGGCCGATGAATTATTTGAGCTGGGCCTGACCATCGAAGCCTTCGGTCCCGGCGCCCTTGTTGTTCGCGAGGTTCCGGCTTTGCTGGGTGATTGTGATATTCAGGGTCTGTTGCGTGACCTGGCTGATGATCTGGCCGAACACGATGAGGCACTGGCGCTCAAAGACCGACTTGGCGATGTTGCCGCAAAAATGGCCTGTCATGGCTCGGTGCGGGCGGGCAGGCGTCTCAATGCGACAGAGATGAACGCCCTGCTGCGCGAGATGGAGGCAACACCCCATTCCGGCCAGTGCAGTCATGGCCGCCCGACCTATGTTGAGCTGAAACTTGCCGATATCGAGAAGCTGTTCGGCAGACGCTAATGCTCTATGAGTTTTTCCAGCACCTGACGACCCCGTGCCCGAGGCCGGTCAAGGATATGGGCTACCTTCGTGAACTGATTGGTATGCAGGCCCGCTACAAACGCTGTCAGGCCGCCTGGCAACCACACTTGCACCAGTGCCGGAACTGGATTTGTCAGGCTATGCAAGGAAGCCGGGGCAGGGTCGTGGTGCTGGGCTCAGGGCTCCTTTATGACGTCCCGCTGCAAGAACTGTCGGATCATTTCGACGAGGTCGTTCTGGTCGATATCCTGCACATGCCGACGGTACGGAAAGCCATCCGGCCGTTCTCCAATGTCAGCTTGGAGACCCGCGATATCACGGGTTTTGTCGAAGCGCTCCATGACGGCACCTCGCGAACGCCGCCCGAGGCCCCGGATATTGCCCCGGGTGGGGCCGATCTTGTGATTTCCCTGAATGTGCTCAGCCAGCTTCCGATTCTGCCGATGGCCTTTGCCGGGCTTGAGGCGACAGTTGCCCCATCACTGATGCAAGCCCATCTAGAGGCGCTGCAACGATCAGCGGCGAAAATTTGCCTGATTTCAGAAGTCGAACAGCAACTCTGCCTTGATGGCGAGGTGGTCGAGAAAGATGACCCGCTGGCCGGTGTCAGTATTCCGCAAAATTTGAAAGTTCATACGGCGGACTGGCGTTGGGATTTTGCCCCCCACCCCGAACGCCATCGGCGTTACGACCTGGTCTACCGGGTCGAGGGATATTTACGATAGCCGCAGGAACGTAACCTGCGCTGCACCGTAGGTGCGGGCATCCAGGGTTTCAAACTGACGCGGAATGGCAAGCTCATCATCTTTACCGGTTTCAACGACGACAATTCCGCCGGCGGCAATCCAGCCTTTGTTACAAAGCCCCAACAAGGCCTGATCGGTCAGGTTAGAGCCATAAGGGGCATCGAGAAATGCCAGGCCGAGAGGAGCCCCTGTTATTCTGGGTGGTGGTGCCAGACGAGTGACATCGAGTTTAAGCGGGGTGATATTGCTGGCTTCGCCAAGGCTCGCTGCATTGGCGCGCAGGCACTTCAGGGAGACCGGATCATTGTCGATGAATACCCCGTGGTTGGCACCGCGGGACATCGCCTCAAGCCCTAACGCACCGGTGCCGGAAAAAACGTCGAGTACGGTTTGGCCGTCGAAGCCATCCCAGTCGATGGAATGGGCGAGGATGTTGAAGATGCCCTCACGGGCCCTGTCCGATGTCGGGCGGACATCCCGTCCCGGTGGGGCGCTTAATGTACGCCCTTTAAATTTGCCACCGATGATTCTCACTTGCGACTCTTGCTCAGGCTTAATGTGCGTTTTTTCTTCGGTGCCTTTTTTGCCTTCGCCCAACCCTTGCCACGGGACTTGCCAGCCGTTTTTGCGTCATCGTCGCTTAACTGGTTGCGCAGCATTTTGGCGGAGACTTCCTGAACCGCTCCGCGGGTCATTTTGTCCAGATGGTAGGGGCCGTAGGAAAGCCGGATCAGGCGATTAACATTCAAATCCATGTGCTCCATGACTTTGCGGATTTCCCGGTTTTTGCCCTCGCTTAAAGAAACACTCAGCCAGGCGTTTGTTCGGGTCTTGCTGTCGAGGACCGCATCAATGGAGCCATAGTTGACACCGGCGATGGTGATGCCGTCCTTGAGTTTTTTTAGTTTTTCTTCGTCAACCGTGCCCCTGACCCTGACCCGATAGCGGCGAAGCCAGCCTGTTGCTGGCATTTCCATACGTCGGGCCAATTCCCCGTCATTGGTCAACAGCAGTAATCCTTCGGAATTCAGGTCGAGGCGACCGATGGAGATAACCCGGCCCAGTTCCTTGGGCAGGCGCTCGAACACCGTTGGTCGACCTTGCGGGTCCTTGTGGGTGGTTACCAGGCCGGTCGGCTTGTGATAGCGCCACAGCCTGGTTTCCTGGGGTTCGGCCAGAGGTTTGCCGTCGACCATGATGATGTTTTTTTTATCGACGGTAAAAGCCGGGCTGTCCAGGGTCCTGCCATCGACCTGAACACGGCCCGCCTCGATCCAGCGTTCGGCCTCGCGGCGTGAACACAAACCGGCCCGGGCCAGAACCTTGGCGATGCGTTCAGGTTTTTGTTCAGTCATTGCAGCTTTGGGCGGCGGCGATAAAAGCCTTGATAATCAACTCATCACCTTCACTGATATTAAATTCCGGGTGCCACTGGACGCCCATACAAAAAGCGTAGGCATCACATTCAATGCCTTCGATAACGCCATCCGGGGCGCGGGCATTGATGATAACCCCTTCAGGTTCATCGGCAGCCGCCTGATGATGGGCGCTGTTGACTTCAAGGGTGTCGGTGCCGACGATACGGCGCAGCAAGGTTCCTTCCTTGATAAATGCCTGATGGCCGGCCTCATCGCGGGGATTTGGTTGTTCGTGGGCAAGCGCCTGCTCAATAGCATCGGGGATATGCTGAATCAGGGTGCCCCCCAAAATAACATGCAACAACTGCTGGCCCCCGCAAATACCAAGGACTGGCATGTTGCGCTCAAGCGCGCCTTTTGTTATCGCCATCTCGAAGCTGGTGCGGTGATCTTTGGTGACGACACTGTCATGACGATCACTGACCCCGAACAGGGCCGGGTCTACATCGAAATTACCGCCGGTAATCAGCAAACCATCAATCAGGTCCAGATACTGCTCAACCCTGTCTAGTTGATGGGGCAGGGCCAGCGGCAGACCACCGGCACCAGAGACCGCACCAGCGTAATTTTCACGCAAGGCATACCAGGGGAAATTTGAGTACCCGCCGGCATCTTCCGAATCCAACGTTATGCCAATGATCGGTGTTTTCATAAGGGCAGAATGTAATGCATGCAAAGAATGATGGGAACCACTGTGTATAAGCTAACAAGTGCTGACGATTTAATAATTTATGAAATTACACCTATAAGAAAGGAATATCCCAGTGTCTTCTTCTGCGATGATAACAAACGCCAGCCAAACGAGTGACAAACGGTCAATTTTTTATCTTGTTGCGACGGTGCTGCTGATCTGGTTTTCGATAAGCCTTAATGCCGCCGTGTCGGGTTTTTTCAAACCGACCCCCGATGAGCCGCCGCTGGGGTTTCTCGTCGCCGTTGGCACTGGAACGTTAACTTCAGGAGCATTCGGAACAACTTTTCTTGGCGATGGCCCAACGAGCGCGTTGATGTCGACACTGCCGCTTTCGATGATTCCGGGATTTATCGTTCCGCTATATATTTTGTTGCATCTAAGCGCCCTGATCAGCGCCCACGCCAAAGCGTATTGACGGCGCTTGATGCTGGGTTCACTGTTTGCCTATGGATCAGTTTACCTACATGGCAATGGCCTTGAAAGAGGCCGAAAAAGCCGCCGACCGGGGCGAAGTGCCGGTCGGGGCGGTGGTTGTCGACGCGGTAAGCGGCGAGGTCCTTGCCTGGGCTGGAAACTGTACGGAAGAAAAGAACGACCCGACGGCTCACGCCGAGATGCTGGTGATCAGGGAAGCGGCGGCCAAACTGCAAAACCCGCGGCTCGAAAACTGTGACCTGTATGTCACCCTTGAACCCTGTCCCATGTGTGCGACGGCGATTTCCTTCGCCCGCCTACGCAGGCTTTATTTCGGTGCCTACGATGCCAAAGGCGGCGGCGTTGATCATGGCCCCAGGGTGTTCGAACAATCATCCTGCCACTACCGCCCCGAAGTGGTTGGCGGTATGGAAGAAACATCGGCCAGTGCCTTGTTGAAGAAGTTTTTCAAGGATTTACGCTAAAGCCCTAAACTTTAGGAAAGCACCCGCGCTTCTCAAGTTGATAGATCAGCATGGTGTTGCGGACGTAATCGTGGGCGACGTCACGTGCCGTATCCATGCAACTGGTCGGGGCCGATGAAATGTATTTACCCGCCAAGACACGTCCGATACCCTTCGGCTGCCAAATAATGCGCAAAGGTCGGCACTTCCGACGAGAATTCTACAGCATTGTCCCAGGCGGCGGTTTTAGATGGCAACCGCCCACTCATCATCACGAAGCGCGAGGGCGCACATAGCTGGGCCAGTTGATCGGGAATAATCATAACGATGTTCGGACGCGATGATAATTCGGACAGGGGATGCTCCGTATGCCTGATCAAACTCTAAAAGACCTTTTCCCTTCTATTCTTAATTACAGAGATTTGGAAATATTAAAGCTGTTTCCGGTGGCGTTGATTTCACTGTATTATTTTTAAATTCCAGTTTGCCAGAAAGTACCAACACGCTATGAGCTTCGAGAAGACAGTTATTCGGTTTGAACGCAAGGGCCCCGCAGAAACAGGGTTGCAGCCAATGCAGCTTGATCAGGCTGATTTTCAATCCGAGTTGCCCGAGCAATATCTGCATGAATACTACGCAGATGAGGCCTTGGGCTTAAGCGTGGGCGTCTGGACGACGACCACCATGCAGGAACAATTTGGCCCGTACCCCGGTGATGAGTTCATGTGGGTTCTAGAAGGTCAGGTCGCCATTGTTGATGGCGATGGAAACGAAACGACGGTTAAAGCGGGGCAATCTTTCTGCATTCGCAACGCCATACCCGTTAGCTGGAAACAGGTCGGGTTTTTAAGAAAATTCTATATGACCTACGCAGACCCGAATGCTGCTACCCCTGAAATCGCTTCAGCTGAGGGCGGCGTTATGATCCTTGATCAGGCAACCCTTGAGGCTGGTTTGATAAAGATGGATAGCACCGGCCCCCTGGTGATCGTTGGCGATGCGCCGCTGCAACGTGACAATGTTCTTTTCACTAACGATGCTGGAAACATGTTTGTCGGCATGTGGGACAGCACGGCCTTTGATAGCGAGATGAGGCCATTTCCCTGGCATGAATTCGTACAACTGCTGGAAGGGGAACTGACGATCACCGAGGGGGACGGCAAGGCCCACCAGTTCACAGCCGGGGACGCCTTCTTCATTCCCATGGGCACGGTCTGTCGCTGGCAGACGAGCGGTACCATCAAGAAATATTATGCGATTGTTGACCATGCCGCAGATTGAAGAATCTCTAGCAGGCAAATCCCATATTGAAGAAATCCAGAAACTTTAACCATAGCCCCCGTTTGCCTCCGTTGGCATCGGCTTTTGCAAGGGCGTGGCGGGTCAGGGTCACGCCAATCCAGCGAAAGGGTTCAGGGACCCAGTTCATGGCCCGCCTTTTGACAAACAGCGTGTCCAGAACATCGCTGGGCTGATAACCCAGTAATTCCAGGCCAATGCGGGCGCCAAACCGGGTAGCCCCGACACCCAGCCCCGTGTAACCCACGGCCCACGACACGCGCCCGTCAAAAGCAACGCCCGGGACCATGCAGAACCGTGTTGATGAGGCAATAATGCCGCTCCAGCGGTGGCTGAACCTGACTCCCTGCAACTGCGGAAAGGTTTCAAAGAATTCTTTAGACAGACGTTCAAATCGACCCCGGTCATCGGCGACACCCTGATCCGTGCGGCTGCCAAAATAATAGCAAACGGCACCGCCGCCGCCCCAGGTAATGCGGTTGTCCTTTGTCAATCGGTAATAATGAAACATGTTGGCTTCGTTTGAGAGGGCATGACGGGTTTTACCCCAGCCGATGGCTTCTAGCTGTTCGGGGGTTAAGGGTTCGGTGGCGATTTGATAATCCCAGACGGGTATCACTTGTTTGCGGATTTGCGGGAGCAGACTGCGAAAGGCATTGGTCGCCATCAGAATTTTGTCGCTTCGGATGGCCCCACCGCCACAGGTCGTCATCATGCCATCACCATCAGGGGTGACATCAAGGACGGGTGTGTTCTCGAAAATGCGCACGCCCAGCGACAGGATGGTTTCCTTCAACCCCCAGCAAAGCTTGCCAGGGTTGACCACGCCGTCTTGTCCCTCGCGATGCCATAACCCGGCCGTATAGGTGGGGGAGTTGACTTCGCGGCGCATGTCATCACCATCAAACCAGACGACATCCCGGCCCAGTGCTTTTTCGGCTTCAAATTGTGTCCGTAACTTGGTGGCCATGGGTTCGTTGGTGGCGACTGATAAATGGCCGACATGCTCGTACTCGGCGTCAATGTTGTAGCGTTCCAGAGTTTCGATAAATTCCTTCATGTTCTGTAGTCCCAGTTCCTCAAGGCGTTCCTTTTCACCGGGAAAATGGTAGTCGCTGTTGGTTTCGCCGTGGGTCAGGCTGGTGTTCAGGAAACCACCGTTGCGCCCGGAGGCCCCATCACCAACAAAGGTTTGCTCAACCAGCATAATATCAAGGTCAGGCAGTCGTTCCTTGGCCTGCAAGGCTGCCCAAAGGCCAGTGAAACCGCCACCGACTATCAGCAACTGACAACGGGCATTCCCCTCCAATGACGCCAAGATATCTGGCCTGCCCCCGGAATCGAGCCAGACGGGACGGTATGTTGAATCACTTAACGCAGCCACATGTGGTTCCATGTAACACCTTCAGGATTATTTATTATGGCCGCTGATGTCGGCGTGCAGGGGCATGGTGTCCTGGAATTTCTGCTTTTGCTCTTCGGACGCTTCGCTCTGGAAATCGCGCTTCCATTCATCGTAGGTCATGCCGTAGACGATTTCGCGAGCCTCGTCATAGGACATATCGATATCGCGCTCTTTGGCCGCCGCCATATACCATTTTGACAGGCAGTTGCGGCAGAAACCGGCCAGATTCATCAAGTCGATGTTTTGCACATCGGTGCGCTTGCCAAGGTGGCCTACAAGGCCACGAAAAGCGGCTGCTTCCAGTTCGGTGCGGGTTTTATCGTCCATTGGTCGTCTCTCTTGTTCCATTAACGTTTGGCAGCGCGCCAGCCGATATCGGTACGGTAGAAGCCTTCCGGCCAGTCGATTTTGGCGACCGCCTTGTAAGCCAGTTTTTGTGCCTGGGCGACAGTTTTCGCTTTCGTCGTAATGCCCAGCACCCGCCCCCCATTGGCCAACAATGCGCCGTTTTCGGCTTTTGTCCCAGCGTGGAAGACAAAAACGCCGTCCATGGCGTTCGCTTCTTCTACACCTCTGATTTCGCTGCCAATTTCATATCGACCGGGATAACCATTGGCCGCCATAACAACAATCAGGGTGGCCTCGTCATGCCATTTCAGTTTGATTTTATCGAGCGTGCCATCGGCACTGGCAATCAGGGCTGTCAGGATGTCGGATTTCAACGCCAGCATCAGCGGCTGACATTCCGGGTCACCGAAGCGGACGTTAAATTCGATCAATTTAGGTCCCGTACTGGTGATCATCAGGCCAGCGTACAAAACTCCTTTGTAGGGCTTGCCTTCTGCCGCCATCGCCTTGATCGTCGGGGTGATGATTTTATCCATGATCCGGGTGGCCATGGCGTCATCAACGATCGGGGCGGGGGTATAGGCACCCATGCCGCCGGTGTTGGGGCCTTCATCGCCATCGAAGGCGGCCTTGTGATCCTGCGCGGACCTGAGGGCAACGGCATTAACACCGTCGCAAAGGACAAAGAAGCTGGCTTCCTCACCCTCCATGAATTCCTCGATGATAACTTCCTCGCCGGCCCCGCCGAAGGCTCGTTCGGTCATAATGTGGTCGACCGCAGCGTAGGCTTCATTCTTGTTCTGGCAGATGATAACGCCCTTACCCGCAGCCAGCCCGTCCGCCTTGACGACAATGGGCGTTTTGTGGCGCAGGATGAATTCCTTGGCGGCTTCCGGTTCGTCGAAACGCCCGTATTCGGCGCTTGGGATATTGTATTTGGCGGATAAATCCTTCATGAAGCCTTTTGAGCCTTCAAGGGCCGCTGCGGCGGCGCTTGGGCCAAAGGCCAGAATATCGGCTTCTTCAAGTCTGTCGACCAAGCCATCAACCAGGGGCGCTTCGGGGCCGACGACGACAAAGTCGATGGCGTTATCGATTGCGAAACCGACAAGGGCATCAATATCATCGGCGCCGATATCAACACAGATGGCAATCCCATCAATACCGGCGTTACCGGGGGCGCAGAACAGTTCATCGCACTTTGGCGACTTGGCGATGGCCCAGCATAAGGAATGCTCACGACCACCTGAACCGACAACCAAAACCTTCATCTTAAAATCCTTCTTCATTTCCACAACACCACCATACATACTGTCGGCCATGACTGAAAAGACATCCCTTGAAGAATCTGTACATAATCTTCCGGAACTTTCCGTGGGGGAACTGTCGCAGGCGCTGAAAAGTACCCTTGAGGACCGTTTTCCAAGGGTTCGGGTGCGTGGCGAGATTACCGGCTTCAAACGTGCCGCATCGGGTCATTTGTACCTTCGCCTGAAAGATGACGACGCTGTGCTCGACGGGGTTTGCTGGCGCGGCGCTGCGGGTCGCCTGTCTATCGCCCCTGAAGATGGCATGGAAGTGGTGGCGACGGGACGGATTACCGCATACGGGGCACGCTCAAGCTATCAGATCGTTATTGATTCCATTGAGCTTGCGGGTGAAGGCGCACTTCTTAAACTGCTGCAGGAACGAAAAAACCGGCTCACCGAAGAAGGGCTTTTTGATCCGGAGCGTAAAAAGGAACTGCCCTTCCTGCCGCAAGTCATCGGCGTTGTCAGTTCACCGACCGGGGCGGTCATCCGCGATATCCTGCATCGCCTTTCGGACCGCTTCCCGGTTCGTGTCATCTTGTGGCCGGTGCTGGTTCAGGGCGACAAGGCGGCTGCGGAAATCAGCGCCGCCATCAACGGCTTCAGCGCCTTGACGGCAGGTGGCACGGTCCCCCGCCCTGATTTGTTGATTGTCGCGCGCGGTGGCGGCTCCCTTGAAGACCTTATGGCCTTTAACGAAGAACAGGTCGTTCGTGCTGCAGCCAGCTGCACCGTGCCCCTGATATCGGCCGTCGGCCATGAAACCGACACAACCCTGATTGATTATGCCGCCGACATGCGGGCACCGACGCCAACCGCCGCCGCAGAACTGGCGGTTCCGGTGCGCTCTGAATTACAGGCGCAGGTCATGGACAGCGGTTTGCGACTGGTCAATGTCATGAATCGCACCCTGACTCAGCACAGGGCAATACTTGAAGGGCTAGCGCGGGGATTGCCGAATTTACGCCGGGTTGTCGAAGACTCCTCCCAGCGTCTTGATGACTGGGCCGAACGCTTAACGTTCAGTCTGCGTACGGGATTGGCAAGTCGTCGGGCTCGTCTCGCTGAAACGGCGGCGGCGATTGCCAAACCGGGTCAACGCATTGAACATGCCCGGGTCAGGTTGAACGGCGTTGCGCGGGCTATAAAGCAGGGCGCTAAAGGACTCGTCAGTGAACGCCGGCAAAAGTTGGCGCAGGCGGCGGCGTTGCTGGAAAGTTTTTCCTATCAGCGGGTGCTGGAACGGGGTTTTGCGCTGGTTAGCGACAATGCCGATAATGCCCTTTCAGCGGTTGGCGAGGTCAAACCCGGTATGGGTCTTCAAATACGGTTCCATGATGGAAAAGTCGCGGCAAACGCTACCGGTAAGCCTGTGAAAAAACCCAAAAAAGATGACGGAAAGCAAGGAAACCTGTTGTGAGTAAGGGGTTTTTAGTTCTTGTCTTATTCCTGTTTTCCCCCCGTGCCGATGCTGGTGAAGTCAGCCTTGAGGGTAATTTCATCCAGGGGGGACTTGTTATCGGAAAAACAGAACCCGGTAACAGGGTCGAGCTCGATGGTAAACGACTGGCCCTTTCCACCGATGGCCGCTTCCTGATCGGGTTTGGCCGCGATGCGCCAGATCAGGCGGTTCTGAATATCACCGGCAGTGATGGAAAATCAGATCGTCGAACGCTGAACGTGGCGACCCGGCAATACAAGGTTCAGCGCATTGATGGTCTGCCCGCAGGAAAAGTAACGCCGAAACCTGAAGACGTGGCCCGCATCAAGGCTGACAATGCGGGAATTGGCCGGGTGCGGGGACTCGATACGGCTGATGCCTATTTTGCCGGGGGTTTTATTTGGCCGGTGACAGGGCCGCTTTCAGGGGTTTTCGGATCCCAGCGGATTCTTAACGGCAAGCCGAAAAATCCCCACAACGGTACCGATATTGCGGCCCCGGAAGGAACCATCATCAAGGCCCCGTCCGATGCCAGGGTCGCCCTGGTCAATGATGACATGTTCTATACGGGTAAAACACTGATGCTCGATCACGGGCTCGGCTTGACCAGCGTCTACGCCCACATGAGCGCCATACTGGTCAAGCAGGGGGCAATGGTGAAAAAGGGAACGCCGATCGGCAAAGTCGGTAAAACCGGGCGGGTTACAGGTGCCCATCTGCATTGGGGCGTGACGTTGGGACGCACCCATCTCGACCCGGCCCTGATCGCCGGGAAAATGCCTTGACGTCGCGGCGCTACATCTGGGCGCCAACCTGCCAGGGCACAAATTCGGCGTCCCCAAAGTCAAGCTCTTCGGATTTGGTTTTCTCACCCGAGGCCACGGCAAGCATCTTTTTGAAAATGCTCTCGCCGACCTCATCAAGGCTCTGGGTGCCATCAACGATGGTACCGCAGTTGATGTCCATATCTTCGCTCATATGATCGTACATGGGTGTGTTGGTTGCCAATTTCAGGGATGGCACCGGCTTGTTGCCGTAAACTGAACCACGACCGGTGGTGAAGGCGACAAGATTACAGCCCGAGGCGACTTCGCCGGTGATTGAGGCCGGGTCATAACCGGGGCTGTCCATAAAGGCGAAGCCTTTGGTGGTTATGGGTTCAGCATATTTATAGACGCCGACCAGATTGGTCGAACCTCCCTTGGCGACAGCGCCTAAGGATTTTTCAAGGATCGTCGTCAGTCCCCCGGCCTTGTTGCCCGGTGTCGGGTTGTTATTCATGCTGCCGCCGTTCCGGGCCGCGTAGTCTTCCCACCAGTGAATCCGTTCGATCAATTTTTCGCCGATGTCACGGGTACTGGCGCGACGGGTTAGCAGATGCTCGGCACCGTAAATTTCGGGTGTTTCGGCAAGCACGCCCGAGCCACCATGGCGGACCAGATGATCAATGGCGATGCCCAGCGCCGGATTCGCGGTGATTCCGGAATATCCGTCCGATCCACCGCATTGAAGGGCCACAGTCAGTTCCGATGCGGGCACGGTTTCCCGGTGGGCTTGGTTGGCGCGGGGCAGGATACTTTGAAACCACCTGACGGCTTCTTCGACGGTTTTTCGGGTCCCGCCCTCCTGCTGGATGGTGGTGTAGTGGAAGGTTTCCTCCGCTGGTTTACCCATGACATCCAGCATCAGGGGAATTTGATTGGCTTCGCAACCCAGGCCAAGCATTAGCATGGAAGCAAAATTAGCATGTCTGGCGTGACCCCATATGGTCCGTTGCAGCATGTTGAAGCCCTCATCGTCGGTGGCCGTGCAGCAGCCGGCGCCGTGAACAATGGGAACAATGCCATCAACATTGGGATAGTCATCCAGAATACCACGTTTTTCTATCTCTCGGGCGATATGCTTGGCTACGGTGGCGGAGCAATTCACCGACGTGACGATGCCGATATAGTTGCGGGTGCCGACTTTTCCATCTTCGCGACGGTAGCCTTCAAAGGTGGCGCGCTCCGCATCGGGCACCATAGTGCTCTCAACGGTCGCTTTGCCGAAGGCATAATCACGTTCAAAATCACCCATGGAAAGATTGTGAACATGGACATGCTCCCCCGGTTCAATATGGGTCGAAGCAAACCCGATAATCTGACCGTATTTAAGGACCGCCTGTCCTTCCTCTATAGGGCGAAGCGCCAGCTTGTGGCCACGCGGGACCGGTTGACTGGCGATAATACCAGCGGGTTCCACACGTTCGCCCTTGGCAACTTCGACGGGAACCACTGCGACATTGTCTTTTTCGCTTAGCTGGATTGATGTTTTGGGGGTCATCGGTTCTTCTCTCCAGGATCAAGTGTCATGGTATTTTCAGGGCATAATCATACGCCGGACAAGCAGAAGAATCCTTACAGTAAATATTTCTTTTTTTTGATTTTTAGACGGCTGTCTGACTTGTCTCAATCACAGAGCGAATAGTGCTCAGGAGCTCGTCGTTGGATGTTTGAGATTTAACCAGTGCGGCGCTGATGCCTTTGGCAGTTTCGCGCGAAACGTCCCCTGCTGAAAAAACGATTACCGGGATTGATGCCCTTCCTGGCTTGTTAAGTAGGGGCAGAAGTTCACCACCATCACCATCGGGCAGGGCGAGATCAAGGATGACAAGATCGAAGTTTTCCCGTTCAAGCAGGTCCCTGGCTTCTTTGACGCTCATTGCCGCGACCATATCTCCAGTGCCGTCAATCAGGGAGGATATGACCTTAATGATGCTCTCGTCGTCTTCCACATGTAAAATACGGGGTCTGATCCGTGAAGAATGCCGAAGTGCATCACCCACCCGTTTAATAAGTAGCTTCATATCAATCGGCTTTTGAATCCAGTCAATGAGTCCGACAGCATCGCCGTTTAATTCCTGCTTTCCCTGGCCGGCTGTCGCCGAGACAACAATGATCGGCAAGTTTTGTGTTTTCGTGTCGTTTCTCAATTCCTGGATCAGGGAAACTCCATCCTGATCAGGCAAATTGAGATCAAGGGTCATGGCGTCAAAATTTTTCTGTTCAAGCATTTGTTTTGCCTGGGTTGCCGTTCTGGCGGTATGGGTTTTATAGCCTTCTTTTGCAAGCATCAATTCAAGCAGTGTTGCGATGTCGCTTTCGTCTTCACAGATCAGGATGCGACGTTCCCCATAACCTTCAACGTCCGATTGCGTACCTTGATTTTCCAACTCGGGAAGATCGATGTAAAAGGTTGTCCCCTTGCCGGTTTCGGTGTCGAAAGAAATAGTCCCTTCATGACGTTCGATGATCGCCTTGGTGATGCTGAGGCCCAGGCCGGTTCCACCTTTCTGTCGGGTGTCAGAGGAGTCAGCCTGGGAAAATTTATCAAAAATAGAATCCTTGAATTCTTCGGGAATACCCTGGCCGTAATCCTTCACAGCGATGCGAATGGTCTTGCCCAGGCGCTTAATCGAGAGCTCGACCTTCTCGCCGCCAGGCGAAAATTTTGCGGCATTTGACATGATGTTGGCCAGGGCCTGCATCAGGCGGTCCTTGTCACCCTGAACCAACACGTTTTCATCACACTCCTGGACGGTAAATATGACGCCATGCTCGTCGCCATATCCCTTATTGGCTTCGATGGCTTCTTCAACCAGAGAGGTGATATCGGTTGGCTTCATGTGGAAGTCCATCTTGCCGGCCTTGATTTTTTCCATATCAAGAATGTCGTTGATAAGCAGCACCAGTCGGTCAGAGTTGTTGTAGGCAATGTTCAACATCGATTGCAGCTTTTCAGGCAGCTTGCCAACGGTACCGGACTTGATCAGTCCGAGAGCCCCCTTGATTGAAGTCAACGGCGTACGCAGTTCGTGACTGACAGTCGAGACGAACTCGTTTTTAGCCTTATCAAGCAAGGTTCGTTCGGTAATATCGTGAACAATGCCAAGCATCCGCACGGGCGTACCATCGTCATCCCGGTAAACCCTGCCCATTTCGTGGACAAAGCGAATGGTTCCGTCGGGTTGCACGACCCGGTGTTCGATATCGTAAAGGGCATCATTTTCAACGGCTTGATTAACGGCGGATGTTACAAGGTCACGGTCATCGGGATGAACGCACTGGAGGAAATTTTCAGAGGTTGCCTCGTAGTTGTCACGCTCACGTCCAATAATATTGAAGATTTCATCTGTCCAGGAACGGGTATCGTTTGTTATGTCCCAATCCCATGAGCCGACATGGGCGATTTGTTGCGAGCTTAAAAGGCGGTCGGTTGTTTCATACAGGGTATCTTCCGCCCTTTTGCGTTCGGTAATATCTGTGCGGATAGCGACATACTGGAAAGGCTTTCCCTGTTCGTTCAGGAAGGGAACAATAGTCGCCTTGATCCAGTAATATCCACCACCTTTTTTCAGGTTCTTTAATTCACCGTGCCAGATTTTGCCATTTGTTATGGATTGCCATAAATCCTTGTAAAATTCTGGCGAATGCTCATCGGATTTGACAATGCGGTGGTTTTCCCCCAACAACTCTGCGCGGGAATAACCACTGATTTCGCAAAACGCGTCGTTTGCGTAGGTAATATCGCCCTTCACATCGGTGATGCTGACGATGGCGTGTTCATCAAGCGCCAGTTTTTGAAAATCCAGCTCGCGGGTACGTTCCCTTACCAGGGTTTCGGCGAATTCCCTGCGCCGCACAATCAGTTGTACGTAGAAACTGATCAGGGTCAGGATAAGCAGAACCACGGTTGCATTGAGCCAGGGAATCCAGGGTTGATCGATTGGTAATACGCCGGTTTTCGGGGCAATGATCAGTCGCCACTGCCGACCACCAAACATGTGGGTTTGTTCGAAAAACTGTCCGTTGACCAGATCCGCCATTTCTGGCCACTGCGCGTTATTGTCGATACCGATCAGGTGTAGAGGCTTGAGATTCTTCGTGTCGGAGACATCATAAAGGGCGACAATGAGCCCGCTTTGCCGGTCGGTTTTTAAAATCGAGGCATCCAAAAGATCGCCAATACGGAACACCCCAAGGGCGAAACCACTAACCGCGCTGCGTCTTTCATTGATGCTATGGGGTGGATCTCCTGCGTTATACATGGGCGCGAAAACAAGCACACCGGCTTGCTTGCTGGTTTCTTGAATCAGAGTGATTCGGGTGCTGGCGACAGTCATGCCAGTGTCGCGGGCTCGTTCCAGCGCCACCTTGCGAACCGGGTTGGAGGCGAGATCAAAACCCAACGCTTTTTGGTTGCCGATTAATGGTTCAACATAAAAGACAGGATAATATTCGGCACGTCTGGTCGCCGTGACCATACCGCCATCGCCAATTTGGCGAAAAGAGAAATCTTCAAACCCGTCCTGTTGCGCCGCTCGCTCGTATGTATTTCGGGCCATGCTTGAAACCCGCGGAATCCATTCGAGGGCTTGAACGCCAACGTAATCGGACATGGCTTTGGAGATGAACGTTCGAAACTGGCTACGCTTTACATTGTTGGACCCGGCGAAAAAGGCGACGATTGATGTCAGGGCGTCTTCGCTACGTCTTATTTGCCGTTCGAGGGATGTTGCCACCTGCAGACCCAGATATTCAAATTTTTCCTGAGCATGTAGCTGCTGCTCTTTAGCCGTCCAGTTAAAGACCAGCAGGGCACCGGTCAAGCCAATCAGAACGAGCAGGATTGTCGAAAAATTGGTTGAAAAATATGTTGTTCTGGATTGTTGAAATTTGGACAAATTGATCGACTTTTCAGGCCTTTTATCTATTAAGCATGATGCTTTCAGGCGGCAATCTTCCCCCTTTCTCCTTGCTGTTCGTATTAAATTGGAGTTGATGGGCACGCGATCAAGTGCTTATTTGCGAATAGTGAAAGACAGGCTCTTGAGCCGAAAATTAGCCGATATCGTCGGGCCAGCGGTTGTGTAACCAAAGCCACTGGGCGGGTTGCTCGCGGATCCAGCCTTCCAGAATATGATTGACTTCTGTTGTGATGGCCAGAATATCGGCGCTCTTGTCGTTTCCGGGTTTGATTTCAAGTGGCGGAAAACAGGTGACGCGGAAGCTCAAACCCTGCAAACGCTCGACCCTGATTGGGATAACCGGGCAATCAAATTTGAGCGCTAATTGAGCCAGAGCGGGAGCGGTCATGGCATCATGGCCGAACAAGGGCACAGGGATGCCGTCATTCATTTTCTGATCTACCAACATGCCAAGATGGCCCCCTTCCAACAAGGCTTTCAGAGCCATTTTGGCACCTTTCGATCCCTTCGGTATCAGGGTGCTATTTTTAAGGTGGCGCCTTTGAAACAATTTCTCGACGTAAGGATTGTTCGGCGAGCGGTAAATAAGATGTGGGGTCAGCCCCAGCTTCGCCACACAAATGGCGGGGATCTCCCAATTTGCAAGATGGCCCGAAAAGAAAAGGCCGGGCTTGTTATCGTCCCTTAGCAAATCGAGGTATTGGGACCCGATCAGTTCGACATGGGCATTGTCTCCATCAACCCGAATTCGGTTTAGTAATGGGTATTCCATCACCGTGCGGCCAAGATTATCCCACATTTCAAGGACAAGATTTTCTGTTTCATCAGCCGTGATATGGGGGAAGGCGATGGCGAAATTTCGTCGCGCCCTCTTCGAGATGCTCATGGCCGGACCAATAGACCTGCCCAAAAAACCACCCCACGCCGATGCCCATTTGATCGGAAGAAACTGAACCAGGGCGAAAAAAATCTGGGCTGCGAGGCCCTGCAGCGGATGGGACAGGTAGCGCTTAAGCATTGCAGATTCCATTAAGCAAGGCATCAAGCGCACCCTCATCTGTCCATTCAAGGGAGACAGGGATAACCGTCACATCATCAATAAATGAAGCGGGTAGCCGCTGGGCATCTTTTTCGGTTGTTAGCAATTGGGCTCCGGCCTTCGTCGCAATTTGTCGCAAGGTATTGATATCGGCGTTGTTATAAGGGTGATGGTCGGGAAACGGAATGGTCGAAACGACGTTATGGCCCATCTGGGTTACGGTTTCGAAAAACTTCTCTGGCCGTCCAATACCGGTAAAGGCGACGACCGGTCCTGTTGGGGCGTCATCAGATAAAGCGTCTGCAATAAACCTTGCCCTGAGTGGAGAAAGTCCACAGCTTGAAGCAATATCCAGGGTGCCCGTTGTATCTTCGCCGATCACAACGCAGGAATCGGCACGGGCCAACCCACTGGCGATGCTTTCGCGTAATGGCCCTGCCGGAATCATTTTGGCGTTGCCGAAGCCATAACCACCATCAATAACAATGACTGAAAAATTCTTATGGATATATGGATTTTGAAATCCGTCGTCCATGATGATCAAGTCGGCCCCGGCCCTCGCGGCAGCCTCGCATCCGCTCCTGCGCACCCTCGAAACCCAAGCAGGGGCATGGATTGACAGTAACAGCGGCTCGTCTCCGACGCTGGTATGATCATGGACATCAGGGTCGACCAGAAGTGGGCCTTTTTCACAGCCACCGTAGCCCCGTGACAGGAAGTGAACGGTTTTGCCTTTTGCAATCAACCGCTTGCCAAGGTCCAGGGCGACCGGGGTTTTTCCGGCACCTCCGGCTGTTAAATTACCGATGCAAAGGACTGGTACGGGAGATTTCCAGGGAATGGTCGTGGCCAGTTTTGCTTTTGTTGCAAAACCATATACCCAGCCTAGCGGGGACAGCAGTTGTGCCAGCACACCGCCTTTTCCATGCTGCCAAAAGCCGGGGGCCTGCATGTTAATTTTTCTCCTTAAGGTAGGGGCTGAGTTGTTCCATAACCGCATCAAGCACCCCAGCTTCGTTATCGGCGACCCGGGCTGCTGCTTGTCCCAATCTCAAGCATTCGTCAGGATGTTCCAGCAAGTGATCGATGGCATCTCTCAATCCTGCTTCATCGACGATTTCCAGGCCGGCCTTATTTTTTATAAAGGTATCGGTAATTTCAGCAAAGTTGGTCATGTTCGGACCAAAAACGATGGTACAGCCGAGACGGGCGGCTTCCAGGGGGTTTTGTCCACCCGAGGCGACCAGAGATTTGCCGATGAAAACAATAGGCGTCAGACGATAAAATAATCCCAATTCGCCCATGGTGTCAGCGAGATAAATGTCTGTGTCGGCTGTGATTATCTCGCCGGCCGAACGAAGCGCGGTATTCAATCCCATAGCCTGCAAACCTGCAGCGATTTCGATCCCGCGCCCAGGATGGCGCGGCACAATAATGCTCAGCAGGCCGGGGTGTTTTTCTTTCAGGGAAAGATGGATTTTGCCAACGATTTCTTCCTCCCCCTTGTGAGTGCTCGATGCCAACCAGCAAGGGCGTCCGTCGATCTGGGCGGTAAAAATATCAATGGCAAGCGCGTCAGCGGGAAGGGGCGGGGCGGCAAATTTCAGGTTGCCGACGGATTTGGCATGTTCGGCACCAAGATCACTAAGTCGGGCGGCGTCTATATTTGTTTGTCCCAGACACAGTGAAAAAGCGCCCAGAAGCTTCTTGATCAATCCCGGGAAACGCCGCCAATTGGAGTAGGATTTATTGGACACCCGGCCATTCAACAGAACCATCGGCAGGTTTTTTGCGGCAGAACGGATGATCAGGTTCGGCCAGAATTCAGATTCCGCCCACAACACAAGATCAGGACTCCAGTGGTTCAGGAACCGCGCGACGTAAGCGGCCCGGTCGACCGGCACAAACTGGTGAATTGCCCCTTTTGGCAGGCGTTCCGCCATCAGTGCCGCCGAGGTCACCGTGCCGGTAGTCAGCAGAATATTCCAGTCAGAAAATTCAGCCTGCAAGCGTTCTATCAAGGGTAACAGAGACAATGATTCTCCAACGCTGGCGGCATGAACCCAGACCAGTTTTCCTTCAGGTCGTAGCACTCCTGCAATTCCCAGACGTTCATTAAACCGGACCCTGTCTTCCTTGCCACTGGCCAGTCGCCTTGACAGGTAAAAACGGATCAGCGGATGAGTAAGGGTGGTAATGCTCCGGTAAAGAAAAAACATCATGGCACCATCTCCCTTGTTGATGGGGCTGGCTCAATGACGTGAAGGCCGCACAAACGATCAGCTTCGGCGGAAACCGCGTTGAGGCTGTCTTCGACTTCCTTGCGGGATTTTTCCAGTTCTGTTTTGTCTGCGGTGTGGGGAACGTGGATCGGTTCACCCCAGACAAAAACGCCACGGCCAAAGGGAAGGGCGGCAACAAAACGATCCCAGGAGCCAAAGATTTTGGAGCGGGTGGAGGCATAGCTGACCGGAATAATCGGAATGTTGGCTAACCTGGCAATCGTGATCATGCCTTCCTGGGCACGCATGCGTGGCCCGCGTGGACCGTCAGGAGTTATACCGACATACTCACCGGTCTTGACTGTTTTAACCATGTTGCGCAACGCCGCAGCGCCGCCCTTGGATGTCGAGCCAACGATGGTCTTGATGCCGAAGTGTGCAATGGTATCGGAAATGATGCGCCCGTCGCGGTGCATGGAAATCATAATGTGGATCGGTTTGTTCTTGTTCCAGCAATGCGTCAACATCATCAGGCGTCCATGCCAAAAACAGAGGAGAAACATTTTGTTCTCATCCCAATAGCGCCTGGGAATATCCCCGCCGACGACACGCCAACGGGTTGTCAGGTACACAAATCGAATATAAGCGGCAGCCAGAATACACAGGCAGTTATGTACCACCTGGGAGCGCAGGATTCGTTTATCCAGCCTCACGGGACTACCGTGCCTTCGCCTGCGAATTGCAAGGCGTATAGTTTGGCATAGGGGCCACCTTCTTCGAGCAAGGCGGCGTGGTTCCCTGATTGGCAAATGCGACCGTTCTCGATGACATAGATGACATCGGCGTCAACGACAGTCGAAAGTCTGTGGGCGATGACCAGGGTGGTGCGTCCGCTCATCAGTTGATCAAGGGCCTTTTGCACTTGCCGTTCGGATTCCGTATCAAGCGCCGATGTGGCTTCATCGAGAAGCAGAATCGGCGCATTTTTCAGCATTGCCCGGGCAATCGCCAGTCGTTGGCGCTGGCCACCGGATAGTTTAATACCCTGTTCACCGACCTGGGTGTCGTAGCCGTGGGGAAGGTCAATGATAAAGTCATGGGCGGCGGCATTGCGGGCCGCCTCCTCGATTTCCTGATCACTGGCCCCGGCTCGCCCATAAGCAATATTGGCCCGCACCGTGTCATCAAAAAGGGTTATTTCCTGGCTAACCAGGGCGATATTTTCGTGCAGCGAAGACATTGTCACGTCGCGCACATCAATGCCGTCGATGCTGACCGAGCCTTCATTGATGTCATAAAAACGCGGAATGAGGTTGAGGATCGTCGATTTCCCCGCCCCCGATGGTCCAACCAGGGCCACCCGCTTTCCGGCTGGAACATGTAGATTTACGCCGGAAAGTGCCGGAACGTCGGGGATATAGGAAAAATTGACATCCGTGAGTGCGATCTTTCCCTGAATGTCGCTTAAAGGGCGGGCATCGGGTTTGTCGAGAATTTCGGGTTCTGTATCAAGGACAGTAAACAGGCGTTGGGCACCGGCCAGCCCCTCCTGCATGTTGGCATTTAGATTGGCCAGCCGTTTCATGGGCTCATAAGCCATCAGCAAGGCGGTGATGAACGAGAAGAAGGCACCCGGGGAATTAACCCCGTCGATGACCTGCTGGCCACCATAAATGATAACGACGGCGACGGCGACGCCGCCGAGGGATTCCATGATTGGACTGGCCAGAGCGCGAATACGGGCGGATTTAAAACTTAAAGAGAATAGTTTTGTGATGATTTCGTCCATGCGGCCTTTCTCGTAGGCTTCCATCCCGTAAGCCTTGACCACGCGAATGCCCTGGAAGGTTTGCTCAAGCAGGGTCATGAACAAACCAGTTTCAACCTGGGTGTTGGCAGTGACCTTGCGGATGCGTTTGCCGAGTTTTGATATCGGCAGGATGGCGATGGGAAAGACGAAGATGGCGATGAAGGCGAGTTGCCAGTTCTGGTAAAACATCACGACGACGAGGGCAATCAGGCTCATCAGATCCTTGCCCAAACTGGTCAGAACATTGGAGACGATGGACCGCATTTGCCCGATATCGACGGTAAAGCGCGAAATCAGCGTACCCGTCGGATTGGAATGAAAAAAACCCAGGTCCATGCGTTCAAGGTGCGCGAACAGTCGGCTTTGTGCATCGGCGATAATTTTCAGCCCGACCCGGCTCATCAAGGCAGCCTGTGCATAATTGGCGACCCCTTTGATGGCGAAAGTGACAAACACTGCCATACCGACAAGCCATAAAGTGTCTTTGTCCTTGGCAATAAACACATCATCGACGATGGGTTCCATCAACCACGCGGATATGCCGGTGGCCGCCGAAACAACGATCATGAAAAATACCGCAGAAGAAATCCAACCCAGATAAGGCCGGATATATTCGCTCGCCAGCCTGCGCATCAGGCTGGCCGTTGATTGGTGTTGATATTCCTTCGTTAAGGAGCGGTCGTCCACGGCTGTAATTTCCCCGTTAAATACTGCCGGACATTAACATGCCAAGGCGCTGGTAACTAGACCCCGGCCACCGTCATTCCATCAACACGAACGCTCGGCGCATCGATGCCGTAGCGGAACTCAAGATCGTCAGCAGCGCGCATATTGGCAAACATGTCGTTCAGGTTCCCGGCGATGGTGACTTCGCTGACCGGGAAGGCGATTTTGCCGTTTTCAATCCAGAAACCACTGGCCCCGCGTGAATAATCGCCAGTCACGCCATTGATGCCAAAGCCGATCAATTCGTTGACATAGAGACCCTGACCAATATCAGCCATTAACTCTTCCGGGGTCAGGTCGCCCGGTTCCAGATAAAGGTTGCTGGCCGAAGGGGACGGCGGCGAGGAAGTCCCCCTTGAAGCGTGGCCCGTCGTCTCAAGTCCTAGCTGACGGGCAGAGCGCAAATCCATAAACCATGTTTTGAGCTCGCCGTCCTTGATCAGATTTGAGCGTTTGGGTGCCACGCCTTCGCCGTCGAAGGGACGGGATTTCAAACCACGCTTACGATGTGGGTCGTCGATGATGTTGATGTCTTCAGGGAAAATCCGCTGATCCATTTTATCCTTCAGGAACGAGGAACCACGCGCAATTGACGCGCCGTTTACGGCTGCTGACAGATGCCCGATCAGGCTTTTTGATACGCGCGGGTCATAAATGATCGGCACTGCAGCGGTTTTAACTTTTTTCGGGTGTAGGCGCTTGATGGCTTTTTCACCAGCACTTTTACCAATGCTTTCGGGGCTTTCCATATCGGCTGCGTAAACGGCGGCGGTATAGTCGTAATCGCGCTCCATTTCGGTGCCTTCCCCGGCGATTACCGAGGCGCTGAGTGAGTGGCTGGAATTGGCGTAGGCCTGAGAAAATCCGTTTGAGGCCGCCATTGCCACCGTGTAGGTGCCCCAGCCCGCCGAACCGCCTTCCGAATTGGTGACGCCGGGAACCGCCAATGCCGCCTCTTCGGCTCGACTGGCCAGATTACTTAAATGTTCGGCGTCCGGCTCGAAGGAGTCGCAGGATTGAAGGTCGGGAATGTCTTTGGCTAACTGTTCCGCGTCAGCCAGTCCACAATAGGGGTCTTCGGGTACGGCCCGGGCCATGGCGACGGCGCGCTCTGAAAGCTCGGTCAGCGCTTCGGGCGCGGTATCAGAAGATGAGACGATGGCCTGACGCTTGCCGATAAAGACCCGCAAGCCGATATCACGGCTTTCGGAGCGTTCCAGATGTTCTGGCTTGCCCAGTCGTACTGACTTTGACAAGGATACGCCTTTGATAAAGACCGCGTCACAGTCATCGGCACCAGCCTTTTTGGCCCGTCCGATCAAATCTTCCAACAAGCCGAGCGCCTCAGCCTGATCTTTGTGTTGAGAATCCGTCATTGCTGGAAAATGGCCTTTTAACCCGCGTCATGCAAGTCCGACATGCAATGCATGATCCATTTACGGGTCAGTTTCTCTTGCACGGCGTTTTGAAGCAACCGTTGTTTGAGGGCCGGGAAGACAACATGGTCCAAATTCTGGTCCTGATTGAAGCATGAGAAAATGATCGTTTCCTCGCCGGTTTCTGGGTCCCTGTGCAATTGCAGGCACTGGGCGCAGATTTCCTTCATCATGCATTGCATGGGCGAGTTTATGGAGCCGATGGCTGTATGGGCCGGGTCGAGGTGTTCCTTTAAAATACCGTGTCTGGCATCGGCGACGGCCTTCATCATAACGTCCGAACCAATGACCAGCATCCGCTCGGCGTCTTTCATGGAAATCGGGTTTTCGCCCAGGCCGCCATTGGCATACGCGGTCATCGCCTCGACCACATTTCCGACAAAGGCTTTGTCGCCTGGACGACCGGGTTCAAAGCCGGGTGCTTCATCGCAGCACCAGACGATGGTGTCGGCGGCGGCTTCGATGTTGTCAATGTGGTAACGGTCACCTGTGCCTTTGTAAGCGGCGAAATAGAGAACCTTTGATCCTGCCTCGCGAAGCGCCTGACCGATAGAAAACAGTACGGCGTTGCCAAGCCCGCCACCGACCAGGACGACGGTTTCGTCACCGGGGGTTTCTGTTGGTGCTCCCGTCGGCCCCATCAGGACGACGTGCTCGCCCGGTTGCAACAGTTCACACAGGCTGGATGAGCCGCCCATTTCAAGGACGATGGTTGCGACAAGTCCTTTTTCAACGTCGACCCAGGCCCCGGTCAGTGCTTGACCTTCCATGCCCAGAACTGTGCCGTCACAGCGTTTGGCGTTGGCCTCGAAGTTTTGCAGGCGGAAAAACTGCCCCGGCTTGAAAGCCCTGGCGGCCAGCGGTGCATGCAGGATGACCTCGACGATGTTGGGGGTCAGGCGAATGACGTCGACAACCCGGGATCGAAGTCCGTGATCAAGTTGCTCCACCAGATTTATGGCACTGACGGCATTTGGTGGGTTCTTAACCAGTTGCCGGTTGATCACCGGATAGCCCCGTCTGGCGCTGGCCATTGCCTTGACCACATTGCCAGCAAAGGATGGATGGAGATCGCCAAAGAAGGTTATGGAATGACCATTTTCTGTGACCTTCATGGTCACCTGCGCTTCTTCGGGCTTGGCCGACCATTCAGGCGAAACAATATTGCCGTTTTCGTCTTCGGCCTGGAAGAATTTGCCGTCAAGTTCGGCGAAACCGGGATATTCACGGGCGATTACCGTATTGGGCTGGGTTCCTGCGGCGATCAGGATTGAACGCGCCGGTAAAGAAATAACATGGCCGGTCGCATTGGGGCGGTTGTGTTCATCCAGTTCCTGTACTTCAAGCTTGATCGCCTGGGCGTGGCCGTGGTCGTCGACATCAATGGCGACGGGGGAGAGCATCTCGGCGAAGTTGATGCCCTGCTCAAAGGCTTTGGTGATTTCTTCGTGGTTCAGGGTGTAACTGGGCGCATCAATCAGGCGACGGCGGTAGGCGATTGTCGCCCCGCCCCAGCTGTCGAGCAACGGTGCAAAGTTGGGTAGGCGATCTTCGTTTTCGGCTGCTTGCCGCTCAGCACGAATAGCCCGACCGTGTTCAAGAAATTCTTCGGCAAAGCCTTGTTCTTCCTTGCTCCAGCCAGCATCGACGCCGCCGTTAGCGGCCAGTTTCTCATGCCGGGCAAGAAATTTCTCAACCTGTTTAACGTAATAAGCCAGCGCCTCGGTTGCGGTGTCGATGGCGGTCAGCCCGCCACCAATGACGACCACTGGCAGGCGGATGTTGAGATTGGCCACGGAGTCGGATTTTGCCGCCCCGGTTAACTGCAACGCCATCAGGAAATCCGATGCCTGCCGAACGCCGCGAGCCAGCGCGTTGGGAATGCCAAGGACGGTCGGTTTGCCGGCACCGATACAAAGAGCGATATGATCAAAACCCATCTCGAAAGCGTTTTCAGCGGTAATGGCACCACCGAAGCGGACCCCGCCATACAGGGTGTAACGGGCACGCCGCTCGAGCATGATACGGATGGCTTTAAGAAAATTCTTGTTCCAGCGCACGGTAATACCATATTCGGCGACGCCGCCAAAACCGGCCATGGTCCGCTCGTCCAGCGGTTCTTCAATGTCGGTAAAGCTGTGGACTGGTTCGAATGGAGTCCGCTCACCACTTTGGCTGATGCCGCTTAAGGAGGGCTCCAGTGGCTCGATCTTGGCCCCGTCTATGGCAACGACGGTGTGGCCTTCATTCATCAGGTAATGGGCCAGGGTGAATCCGGCCGGTCCCTGGCCGACGACCAATACCTTGTAACCGCTGTCACTTGCCGGATGCGGACGCTTGAAATTCAAGGGGTTCCAGCGGGTCAGCAGGGAATAGATTTCAAATCCCCAGGGCAGTTCCAGAACGTCTTTAAGTGTCCGGGTTTCGGCTTCGGGAATGTTGACCGGCTCCTGCTTCTGGTAGATGCAGGCTTTCATGCAGTCGTTGCAGATACGGTGGCCGGTGGCTGCTGTCATCGGGTTGTCGATGGTGATGATAGCCAGCGCCGCTATGGCATAGCCGTCAGCCTTGGCCTTGTGCATTTCAGAGATTTTTTCTTCCAGTGGGCAACCGGCCTGGGGAATCCCCAACTCGTTACTGGCGAAAGCGCCGCTTTGTTTATCGCGAATGCCACGCGAGCAAGAATCTTTGCCCCGATCATGGCAAATGACGCAGTAATTGGCCTGATCGAGTGCACCGATAAGGTCACAGCCCTGATCGGTCAGGGCGAAGCCGTCGCGGGGATGTTGGGATTCGGGCGGCAGGCGCATAATATCGGTGCCGTGGTCGTGAAAGGTTTCGGTCTCGACCAAATTCATAAAATCAACTTTTTCTGGCCCCTTGAACAAAACATCGGCGCGATGGCGCTGCTGCCCGGCTTGCGTATGGAAGGCCCAGGCGGCGTAGCGTCTGGCAACATCAATGGCGTCGCTGTTGGCGTCTTCATCATCGAGCCAGTTCATCACGGTTTTGGCGAACGTCAGCTGATCAAAAGCGCCACCCATTTGCGCCGTTAGTTGTTGTTCCAACGCCGGGCCCTCAATGGTCTCGGCCTCCTCTGCTTTTATTTTTTTAGCCGCCTGGCGTTGTACGAATAACCTTTTACAGGCGAACAAGGGGGCCAGATCATGGTGGCGCTCGGACAGTTCGCGGACCTGTCGCTCAATTCCAAACAAATGCCCGATGAAATCATCAACATGCGGGCCTATCGCTAAAATAAGATCGGACGACGCTTTCTCGTCAAGACCGCCAGGATCTTTACGGGCATCGAGAAGGCGCTGGTAAAGATCGCCATCGGCTTCTTGCATGTGTTCAAGGAAAACCTTGTCGAGGCGGATCAATCCGTCATTGTCGTAAAGATCTTTGAATGATAATTGGTGGGCGAGAGCAAGGTCTGTCATGTTATTCTTTCCGTCGTCAAATTAAATACGCATAGCTATGCGTATTTATTACAGTGGTCATATCCATTTGTGCGGCGATTGGCAAGAGAAACAAGGGTTTCTCCCATTGTTTGAGGGGTTTTTACGGTGTACGAAGCAACATATGCGGGCGATATAGGACCAAAACAGGCCTGGCAGGTGATGGCTGATAATGCCGGGGCGGCACTACTGGATGTGCGCACACCGGCGGAATGGGCTTACGTCGGCTTGCCGGATTTAAGTGCGCTGGCGCGCCAACCCCTGCTGGTTCCGTGGCTGATGTTCCCGTCCATGCAGGTTAATGCGGATTTCCTCACCCAGGTATCGGAGACCGGCGTTGACCCGACCCAGGACCTGGTCATTCTCTGTCGCTCTGGCCAGCGCTCGAAAGCCGCCGCCATTGCATTGACGGCGGCTGGTTTTTCCACCTGTTACAACATCGCTTACGGTTTTGAAGGCGACAAAGATCACAGCGGCCACCGTGGCACAATCAACGGCTGGAAAGTCGATTTATTGCCCTGGGCGCAGGGATGATGACGGAAGATTCCCACAGCCCTGATAAAGACGCGCCCCTGCGCGACGATATCCACCTGTTGGGTCGTCTGCTGGGAAATACGGTGCGCGAACAAAACGGTGAGGACGCCTTCGAGATCGTTGAAATGATTCGGCAGATTTCGGTGCGCTACCACCGGGATGACGATGAGCCAGCGAAAAAAGAATTGGAAGAAATCTTAAAACGGCTTGATCCGAAGGAAGCCGTTGACGTGATAAGGGCCTTTAGCCTGTTCTCTCATTTGGCCAACATCGCCGAAGACCTGCACCATGTGCGCAGAACCCGCAGTCATGACCGTGCCGGAGACCCGCCCCGGCGGGGTTCTATGGCTAACGTTCTGACGCGGGCCGCAGAAGCCGGGATCAACACGGCGGAACTGTACGCCTTTTTCGCCGATGCCCACGTCCAACCCGTCCTGACGGCGCACCCGACAGAAGTTCGCCGCAAAAGCACCATGGGCCACGAGTTGGCCATCACAGGCCTGTTGGCGCGGCGCGAACAATCGGATTTAACCCCGGTTGAAAGCGATGAAATCGAGGTGCAAATCCGGCGTGCGGTGCTCGCACTCTGGCAAACCGGCATGTTGCGCAACAGCCGGCTGAACGTTCTCGACGAAGTCTCCAACGGTTTGACTTATTACGATTACACGTTCCTTGATCAGTTGCCTAAAATTTATCGGGCGATTGAGGACCAGCTTGCTGAAAAATCAACTGACCACCTGGCCAAACCGATTGCCTCATTTTTGCAGATTGGTAGCTGGATCGGCGGTGGTCGGGGCGGGAAACCTTTTTTTTCCGCCGGTGGTTTTGGCAAGACCTTGCAACGCCCGGGGGCCAAGGGTTTTAGTTTCTATTTTTAGGAATTGCATCTTCTGGGGGCCGGGATGTCCATGTCGGCGGGGCTGGGGGACGTTTTGTGTGCGCTTTCCAGGCTGGGTAAAAAAACGCCCGACAAAAACACCCACCGTG
>JACNJU010000044.1 GCA_014382375.1 Rhodospirillaceae bacterium
GTGACAACCCGGCGGAAGAACGCGCCAAGCACAGAGGGGCCTCAAACGTCGCCGCATCCTCATCCAATCTAGCAACGCCGTGTGAGAGTCCTCCTTGCCCGTCGGGAGTCAACTGAAGGCCATTCAGCCACCGGAGGGCCTTTTCCGCCTCAAAGGACTCAGCGACTCTCTGCTGGCGTTTCAAACTCCAGTGTTTGACACGGACATGCTCTAGATGGGGAAAAGTGTTACCCATGTGTTCGGTATAAAACGTCACTTATGTCTCAGGCCGGGTACCCTTCTATATCAGTGACTTAAAAGAGTTTTTGGTTTGGAGCGGGAGGACATTAACCATTGTCAGTCTTTTTGTGCCGACACCGTTACTTTGATATGCCATGAGCCGCCTATTCATGATAAGCCATGCTAACACGACGATGACGTCGGAATAAAAAGTGATCGGCCGCTAGATGACGTTTCCTGTATCGCACCCGGCAACACTGGCGGATGATAATATCCCTCGTGGTATCTTTCTGATGCTGACCACGACATTGTTTTTCATCCTGATAGATACCTTCGCCAAACAATTGTCTCAGACATTGCCGGTAACGGAAGTGGTTTGGGCGCGTTTCTTTTTTCACCTGCTGGTCGTTCTGATGCTGCTTGGACGCCGCACCGTCCATTACGCACACACCAGTCGCCCGGTCTTGCAGATTTTCCGTTCGACAATGCTTCTGATGACGACGTTTCTGTTTTTCATTGGCATCCGCCAGATCGACCTGGCGATGGCGAGCTCGATCATGTTCCTGAGCCCCATTCTGATAACGGCATTGTCGGCCCCGTTGCTGGGCGAGCAAATCGGGCTGCGGCGGGTGCTCGGCGTCCTGGCGGGCCTGACCGGAGCGCTGATCATCGTCCGCCCGGGCCTCGGCGAGGTGCCGTTGACAGCGCTCTATTTTGTCGCCGCTGCCTGTTCCAATGCGCTTTATCAATTGACAACACGGATGTTGCGACAGTCCGACGATGCTTATACGACGCTTCTTTACACGGCACTTATCGGCGTCATGCTCGCCACCCTGGCGGCACCGACGCAATGGATCGCGCCGACGCTGGTTGACTGGGGGCTGATGGTGGCCATGGGCACCTGCGGCGCGCTTGGACACTTCACGCTGATCAAAGCCTTCCAGTCGGCTCCGCCGTCAGCGCTTATGCCGTTCGCCTATTCCGGTTTGATCTGGGCGACGCTGTTTGGCTATCTGGTATTTGGCAATTTGCCGGACCGCTACACAATCCTTGGCGCGCTCATCATCACGGCCAGCGGGGTCTATATTTTCCACCGCGAACAACAGGCGGCGAAGAGAGCCCTGGCAGGGTAATTGCACTGCATGAAACAGCTTCGTGCGGGTCCGTGCAGCATGGTGGTTGTGTAAGGGGCTCATATTGCTCGCCGTTGCTCTCAGTCTCGGCAAGTGGCAACTGCTTCCAAATCCCAACACATTGTTATGGGCGGGAACGGCGTCGGGCTTTATGCGCACCATAGGCCCGGGGCCTATGGTGCGCGCCACCCTGAACACCTTTTTTGCTTTTGGAACGGTCGCCTCGCTTTGCGCACTTGGCTGGTTTGGTTTTTTGCGTCAGGATCATCTGATGTTCGCCATTGCCCTCACACCCGCCTTGCTGCTTGGAACCTGGCTTTCAAAACACCTGACGTCCTTTGTCGACAGGCGGTTTCGTAAACTGGTGCTGGGTATTTGCATCTTTTCTTCACTGGCCGTTATTTGGGATGCGCTGGCATGATGCCGGTTCTGCGCACGATGGGTCGCCAGGCCCCATGGGTATTGGTTGGCGGGGTGGTTCTGGGCCTGATGCTGCCGGGGCTTGGCAACATTATTGGTGTGATGGTTCCGCTGCTGGTGGTGATGCTGTTGACGGTGGCGATGATGCGGGTCGATGTGCCGCAGGTTGTGCTGCATCTTCGCCGTCCCTTCAGGCTGGCGGCGGTGTTGGTTGTTTTCATGGCCGCCATGCCTTTATTCGTTCACCTGCTGGCCGGATATTTCAATCTACCGCCGGCCCTGCACACCGGGCTGGTTCTTCTCGCCTGTGCGCCGCCGCTTTCGGCAAACGCCAGTATGGCCGCCTTTCTTGGCCTCGATGATGCGCTGGTCCTGAACGTCATGGTGGTTGGCACCTTGATCGTCCCCCTGAGCGCCCCGCTGCTGGCGGCGACACTGCTTGAAACCGCCATCGATCTTGACGCCGGTTCCATGTTTATCCGGCTTGCCATTGCCACCGGCCTGTCGCTGGTTGCGGCCTATGTGTTGCGACGCTCCATCGGGCGTCAGCGTATTGAGAGAAATTTCGATGTTCTGGATGGCATGTCGTCTCTTCTGATGGTGATTTTTGCGATTGTCGTGATGAACGGCATTGCCGTAACACAGACACAGGGCTTGCCGCAGATCGCCGGTGTTCTTGGCCTTGTCTTGCTGGCTAACTGGGGGGCGCACGCCCTTAGCGGGTTGGGCCTCTGGATTTTCCGGGACCTTCGACAGGTGTCGTTTACGCCGCAGGACGGGGCGATTTCATTAATGGTGGGCAATCGCAACATGGCGCTGATCATGGCCGTGTTGCCGGCAGAATTGGCGGGCTCTCTGTTGCTGTTTTTTGCCTTGTATCAGGTGCCGATCTACCTGACGCCGGTTCTCGCAAAGCCGCTTTACCGGCGCTTGTTGTCCGGGTCTTCCAGATCGCCCAGCTGACGATCAATGACATCAAACATCCGGCTTGATTTAGTCCGGCACGAAGCGATCACGTCGGGGCGGTTGCCGTGTCGTATCCTCAAGCTCGCGGGCATAGCGGTGGCCGGCGTAGACGGCGGCGGCGATGATCGCCGGGGCATCACAATCGCCTATTTTTTGTAAGGTTTGCGGGACCCCGTCGGCACCGGAATCCATACGTTCCAGCAGACTGCGGTAAAGACCGTCATTGGGCAGTCGCGCCGTGACCATAACCAAAGCGTCGGCGGTGATCGATTTTTCCCGGCCGCTATAGACGCAACGGATCATGGCTTCCTTGCCGTCGAACGCCTCAAGGCCATGGGCTGTGACGATATCGACGCCAAGATCTATCAATTTGCCCTGGGTGCGCTCTTGCTCGACGGTGTAACTGCCCCAGGCCGAGACCTTGTCCTCGGGCGTCACCAGGGTGAGGGTGATACCGGCGCTGGCCAGCTTTTCGGCGATCACCCCGCCCATGTAGTAGTGATCGTCATCAAACAGGATGACCCGGCCTTCGGGCAGGTTTCCGGCCATGATGTCATCGGGGGTAAACAGCTTCTCCTCAGGCCCCAGGGTGTCCAGGGCTTTACTGTTGTGGCGACCAAAGCCGTCGGCGCGCCAGTGCGACCCCGTTGCGATGACCACGTGATCCGCCTCGAAGGCCAGCACGTCATCGGCGGAAAGCTCGCTTTCCCGGTAAATTTCAACGTTTGGCATTTTCCCGATTTGCTGCAGGCGGTAATCGCGAACCCGTGCCCATTCACTTAAACCCGGCAAGGCGGCCTCGCGGCTGACCCGGCCACCAAGATCACGGGTTGCTTCGGCGATGGCAACCTCGTAACCGCGTTGGCCCAGGGCGCGGGCAGCCTCAAGCCCTGAAGGGCCGGCCCCGACAACAAGAATCCTGGCGTCGGATGCTTTTCCCTGAATTTTTTCAGGGTGCCAGCCGCGTCGCCATTCTTCGGACATGGTCGGGTTCTGGGTGCAGCGGATGGGAACACTTTGGCCATCACCTGAATAACAAATGTTGCAGCCGATGCACTCGCGGATATCTTCAAAGCGGCCTTCGCGAATTTTCACAGGTATAAACGGGTCGGCAATGGACGGGCGGGCCGCGCCGATAAAATCGACAATGCCGCCCTTGACCTGGGCCAGCATGGTGTCCGGCGAGGTGAAGCGACCGACGGTCACGACCGGTTTCGTGGTCACTGATTTTACGAACGACATATAGTCTTCAAGCGCCCCTTCCTTGGCGAAGCGCGAATGGCCCATCTCGTAACTGTAGTCGCTGATGTTGATGTCCCACAGGTCGGGCAGTTCAGCCAGCATCTCAAGCATTTCACGGCTTTCGCCGGTGACCGGCAGGCCGTCCTTGTCGCTTGTTTCATCGGCGGAAAAACGCACCGCCACGGCGCAGGTATCACCGACCGCTTCTTTTGTTTCCTCAATCAGTTCACGAACCAGACGGACCCGGTTTTCCAGCGAGCCGCCGTATTCATCGCTGCGCGTGTTGGTCACCGGTGACAGGAAATGTGACAGCAGATAGCCATGGGTGGCGTAAACGTAGACGACATCAAAGCCTGCCTCCTTGGCGCGCAGGGCGGCCTCGCGGTGCCAAAGCCTGAGGTTGCGGATATCGGATTTGTCCATGGCCCGGGTCTGGTAGGGGTTGCCGGCCAGATTGGGCATACTGGCGACATCCATGGGAACCTCGCGGGAAAAAAGATTGGTCGCCCGGGCACCGCCATACCACAACTCTGCCCCGGCCAGAGCACCATACGCGTGAACCTGCTCGGTCATCAGGCCGTGGGCCTTGATGTCGCCTGCGTCCCAAAGCGAGGCGTAAGGGTAGGGCAGGTCGTCGGATGTCGGGTGGATCGAGCAATACTCCGTATTGACAACACCCCAGCCACCCTCTGCCTTGGTGGCACGCAAGCCAGCCAGCATTTGCGGGCGCAACCAGCCCAGGCCGGTACAATGGGGGACCTGATAAAAACGGTTGGGGGCTGTTACCGGTCCGATTTTTACGGGCTCGAATAAAATATCATAGCGGTTGTCGGGCTCAGCCATTCCAGATGCCTTCCTGGCGTACGTCATCCATGGCCATTTCGATACCCTTGCGCAGGATGCCGACCAGTTCATCAATCTGCTCAATCGTAATGATAAGAGGTGGCGACATGACGCACATGTTAATCATCGGCCGGACCATAAGGCCCAGGGACTGGCAGTGTTTGTCGATGCGATTGCCGATCTCGTAATCAAGGACAAGCGGATCCTTATGATCCTTGCTGATCACGCATTCGACGCAGCCCATAAGCCCCATCCCGCGAACATCGCCGACAATGGGAATGTCGAGAAGTTCAGCCAGCCGCTCCTGAAAATAGGGGCCAACCTTGCGAACGTTTTCAAACAGCTTCTCGCGTTCCATGATTTCAATATTTTTGAGCGCTGCGGTACAGGCCACCGGATGGCCCGAATAAGTGAAGCCGCTGGAAAAGACGGCGTTGCTGAATTCTTCGCTGCTGACCCTCGACAGAAGCCGCTCGTTGATCAGCACCGCGCCCAAAGGCTGGTAGCCCGATGTTAAACCCTTGGCCGAGGTGATGATGTCGGCATCAACGTCAAAGACGTCCTGGCTTGCAAAAAAATGCCCCAGTCGACCAAAACCGGTGACCACTTCATCAGAAATGTAGAGGACATCGTGGTTGCGGCAAACCGCCGCACATTTAGCGTGATAGCCTTCTGGCGGCATGATCACGCCGCCGGAGGCGAGGATCGGTTCGGCGATGAAAGCGGCGACTTTGTCTGGCCCGAGCTCAAGAATTTTATCTTCCAGGTCCTTGACCTTGGCGGCACAAAAATCCTGGACGCTCATTGTTTCGGGGCGCCGGTAGGTGTTGGGGGAGGGCAAAAGGTGGACGAAATTTTCCTCGAAATCCATATAGCTTTTGTCGCGTTCCTTGCCCGAGCACGAGGACGACAGGAAGGTACTGCCGTGATAGGCGTCATGGCGGGAAATGATATGCTTCTTTTGCGGCCGCCCCAGAACATTATTGAAGAACATGGTGAAGCGAAGGGCCGAATCGACCGCCGTCGAGCCGCCGGTGGTGAAAAACACATGGTTAAAACCATCGGGCGCGATGCTGACAATCTTGTCCGCCAGTTCGGCAGCCGGGGCGTTGGTCAGGCTCCACGGGCTGTAATAGGTCATGCGCCGTGCCTGTTCGGCAATCGCTTCGGCGATTTCCTCGCGGCCATGGCCGACATTGACGCACCACATGCCGGCCGGGCCGTCAATCAGGCGGTTGCCCTCAGAATCATAAACGTAAACCCCGTCGCCGCCGGTAATCACGGTGCGCTTCTGCTTGCCAATTTTGGCCAGTTCCTCCCAGGGGTGAATCCACTTGTTGTCCTTGGTCTGCAAATCCTCGGTGTCGAAGGGTATGTTGGGGATCATTTTTGCTGGGTTTTCCCTGTGCTTGCCGGTTGTTTCGGGCTTTTATTGGTCCGTATTGATCATAAAGATTGATTGAACAGTCAATCAGGATATTTCATCGCGTCACTATATGGATATGTAGATTTGGAATCAATTCCATAACAACAAGATTTCAAATATCGATATTAAAGAGGACTGGGAACAGGTGATTGACCAACACGATGCGAAATATTCTGACTGATCAGTCAGAAAAAATTTATCTTGAAAACATCATCTAATTGACTGATCATTGAAATGATAATTAATCGTAACGAGAATTCCAACGCCCCGTCAACAGGGTGCGCCTTCAATAATCCGCAAACACAACAGGGAGAAACTTTAAGATGAGTATCAAGGAAACAATAAAACGGATACGAGACCGTGATTCAGGTGGGCTTAATCTTGCCAGGGTGTTGTCTGTCGGCGTCGCGGCGTTCGCTGTGCTGATGGCCGGACAGGCGATTGCCCAGGAACGAGTGCTGAAAGTCACCAACTGGGCTGAATATATTGGCGAGGATACAATCGCCAATTTCGAGAAAGAAACCGGCATCAAGGTTATCTATGACAATTACGACTCCGTTGAAGCGATTGAGGCAAAACTGCTGGCAGGGGACAGCGGCTACGACGTGGTCACACATGCCGCGTCGCAGATCGCACGTATGATTAAGGCAGATGGTATTTTGCAGCCCGTGGATAAATCGAAACTCGACAACTTCAAGCACATGGACCCCGCGGTCATGAAGCAGTTGTCCGATAAATGGGACAAGGGCAACAATTACATTGTTCCGTTCATGTGGGGCACCCACGGCGTGACGTACAACAAGGAACTGATTCTCGAGACTTATCCTGATGCGCCTATCGGCTCATTGGATATGATCTTTAACCCGAAACACATGAAGGAATTGGCCAAGTGCGGTGTTTCATTCCTTGATTCGCCGACTGATGTCGTGCCGATGGCGCTCGCCTACCTTGGCTTGCCACCGGATTCGACCAATAAGGACGATTATAAAAAAGTGGCTGACATGTTCGCCCAGATTCGCCCTTATATCAAAACCTTCGACAACTATGCCTACCAGAAGATGCCGCAGAAAGAGTTCTGTGTCGCCGTAACCTGGGGACCGGATGGCTTGCTGGCCATGTCCGGTGCCAAAGAGGCCAACACCGGTGTGGTGCTCGACTTCTTCCTGCCTGAAGGACCGGGCAAGGCAAACTTCTGGGTTGATGGCTGGGTCATTCCGGCTGATGCGAAAAACGTCGATGACGCACATCTGTTCCTGAACTACATGATGCGCCCTGATGTGGGGGCTGCCGACAGCAGCTTTACATGGTACGCGACAGCAAACATCACGGGGAAGCCTATGGTCGATCCGGACGTGACTTCCAGCCCTGCCGCATACCCGACTTCGGAACAGGTTTCAAACATGTACACCCTGAACCCGTTGTCGCCAAAAATTGAAAAGATCCGGACCCGAACCTGGACCGACTTTAAAGCCGGCAACTAGGCAGTGCAGACATTCGACGGCGGCAATCCTTAAGGGTTGTCGTCGTCGGTGCCTTTTTAAGACCTTTTCATATATATGAGGGCTGCCATGACCGGTGAACAGACACTCAGCGATACCCCTTGGCTAGAACAGGGTGCTGAACCGTTTATCAAAATCAGGGGTGTTACAAAGAAATTTGGGGAATTTACCGCGGTCGACAATATTGACCTCGACATCTATCAGGGCGAACTTTTTTGCCTGTTGGGGGGCTCGGGTTGCGGCAAGAGTACCTTGCTCAGGATGCTTTCGGGTTTTGAAACGCCGACATCCGGTAGCATCACCATTGATGGCATGGACATGTCCAACGTACCGCCCTATGAGCGTCCGACAAACATGATGTTCCAAAGCTATGCACTTTTCCCGCATATGACGGTTGAAAAAAACGTCGCCTTCGGTTTGAAACAGGACAAAATCCCGGTTGCCGAAATCAACGACCGGGTCCACGACATACTGACGCTGGTTGAATTACAGGATTACAAAAAACGTAAACCCCAACAACTTTCAGGTGGGCAGAAGCAGCGTGTGGCGCTGGCCCGGGCATTGGTCAAGCAACCAAAACTTCTGCTTCTCGACGAGCCATTGGCGGCGCTTGACAAGAAGCTGCGCGAGCAGACCCAATTCGAGCTGATGAATATTCAGGAAAAGGTGGGCATCACCTTCGTCGTCGTCACCCACGATCAGGAAGAGGCGATGACCCTTTCAACCCGGATTGCGGTGATGAATGACGGTGAATTCATGCAGCTGGGGACGCCGACTGAAATCTACGAGTTCCCGGAAAGCCGTTTCGTCGCTGATTTCATCGGTTCGGCAAACATGCTCGAAGGCAGGATTGTCGAGGACGGCCCGGATCATGTCCGTGTCAAGACTGACCTTGGCGAAGTCTTTATTGATCATGGTCAGTCGGTCAAGGAAGGCAGCCGCGTCTGGATCGCCATCCGGCCTGAAAAAATGCACCTCAGCAAGGAACCTCCGCTCAAACCCGGTCCCAACCAGGCATTTGGAATGGTCGATGACATTGGCTATCTGGGGGATATCTCAATCTATAAAATCAGGCTGGAAAACAATCAGATTATCGACGTCACCGCGCCCAATCAAATCAGACCAAAAAGCAGGACCCACACCATTACCTGGGAAGAAAAAGTCTATCTTCACTGGCAAGCCTCAAGCGCTGTGTTGTTAACCAAATGACCGAAACTTCCGCCCTTGCCGTGGTCGATCCCGCACCCCCACGTTTAGGGGCGGTGTCGCAATTGGCGCGGCGTATGCAAGCAGGATGGCGATCTATCGTCATCTTCATCCCCTATGTCTGGCTGTTTGTTTTTTTCCTACTTCCGTTTTTCATTGTCGCCAAGATTAGTGTTGCCGAGCTTAAAATGGCGAGCCCGCCCTATACGGATCTGATTAAATGGGCCGAAGACGGGATTATGACCATTCGCATCACCTTCGAGAATTTTACCTATATCTTCGAAGATGATCTTTATTCAAAGACCTACATCAATTCGCTGAAGATTTCGTCCATATCGACCATTTTATGCCTGCTGATCGGATACCCGATTGCCTACGGGATCATTCGTTCGGGCCCGGTGGCCAGGAGACTGCTGCTGTTCGCGATCATTCTGCCCTTCTGGACGTCGTTCCTGTTGCGGGTTTATGCGTGGATGGGCCTGCTGGCGGACAGGGGGACGATCAACAATGTGCTGATCTGGCTTGGCCTGATCGACGAGCCGATACGGATGCTTTATTCGGAATTCGCGGTCTATATCGGCATTGTCTATACCTACCTGCCGTTCATGATCCTGCCCCTTTACGCCAATATGGAAAAACTGGATGCGACCCTGAACGAAGTCGCCGCCGATCTGGGCTCGCGACCGATGAACACGTTCTTCAAGGTGACGTTACCGCTGACCATGCCTGGTATCATCGCCGGTTCGCTTTTGGTCTTCATTCCGGCGACCGGGGAATATGTCATCCCGGATTTGCTCGGCGGCGGCAATGTGTTGATGATCGGGCGTCTTCTTTTCAACGAATTCAACCAGAACGTTGATTGGCCGACCGCCTCAGCCGTCGCTATCGTTCTGCTCTTCCTGCTGGTGCTGCCGATGACCATCTATCAGTACTACCAGGGCAAAGCCATGGAGGATCAGTAACGCCATGTATGGCAGACGCTCCGGATTCCTGACCTTTATGCTTGCCGCGGGCATGGCCTTTATCTACGTACCGATGATCCTGCTGGTGATCTATTCGTTCAATTATTCAAAAATTGTGCCGGTGTGGGGCGGATGGTCGTTGCGTTGGTACGAGACCCTGTTCAAATCCGAAGCGGTGTGGAACGCGGTTGCCTTAAGCCTCAAGATCGCTGTCATAAACGCAACGTTCGCAACGATACTGGGAACTCTGGCCGGACTCGCCATGGTGCGCTTCGGTAAATTCAAGGGGCGAACCCTGTTTGGCGGCATGCTGGTCGCCCCGCTGGTCATGCCAGAGGTGATTACAGGCCTGTCGCTGCTGGTGCTGTTCATTTCACTGAAGCAATTGTTTGGCTGGCCTCAGGATCGTGGATTTACGACGATCACCATCGCCCACATTACTTTTTCGCTGGCTTACGTCGCGGTTATCATTCAGTCGCGCTTGTCGGGAATGGGTGAAACACTTGAAGAAGCCGCCCTTGATCTTGGTGCCAAGCCGTTTCGCGTGCTGACCGACATTACCATGCCGCGTCTGGCTCCCGGTATGGTCGCCGGATGGCTACTGGCCTTTACGCTGTCGCTTGATGATCTGGTGATCGCCAGTTTCGTCACCGGACCCGGCGCCAACACGCTGCCGATTCTGATCTTTTCGCGTATCCGGCTCGGTTTGCGCCCGGACATCAATGCACTGGCAACAATTATCATCCTCGTCGTCGCCATCGGCGTGGCGATTGCCGCCTACATCATGTTCCGACAGGAAAGGCAGCAACAGCGCGATATGCAAATTGTAGATCGAGAGATTCCATGAACCAGATTGCCAATAAAAAGCCTGGCAATGGTCGAACCGCTACTCGAAAGGCGCGCCGCCAGCAATTGATCAATGCGACAATCGATTCAATTTCCAGGCGCGGGTTCTCCGGTACCACCCTGGCGACGGTTACAAAGAGCGCCAAACTGTCCCATGGCACCGTCAACTTCCACTTTGAAAACAAGGAGGATCTGTACGGCCAGACGCTGGGGTACCTGGCGCGGGAACACTACGATCACTGGTCGACGGCAATGGCAGCGGCAGGTCCTGATCCCGCCCGGCAGCTTGCTGCGATTATTGAAGTGGATTTTAAAAGCACCATCTGCTCGACAAAAAAACTGGCCGTCTGGTTTGCCTTTTGGGGACAGGCCAAGTATCGACCGACCTATCTGAAAATTCATAACAATTATGATAATCAACGCTGGGCTGAACTGAAACGCCTGTGCACGGAACTGGCAAGGGATGGTGGTTATGCTCATATCGAACCGACGGAAACAACACGAAATATCGAGGCGATGATTGACGGCCTGTGGCTGCAGCTTTTGCTGCACCCTAAAAAACATAAACGAAGCAAGGCCCGCGACAACTGTTTCAATTATCTGGCCCAGCTGTTTCCGAAACACTTCTCGCGGTGCGACTGATCTAACACCTGGCAATGTAAAGTACAGATAAATGACCCGTGACCCGCGATATGACATCCTGTTTGAACCTGTAAAAATAGGTCCCGTTACGGCGAAAAACCGCTTTTATCAGGTTCCCCACTGCAACGGCATGGGTTTTAACTTGCCGCAGACCCACGCCAAAATGCGTGAAATGAAGGCTGAGGGCGGCTGGGCTGTCATCTGTACGGAAGAATGCATGATCCATCCCACCTCGGATTATTCTCCTGAACCGCAGGCCCGCCTGTGGGACGACTATGATGTGAAATGTCTGGGTTTGATGACCGACGCCATTCACAGGCACGGAGCGTTGGCCGGTGTCCAGCTGGCCCACAACGGCGTTGGCAGCCAGAACCTGTTCACCCGCCTTAAACCCATCGGCCCGTCGCCGCAGGCCGGAGTCATCGGCGTTCCGACCCAGACCCGGGGTATGGATAAAGCAGATATCAGGGAATTCCGTCGCTGGCACCGGGCTGCAGCACTCAGGGCCAGGGAAGCCGAAGCCGACATCATCTATGTCTATGCCGGTCACGATTCAACCCTGCTGCAACATTTCCTGCAACTGCGTCGCAATCACCGCAGCGATGAATATGGCGGTAGCCTTGAAAACCGGGTCCGGTTGCTGCGCGAAGTGATCGAGGACACCAGGGAAGCCGTAGGTGACACATGTGCCGTAGCTGTTCGCCTGGCTGTCGACGAATTATTGGGCGATGGCGGCATCACCAGCCAGGGCGAAGGCCGTGAGATTGTCGAAATGCTGGCTGAATTGCCCGATCTTTGGGATGTCAATCTCGCGGACTGGTCAAATGATTCGGTGAGCTCGCGATTTGGCGAAGAAGGCATCCAGGAATCCCATATTTCGTTTGTTAAGTCGGTGACCACAAAACCCGTCGTCGGGGTCGGCTGGTTTACCTCCCCCGACACCATGGTCAGCCAGATCAAACGTGGCGTTCTTGACATGATTGGTGCGGCGCGGCCATCCATCGCCGATCCGTTTTTGCCCCGCAAAATCGAAGAAGGCAGGGCCGATGAAATTCGTGAATGCATCGGCTGCAATATCTGTGTCGCCGGTCAGCACACCTTTACGCCCATGCGCTGCACCCAGAACCCGACCATGGGCGAGGAGTGGCGGCGCGGCTGGCACCCCGAAGATATTGCGGCGAAGGGCTCGCAAGACAGTGTCCTTGTTGTCGGGGCGGGACCGGCCGGGCTTGAGGCGGCGCGCGGCCTGGGTCAGCGCGGTTATCAGGTCGCCCTGGCCGAAGCGACGACCGGGCTTGGCGGCAGGGTGACATGGGAAAGCAGTATGCCGGGTCTTGGTGCCTGGGCCCGTGTTCGCGACTGGCGGGCCGGTCGCATTCAGGAAATGGCCAATGTGGATGTCTATTTTGATAGCCAGCTAAGCCCGGAAAATATTCTCGAATTCGGTTTTGATCACGTCATCATCGCCACTGGTGCACGCTGGCGCAAAGATGGCGTCGGCATCAACAATACTGCACGGGTCAGCGGCAGCGACAGGGCCACTGTCTTCACCCCGGAGGATATCGTCGGCGGTGCGGAACTTTCAGGCCCGGTTGTCGTTTTTGATGACGATAACTTCTATATGGGCGGTGTGGTTGCCGAGAAACTGCGTCAGGATGGCCATGACGTCACCTATGTGACCAGCGCAGCGTGCGTGTCCGCGTGGACGGAGAACACCCTGGAACAGCATCGCATTCAGGCGCGACTGATTGAGCAGGGTATCGACATTATTGTCAGCCACAACCTGAAGGCAATTGGCGAGGGCGAAGTTGAACTGACCTGCATCTATTCTTCCCGCAGTCGCGCACTTGCTGCCAGCAGTGTTGTCATGGTCACGTCACGTAAACCCAACAACGAGCTTTATCTGGCCTTGAACGAAGATGCAGAAAAACTGCAAGCCGCCGGTATCAAATCTGTTCAGGCAATCGGCGATTGCGAAGCCCCGGCGACCATTGCTGTTGCTGTCTACGATGGCCACCGGGCGGCCCGCGAAATGGATAATCCACCGGCCAACCCGGATATGCCGTTTCGTCGCGAATATATTGAATTGGACGACACCGTGTAGCATGGTGGGTGCCGCCAGAAATTGTTTCCTTTCGTGTTGGGTTAACAATGTTTCTAAGTGTTTTTGAAATCTTCAAGATTGGTATCGGTCCCTCATCGTCTCATACGATGGGGCCGATGACTGCCGCGACGCGGTTTCTCGAAATATTAAGTGGCCGGCAAGACACTTCATCTGCGGCAAGCATCAAGGTCACCCTCCATGGTTCGCTTGCCTTCACCGGAAAGGGCCATGCGACGGACCGGGCGGTGGCCCTTGGGCTGCTCGGTTACACACCGGACAACATTGACCATGAAAAAGCCGAACGGGACTTGAGCGCGCTGAACGCAAGCCACACGCTGCAACCGGGGGGCTTGCCGCAGTTGCACTTTAATCCGGACGATGACATCGTCTTTGATTATGGCCCGGCGCTGCCCGGTCATCCCAATGGGCTGCTCTTTGAGACTTTCGACGGTGCCGGGGCGCTTGTTTTTTCCGAGACGTTCTATTCCATCGGTGGTGGTTTTGTTGTGACCGCCGCAGAACACGAAACACCGCCAATCCTTTCCATTGAACAGGAAAAAATCTGGCCCTATCCATTCGATACCGCCGCCTCCATGTTAGAAATGGCTGGCAATCGCGGTATCAGTATCGCCGCGATGAAACGGGCCAATGAACTTGTGGTCAGATCGCCCGAAGACCTCGACGCCGGCCTGTCCCGTATTTGGCAGACGATGAACGCGTGTATCGGCCAGGGGCTTGCCCATGAAGGCGAATTGCCCGGTTCCTTACATGTCAAACGCCGGGCCAGAAAAATATTTGAGCAACTTGATGCGGCCCACGACTTAAACAGCCGCCAGCCCCATGAAATTATTGACTGGCTGAACGTCTACGCCATGGCGGTTAACGAGGAAAATGCGGCCGGCGGCGTCGTCGTCACCGCCCCGACCAACGGCGCTGCCGGGGTTATCCCTGCGGTTATTCGCTATTATCTTGATCACTGCATCAATCCGGAAGCTGACAAAGTTCCGGAATTTCTTCTGACCGCCGCCGCAATCGGCGGCCTGATCAAGCATAACGCCTCCATATCAGGTGCCGAAACCGGTTGCCAGGGCGAGGTCGGCTCGGCTTCGGCGATGGCGGCGGCCGGTTTGTGCGCGGTCCTGGGGGGCTCGCCCGAAAAGGTCGAAAACGCCGCCGAAATTGCTCTTGAGCATCATCTGGGGATGACCTGCGACCCGGTTGCCGGTCTGGTCCAGGTGCCGTGTATCGAACGTAATGGCATGGGCGCGACGAAGGCGGTGGCAGCGGCTTCGCTTGCCCTGCGCGGTGACGGCACCCATTTCATGCCACTGGATAATTGCATCGAGGCGATGCGTCAGATTGGCGCTGAAATGAGCGAGAATTTCAGGGAAACCAGCCTTGGCGGTCTGGCCGTCAATGTTCCGGAATGTTAAACACCCGGACAATCAGTAAAACGGGCGTGTTCGATTGACGTTGGGTAACGGCGGCAGACCCGGGGCCGCCATGGGTAGATCCGGCAGTAGTATTGATCGCGGCCGGGAAATTTTTTGATCCATACACAACGTGTTGTTTCCGCCCCGCCATGAACGCTTCTGCCCATCTCGCCGGTGCGCTGGCCTTTGCGGCCACTGAGCCGGACAAATTCCAGGATATGCGGCGCCTGATCTTGCCACAGGGCTATATCGTCTTCTGTGACCTGCAGCCGGGCCGCCCCTTCCAGGCAACACGTACCGCAACTGGTGCACCGAAATCCCGGAATATCGTCCATCGTCAAAAGCATACACCCTTAGTGCAAAGATTTGCAGTGATGACCGATCTGGTCGATGTGACGGGAATCGGTCCCACAGCAGCCACCAAGAACGTTGATGTGTTTTTGGCGTCCCCGGATATTCTTGAATTGCCCGGCAAGTTCGACCGGGCTGCCATCATCCAGTTCCTCGGCTGCGTCCAGTTCAGCGTGGCTCATACAGGATGCGTTGGCGCAAATGCCACGCAACCGCAGCAGCCAGTCTTCATCAGAATCCAGCAGATGCTGGAAATGAGTCGGATGGGCGCAATTGATCATGTAGTAGACCGGCGCATTGTCTGTTACTGCGTCGACTTCGGTGATTGCGTCCTTCAGGGACTGCCCGGTCGGCAACAAACCATCTGTTTCGACGGTGAATGAAATGACCACCGGAATGCCTTCGGCCATGGCGGCGCGGGTCACGCCAATTGCCTCACCGGTGTTGGTCATGGTCATGGCGCCAATCAGGTCGGCACCGGCACGGCACAGGGCGGCGACCTGGGGGGCGTGATAACGCTGTGCCTGATCGGCACTCATAATCTCGCTGGCCACGTAACCGTCACCGCGCGGTCCCAGTCCACCGCAGATGACGATGGGTGTCGTTTCATTTTGATAATCCTTGCGAATGTCCATCAGCAGTGAAACGGCTTCCTTGTTCACCGCGCCAAGGGCCACTTTGGAATATCCCATCTTGTCACCCCAGTCCGAACTGGCGCGCCAGGTCGGTGTTTCAAGAATGCAACCGACGCCGTGGTCCCGGGCGATGGCGGCATAACTTGCGAATTGCTTGCGCAGGGCTTCCTTGCCGTCAATTTCACGCAGCAAATCAAAAGATGCGAAATGAGGCAAATCAATACCTTCGTGAAAAATCAGCGTGGTTTCAATGCCACCATCGGTGAGGAACAGTCCTCCTTCGAGTTGCGGCAGGTTGTTTCTGAACTCAGCCATCGTTATTTCCCTTTCAAGTTAAGTGACCCGGAAAATGAACGTTTGATCCTGAAAAAAATAGGGAACCTATGGTACAGGGTTGAAATTTTCCTGAAAAAAGCAATATCTTCAATGGGCTAGAAAGAATTTTGGGTGATATTATGAATCTGAAAGTGAGTATTTTCGAGCATTGGTGTACCTGTGGTACAGTAACCAATGGCTGAATTTCAAAGACGCAAGGGTTCGGAAACCCGCGATCTGATTCTTTCGTTCGCTGAATCGGCGGTGCTAGAGAAGGGCTTCGGCGGAACTTCCATCGACGAGCTGATCGCCGCTGTCGGCATCACCAAAAGCGGCTTCTTCTATCATTTCAAGGACAAGAACGAATTGGCCAAGGCGTTGTTGCAGCAATACCTTGATCGTGAAGAGGAGCTGTTCGACCGGTTATTCGAACGGGCAGATGATTTAAACGACGACCCGCTGCATGGATTTCTTGTCTTCCTTAAATTGTTGGCGGAAATACTGTCCGACCTTCCCAAAACCCATCCGGGCTGCCTTGTTTCAGCCTTTTGTTACCAGGACCAGTTATTCAGTAGCGAGATCCGCGAACTGAATGCGGCCGGCGTTTTGCGTTGGCGGCAACGGTTTCTTGAGCGCCTGGAACTGATTGCCCGGCACTATCCTCCAAAAATTAAAGTCGATATGTCCGATCTGGCCGATATGGTTACGGGCATCATCGAAGGGGGAATCGTTATTTCAAGGTCTGTTCGCGATAAGGATGTGTTGCCCCAGCAAGTGCTGCTATTCCGGCGCTTTGTTCGCAGCGTCTTTTTGGGAAATTAGGCCTCAAACCCCTCAATGCCGATCAGAACCATGTCACTGACCGGCAGGCGAATGGCCCGTGCCTGCTGATAGGCGGGGTCATTGTAAAAACGTTCGCATGATTGCTTGTCGGGGAAGCGGATCAGGACCATCCTGCGGGGGCTGAAGTAATCGCCTTCCAGGACCTTGAAGTCACCGCCGCGGACCAGATACACGCCACCATAACGTTCAACAAGGGGTTTGGCCTGCTCCATGTAATTTTTGTACGCGTCCATATCGTCGATTCTGACATCGGCAATCAGGTAATAGGGCGTCATTGGGTATTTCCTTTAATCAGCATAATGGCAGGTGCCGCCGGTCAATGTTTCATCGGCGCTTTTCAGGGTCACCCACAAGCTCCAACCTTGTTCGAGTATGCTTTTTACACCCGAACCGGCAGGCGGGCAAATCTGGTTGAGGACGGCCACCCGGGCAATGCGTCTCATGGCGTGGATGGCGGAAATGTGATTGGGGTCGGTGATCAGGATTTCGATGCTGATCTGCGATGCCCTGGTCTGTTTGACCCCCAGCAGTACCCAGGTATTGTTGGGCAAGTGGTTGTAGACGTAGTTATCGATCCAGCCAATATGCTCACTGACATTGCCCCCGGCCACTTTTTCTTTCGGCGAACCAAGATAGATACCCAGTGGCACCAATACTCCCAGCGCCACAACCAGGATCGAGACAAACGTGTTATGGTGGTGAATAAAGTCACCAACAGGATGGGAGCGCCGGTTGGGTTTCTTTTTCAGTTTGCCCTTTTTCTTTTTCAGCGCCTTTTTCTTGACATAGGCGGCGGCTTTTCTGATGCGGTCGTCCTTGATTTTCCTGAGCATCTGCTTAACGCCGTTCTTCATGGTCGGCAGGCGTTGGGGGTCGGCATCTTCAGGAATCAGTTTATTCAGATAGGCCATCACCTTGTCCGTGATCCTGGTGCCAGGCTTACGTGCGAAAATCGCCTGGATGATGGCAACGGTCCGTTCTTTGAGCTGCTCGGGCGTGCTTGAGGTCTGAACAAGGGCGATCAAACCCGTTTCGTCATCTTCGAACAGGCTTTCCCAGTCCGTTGTGCCATCGTCAGCTTTAGGCCAATCGCTTTTTTCTGGTATCGGCATGCCCCAGCCTTTCATCGGACAAGGGCAGTATATGACATCAAGGAGGCCGGTTCTAGCTGAACCCAAAATGAACCGGGACTGAAGCCAAAATGAATGGTGGCTTCAGGGTTAATTCAGCAGCCATTTGACAGTATGGCCCTCATCGAACGCGAACTCTTGCTGGGCGCTCGATATCAGGTTTGAAAATGAATTTCAGGAATGAGTTGGGCGTTAAGATGTTTTCAGTCGAAGTAGTCTATTTAAGCAGTTACGCCGTTGTCCTGGGAAGCAGCGCGCTGACGATCATCATTGCCAGGCGTGCCGAAAAGGCAAAACAGCCAAACTGAAGGCCAGGAAGTTAATAGTCTTCCCAGCTTTCCAGCTTTTTACTACCTTTTTTTTCTTTAACAACGTCATCGAATATGCCGCGGCTGGTTTTTTTACCTTCCTTCATGGCGTACATATCACTGTCTTCCCATTCTCCGCCATCGCCACCATGATCCACATAAGCATCCTGCTTGAAGAATTTTTCCTCACTGCCCTTCTTTTTGGATTTCCCCTTGCCGGTTTTGTCTTTCTTGCCGAAACCCATCAATCGCAATACCAGACCGACAAGCAAAACAAGGGCAAAGACAAAGCCAAGTTTTATAAGGCCAGCATATTCCTCCATTTAATCCTCCAAGCGGCCCCGCCCAAATTTCGGTCAGGGAAAATAATAATAAAAAACTTCTCAACCTTATACTGCTTTTCTGAAGACCAGCTTACAGGATTGATGCAAACTTATGCTGTAAGGGGCTGAACCTTGAATTCGGTGACCCGGTAGAAGTCGGAGAATATGCGTTCGTCGGATTCGATACTCACCTTCTTGCCCAGTCCCTTTCCAAAGGTGTTTAACCCTTCGGCGATATTGTCGTGCCAGAAGCCGTCCAAAAACGGCTCCAGCCGGGTGGTCAGCCAACGACTTGGCGCAAAACGATAAAGCCAGTGTTTTGTTGGCAGCGGCGCATATTCGGTAACCAGCAGCGCCCCACCGACCGGGATCACCCGCATACATTCAGAAAGAACGTTCATGCGCGCCTCTTCAGGCATTTCGTGGAGCAGGAAGAACAGCACCACTGTTGAAAAACAATCGTCCTTGTAGGCCAGCTGTTCGGCATTCATGCGTGTTGCATGCAAGGCGTTTTCTGTAGGCGCCTTGCTTTTCGCCAGTTCAAGCTGAACCAGCGCCGCATCGGTGATATGCAGAGACGCAGGGGCTACGGTTTCGATCAGGTTTGGCGTCAATTCACCATAAACACAGGTTAATTGCAGGGTATTTCGGTGGTCGGCATTTTTCAATCTTGCCATGGTCGCGCGCATCAGCTTCCCGTACTGACCAAACAGGATGGCGTTGATAATCGGTTGATGGTCGAAAAACCAGACGGCAGTTGGCCACAAATAGGCCCACCAGTAGTGACGAGCCAGATACACCGGGATACCATCAAGGAAATACCGATAAAGATTAAGAGAAGGAAGTTTCATTTTGATCCAGGAAAAATGTACTCGCCACTTGTTTCATGACAAGAGGTGGGGCATCAAGGGTGTTTATTCAATAAAATTTGTCTCATTTCCAATAGTTCCAGGTTGATTAAAATCAACCTGTGTCATCTGTTGGATAGGGATTTTAGATGAGTTTAAGATGGTGTGGAAATGATTTATAAGGTGATCGATTTTGACAGATCTTCAGCGTCGACAGGCGCACGTTTGGACACTGCCGGTAAGCCAGGATGATGATGGCGTGATCGAACGGTTGCGTCCGGTTTTATCGAAGCAGGAAGTCGCCCGCAGTGAGCGTATCAGGGATCAGGGAAAACGCCGGGAGTATCTGGCGGCTCATATACTGACCCACCTGATGCTTGCCCATTTTAGCGTCGTTGGCGCGGCCGACTGGCATTTTGTCAGCGGTCCTCATGGTCGTCCTGAACCGGCCCCTGATGTGGGCGCAAACGGCCTGCGCTTCAATCTGTCCCACACCGCAGGCATGGTGGCCTGTGCGGTGACCAAAGACGACGCTATTGGTGTCGATGTGGAATGGCTGCAGCGCTCCAACGATCTTCAGGCAATCGCTGAAAGAAAATTTTCGCTTTCAGAAAGTGCCTGCTTTGGTGCCGCCCGCAAGCAGGACAGGCAGCAAATCTTCTTTTCGTTCTGGACCCTGAAGGAATCCTATATCAAGGCCATCGGCAAGGGGTTGCTTGAACCGCTGGATGGCTTCGCTTTTGAATTGGAAACGCCCTCCATTTCGTTCCTGAACGGGCAGGACAGTGCCGAAAGTTGGGACTTTGATTTGTTCCAGCCTTCACCTGTTCATCTTGTGGCGCTCTGCCTCGCCCGCACTCCCGGGGCCAGCGTCGAGATCAGCCGCCGCCATCTGGGCTGGGAAGACTTGCTGATTTTATGATAAGGTTCCCTATGCCTGGTATCATTCTTATCCTGTCTTTGTTGTTGCTGGCTCCTGCCGATCATGCAGTTGCTGCGACCAGTACGAAAATGGATGTGGAGGGCAACTGGTTTTCGTGCGAGTTCGCTCATTCCCAAATTCCGCCCAATGATGGTTGCCTGATGCTCGATGACGACGGCTTTATGGTGTCAAACGGACAAATTGACCACGTCAAGGTGATCGACAGCCGCGAGCAGGGCTGCCGTCATCAGCGTCTGGGCCAGTGTTTCGAGCGTAATCGCGACAAGGTTGTCGTCAGTCGCGATAATCTGGGCCCGATCCGGGCGACTGCGGAAGGCTTCGCCATTACCTATTGGGGATGTACGCAGGATTACAGAATGGTTCCGCGCGCGGGGTATTTTGAAATCACCCCGACCTCCAGCAAGTGCCTGTGGACCAGGGATAAACGCTATTTTGTCTACCGCTACCGGGGCAAACTGGAAGTCAACAAATAAGTTCTCACATATTGTTGAACAGGTGTGATGAGACGGCTATGGGGTTTAGGCCGTACACTGTTCTTAAGCTATGGATCGGGAGCTTACCCCCCTAGCTCAACCGCCCCTTTGAGCCGCTCCCGATCCGTCTATCCCTCCCTGTTAAAACTCGCCGACCCCGCAAATGGGGTCGGTTTTTTAATCAGGGTTATTTCGGTGCGATCTTGACCCGGTTTGTTACAGAAACAACGTTTTTGATGCCCTTTACAACGCCTGTGGCCTTGCTGGATTCGGCGTTTGAAAATGCCCGTCCGAACAGGAAGACCTGGCCACCGACGGCGCGCCAGCGAAAGTTGGTGACGTTGACACCCTTGGCGTCAAGCAGCAGCGCGTTGATTTTCCCCTCAATCACCGAATCATCGATAAAGTTTTCCGCCGCCCCCTTGTCCTGGTCGATGCCCTTGATGACGATGACTTCATTATAGAGCTTCTTGACCCCCTTGATGGACTTGGCAAGGCTTGCCGCCATCGCCTTCAGGCGGGGGTTTTCGACGGCCCCGGTCAGCATCACGTCCTGCTCGTAAACATCGGTGTTAAGCGAGAAAACATCAGAGCCCATCTTATCGACGATCTTGGCGGTGATCTTGGTCTTTAATTCCAGGTCCTTGGCGATATCGCTGGAACTGCGATCTTCAACGGCGGCTTCGACGGCATTTTTAATGGCCGAAAGCGGGTTCAGGTCCAGGGCCTGGGCTTGTGGTATGGCAAGCTGTAAAATCATCACGGCGAGGGCGAGAGAGATAAAACGGGACATGGTTTAACGTACTCCTGATCATTCAATCAGTGACCTTAACATTTTTTGCCGATCCAAAAAGATTGTATTTTTGCTCCCGAACATGCACCAATCATCTATTAATTTTACAGGGATTCTTCTGTCATGAGCGCAAACGGTGAAGCGGCCCGCAAAGTGACCATTATCGGTGCCGGTGTTGTTGGCATGGCGTGCGCGGTTCATTTGTTGCGCGATGGCCACAAGGTCTGCGTGGTCGACAAGGAGGCGCCGGGGCAGGGGTGTTCCTTCGGCAATGCGGCCATTCTTTCTGCGTCTTATTGCGTACCGATATCGGTGCCGGGAATTGCCTGGCAGGTGCCGGGCTGGTTGCTTGACCCGCTTGGCCCGCTTTCGGTGCGCTGGCGTGATATGTTGGCGCTGACACCCTGGTTCCTGCGATTTATTGCTGCCGGATCACCGGCCCGCAGCACCGCTTCCGGCATTTCTCTTCGGGCCCTGCATAAAGACTGCGTGCATGATTTTCAGGCTTTTTTTGGTTCTATCGGCGCTGGCCATATGGTCAAGCCCAACGGACTTTTGTTCGTTTACGAGTCCGAAAAGAAGTTCGCCAGCTCTGCCGCTGACTTTGAGATCATTCAGCGACATGGTGCGCGCCTTGAATTCCTTGATGCCGGTCAGGTTCAGGAGATGGCCCCTGGCATTTCAAAAGGCTGCGTGCGGGGTGTGTTCAGGCCCGATGACGGTCAGGTAACGAGCCCTCTTGGTATTGTTGAGACCATGGCGGCTGAATTTTCCCGCCTCGGTGGAACCTTGCTTCGGCGCGAAGTTCGCGACATTGAAATGGGCGCGGACGGGCCAACCCGCCTGATCTGTGATGGCGATAATCTCGATCTGGATGTGCTGATTGTCGCCGCCGGTGCGCTGTCGGCAAAATTCAGCAAGCGGCTCGGCTCGCCGGTGCCGCTGGTTGGTGAACGGGGATATCACGTGACCCTTCCCGATCCGGGCATAAGCGTCCCGCAATCTGTGATGTCGGCAGAAAACAAGTTCGCCATGACCAGTCTGGAGATCGGCCTTCGGGCCGCCGGAACGACGGAATTTGCGGGTCTTGAGGCACCGCCCAATTACAAGCGGGCCGGGGTTTTGCTTAAACACCTGAAACGGCTTTTCCCGAGCGCCAACACCGAAGGTTATTCCGAATGGATGGGAATGCGGCCGTCACTGCCCGACAGCTTGCCGGTGATCAGCGCTTCGCCCCATTTCGGCAACGCCTTTTTCGCCTTCGGCCATTCTCACGCCGGTCTCATGGGCTCTGTCATTACCGGCCAGACCATCAGCGATCTGGTCGGCGGACGCACCCCGGCACTCGACCCAAAACCGTTCAGGGTCGACCGATTCTAGGGAATTTTTTTTACAACCTTTATGCTATTCTGAAAATTCAGGTTGAACAGATTGATTGGGAAAGCTTTAGGCAAATGCTTTTTTTATAGAAACCCAGTTCTTGGCGACAGCAATGCTAAAATCAACAAAGAAAGAGGCCCACCCTATGAAGGGAACCAAGCGTTTGGCAAGTGCTGTCGCTAACCGGGGTAAGAGTTTCTTTCCGACGCTTTGAGCGGCTTGTTGAATAAATGCAGGTGATGAGAGATGTTTAAGAAGCGAGATCAAATGGCGTACCAGACGTTTCATTTTTTTGCTTGTGGATTTCGCACTAGAAAAAGTTTTTTTCATTTTTTTGATTAATTTTTTTATGCTTTTATCTTCCAGGAATAAATCAAGCAAATCTGATAAGATATCTTCGAGAGAGAATACTTCGCCGAGTATCTCAACAATCATCTGTAAGATTTTATCTTTGGCTTTTTCCTTCTTTTTGATGGGTGATTTAGGGGGAGACGGTCTTTTAATGACTGAGGGGCCTCCATCAGGAAAAATTTCTTTGCCCTGATCGTCGATGAAGTCTGCTATATTTTGCATCTCGTTAAGGATCAAGTCCTGGGCTTCAATACCATGATTCATTTGATCCGAAAGTCTGTCGTAGGCCTTTTTTATTGTCGAGTTTCGTGCCGTGGCTGAATCTGCAAGAAAGCCCTCCACCATTTGGAAATTTGATTCATTGTAATCTGGTTCATATTTGCTGAATGCATCAACCAGATTATCGAAGTTATTTTCTAATTCCTTGCGAACATCACAATAATCATCATTTGCGCCTTGGGATAACGCAGAGCGCATTGGTGAAACTGTCAGCATGGATACGCCGCCTAACAGTGAATACTTGAAAATTCCCCTACGGACAGCATTGGGTTGCGAACTGATATTTTTATTAATAAATGGAAAAATCATCAGAAAACACCTTCTATGACAGTTATTGAGATATATGAAAGGATGTTTATAATTATTAGTATTGTAATTATAGATTGTAAAATTGTTAAAGTCCAATTCTGAATCCATTCCAAATTTCCAAACGATCACCAGAGAAATTCAGATTGACTTTATACAATGCGTTCACATTCAAGCCTCGAGCCCGAACGTTTTAAATGTGTTCGACGTCGACGTCGTGGGTTCTTTTGCCGTAATGATCGAGCAAATCAGGGCCTGAACAGGGTGACTTTTTGCCTTTTTTGATTTTCTTTCTTGTCCTGCGGGCTTGGGCCTTATGGGGCTTCTTGTGGGTTGGCTCGTCATCGTCCCGACGGCCCGCAAGGGTGTGTTGAAGAAGGTGGCTTTGCTGTTCGACGAAGCGCAGGTAATTGGCCGCCATCATTCTGGCCGAGGCGGCGGCGCTGTCCATTGCGACTTGCTGGATCTTGAGCGAAAATTCAACTGGATTGAACATTGTCGCCTCCCGATCTTTTTCAGTAGATGGAACAGTATACTCTTATTTGCGGCCTTTTTCTATGATGGTCATGTCGAAACTGATATTGTCGGCTGATGTCTGAACAGCTGATTTTTCATATGTGCAAGCGTCATGACTGGCAGGCCGCTCAAGGACCCGGCCAATACCTGGGCAGCGGCGATGACCTGGCCGATGGCTTCATGCATTTTTCGACCGCCGAACAGGTGGCCGAAAGCGCCGCGCTTCACCGCAGTGGCGTTACAGACCTGCTGCTGATCGCGGTCGCTGCTGACAGTCTTGGCGAGGCGCTGAAATGGGAACCCGCGCGCGGCGGGCAGCTGTTTCCCCATCTGTATGGCGGTTTGGATGTCAGTAAGGTCGTCAGCGCCCGTGACTTGCCGGTGGGGGCCGACGGCTTTCATGTCTTCCCGGACGAGATTCCGTCATGGCCTCACAGGGGCGTTGGGGGGCGTCCTGAACATGATTGACCTGTATCGTCTGGCCTGGCCTTTTATCAGGCTGCTTGATCCCGAAACGGCGCACGGTCTCGCCATCAAGGCGTTGCGTCGCGGGCTGGTTGCGGCCCAGCCATCGCTCAAAGACCCGGTCCTGGAACAAACCTTGTGGGGGCGGGCGTTCGCAAACCCGGTTGGTCTGGCCGCCGGTTTTGATAAAAATGCGGACGTTATCGACGCCATGTTGGCCCAAGGTTTCGGCTTTGTTGAAATCGGTTCGGTAACACCCAGGCCGCAACCGGGCAATCCACGGCCAAGGCTGTTCCGGCTGCCAGCCCACGAGGCGATCATCAACCGCATGGGCTTTAATAATGACGGGCTTGATGTCGTCGCGGGCCGCCTTGAGAAACGAGTGCGGAGCGGAATCCTTGGCGTCAATCTGGGTAAAAACAAGGATAGCACCGATGCCAACGCCGACTACGTGCAGGGCATTGCCAGGCTTGCCGGCTTTGCCGACTATCTTGTTGTCAATGTTTCCTCACCCAACACCCCGGGCTTGCGCGCCCTGCAGGGCCGGGAACCCCTGCAGGCCTTGCTCGAAGCGGCGCTGCAAGCGCGGTCCCGGGCGGTTAGCGAAAACCCGCCGCCATTGCTTTTGAAAATAGCCCCCGACCTGACCGACGAGGACAAATCCGATATCGCCGAGGTCGCCCTGGCAACCGGTATCGACGGCTTGATCGCCACCAACACGACCATTGATCGACCACAAGACCTGACCCATGAAAACGCCAGCCAGAGCGGCGGCTTAAGTGGCAGGCCCCTGTTCGAACCTTCAACCCGGGTGCTGGGCCAGATGTACCAACTGACGGGCGGGAGAATTCCCCTGATCGGTGTCGGTGGCATCAGCAGCGGTGCCGACGCCTATGCCAAAATCAGGGCCGGTGCGAGTCTGGTTCAGTTCTATTCGGCAATGGTTTATCATGGCCCGGGACGGGTTCAGGCGATCAAGCGTGAACTGGCCGGGCTTATCAAGGCCGATGGCTTTACCTCGATCACCCAGGCCATCGGTGCGGATCAAAATAAAAGAGTGGGTAAAACCTGACATGCCCCTTGTTTCTTCATTTGAAATTCTCAGCCTGAAAAAAGGCAAGTGGGAAGTGGAGGCCGTGGTCGATAACAAGGTCCAGGCGATAACCCAGGCCGAGCAGCTTTTGCATCAGGGGTTCTTTTCGGCCATTGAGGTGATCGAGGAACGCTACGATGAGGAAACCGGCGAAAGCCATTCGCTGGTTATCTACAACAAGGTCAAGGTGCTCCGCAAAACCAGGGAACAATACACCGGCCCGGAACGCCGCAAGGGCAAGGAATGGCGGCAGAACCCCAAAAAATACGGTCGCGAGACCAAGAAAAAAGCCCGTAAGGGACGCAAACGCCGTAACGCCACCTTTGGCGAACTAATGGTCAGGGGATCGCTGATCCTGCTGCTCATTCTGTTCCTCGGTATTCTTGCGATAACCTACGTCGTCGAAAACCTGAAGTAGCCGGTTGTTGATTAAATCACTTAACGCCGAAGAATATCGTCATACCCGCGTAGGCGGGAGCCCAGAAAATCATTACAATTCAAGGTGCTGGAAAAAACGCTGGATACCCGCCTACGCGGGCATGACGATTTTTTTTTGCATAACCCGGACATGCTCTAGGGCTGGAACTGTTCTTTAAGGATGCGTTCCTCGAAATTGTGGTCACGGTCGTGCAGCATGGTGATGGTTCTTGTGCGGTCTTCCATCACGGTGACGCTGGCGACCCTGCGAATTTCTGTGTAGTCGGCGACGGCACTGACCTTGCGCTTTTCCGGATCGAGAATTTCAAAGGTCACCGTGGCGTCCTGTGGCAGCAGGGCACCGCCCCACTTGCGCGGCCTGAAGGCGCAAATCGGGGTCAGCGCCAAAAGCCCGGCGCCCAACGGGATAATAGGACCATGGGCTGAAAGGTTATAGGCCGTGCTGCCAGCCGGGGTGGCGACCAGGATGCCGTCGCAAATCATGCCCGCCATCCGCTCGATGCCATCGACCTGAATGTTGATCTTGGCGGCCAGCCGGGTTTGCCGCAGCAGCGAGACTTCGTTGATGGCGATGGCCGTATGTTTTTTGCCGCGGGTGTCGGTCGCCTTCATGATCAATGGCTGAACGGCCATGGCGTCGGCTTTGTTGATGCGGCTTTTTAAGGCCTTGTCGGAGTAATTGTTGAGCAGAAAGCCAACCGATCCCCGGTTCATGCCGTAAATCGGCACCCCCTGATTCATGAAGCGGTGAAGGGTTCGCAACATGAAGCCGTCACCGCCAAGGGCGACAATGACATCGGCCTTGCTGACCGGAACGTTTGCGTACTTTGCCTTTAGCCGTTTCAGGGCTTCCTGGGCGCGCGGCTGGCGGGCGGCGGTAAAGGCGATTTTTTTAACCATGGGGGGAGTATACCCGAGGATGCTCCGCAATCAACCGCCGGTCATGCTCATGTGGCGGGAAAGGGCGGGTCCGCCGTTGCCGGGTTCGATAATGAATTCGTGGGCTTTCGGCTTGCGCCCGATGGCTTCCTCGATGGCCGCGTTCAGGGCTTCGTCGCCCTCGCTGGCGCGCAAGGGGGCACGCAGGTCGGCGTTGTCATCTTGGCCCAGGCACATAAACAGCTTGCCGGTGCAGGTCACCCGCACCCGGTTGCAGGTGGCGCAAAAATTATGGCTCAGCGGCGAGATAAACCCGACCCGCTTTCCGGTCTCCAGGACATCGGTGTAACGCGAGGGGCCGCCGGTGTTGTGATCGCAATCCGTAAGGGTCCAGTCCTTTTCAAGAATGTGACGAACCTCCGTGACCGGCAGGTACTGGGTCGTGCGGTCGCCACCGATATCGCCCAGCGGCATGGTTTCAATAAAGGTGATGTCGTAACCCTGCTCACCGCACCAGCCGAGCAGGCCCGAGAACTGGTCTTCGTTGAAATCTTTAAGGGCCACCGTGTTGATCTTGATGTTTAGTCCGGCGCGACTGGCCGCAGCCAACCCGGCTTTCACCTGCGCCAGTTTACCGCCGCGGGTGATTTCAGTGAATTTATCGCTATCAAGGGTGTCGATAGAAACATTCAGGCGCCTGACTCCGTAATCAAACAACGCGTCGGCGTGTTTTTCAAGCTGGCTGCCGTTGGTCGTCAATGTCAGCTCGTCCAGGCCGCCGCCGTTCAGGTGTTTGCCCAGGGATTTGATCAGGTCGTTGACGCCACGCCTGACCAGTGGTTCGCCGCCGGTCAGGCGAATTTTACGGATTCCCTTGGCAATGAAGGCGCTGCACAAACGCTCCAGCTCCTCAAGTGTGAGAACATCGCTCTTGGGCAGGAAGGTCATGTCTTCGGCCATGCAATAGGTGCAACGGAAGTCGCATCGGTCTGTTACCGATACCCGAAGATATGAAATATGACGGCCAAGCGGATCGATCATTTCATTGTATTTCCCAGGCGGAAAAAAAGTCAGTTCGAGAACCTAACGGGTAATTTAATCACAGGCCAACCAAATGTCGCCCACAACTTGTGTGTGGTTGTTAGAGCATCTTTAAACAATATGATATAAACGGGTTTCAACTTATCCATGGCAAGGAATACGCCGCTGTCCGAATTGATGAACACCCACGAAGTTGCCCAGTACCTGCGCGTCAAGGAGCGCAAGGTCTATGATCTGGTGCGCAAAAAGCAGATACCCTGCACCCGGGCCAGTGGCAAATGGCTGTTTCCCAAACACCTGATTGATCGCTGGCTGACCGGCGACCTGGAATCCCTTGGTGGTGACGAGCGGGTCAGGCAGGCCCCGCCGCCGGTGATTGCCGGCTCCCATGATCCCTTGCTCGACTGGGCCCTGCTAGAATCCAATTGCGGTCTTGCCCTGATGGGCGGCGGCAGTTTGAGCGGCCTTAAAAAGTTTGTCGCCGGTGAGGTTCTGGCCTGCGCCATGCATGTGCTGGATGGCAAAACAGGGCAGTACAACGTTCAGGCCCTGTTTGATGCTTATGACAACCAGCCGCCCGGTGATCTGGTGCTGGTCGAGTGGGCCTCCCGCCAGCAGGGATTGTTGCTTGCTCCCGGTAACCCAAAGAATATTTCAGGCTTTAGCGACCTCGCCGAGAAGAAAGCCAGCATCATCGTCCGCCAGTCCGGGGCGGGAAGCCGGGTGTTGTTCGAGCACCTGATCAACGAGGCCGGGCTTGATGAGTGGGATTTCAATATCAATGACGCCGCCGCCAAGAATGAAACCGAACTTGGGCTGGCTATCAAGGGCCGTAAGGCAGATGCCGGTCTGGGTCTGGCAGCGGTGGCCCGCCAATACGGACTTGATTTCAAGCCGCTTTGTCACGAGCGCTTCGATATATTGATCCGCCGCCGCGATTATTTTGAAGCACCGTTTCAGAAACTGATCACCCTGACCCGTCTTGACGGGTTTTCCATGCACGCCCGGGAAATGGGCGGTTATGATATTTCAGGGCGCAGTACGGTCCATTTCAACGGCTGAAATTCCATTAATCCGATGGAAACCTTTCTTTTGTAGATTCATTTCAGGACGGCTTATCCTGAAACGGAGTCTGCCACATGCGCCTGACCAAATTTCAAAAAGTAAGAACCCTTGTCCAGGTCGCCCTGGCGCTCGCCTTAAGCGTCGCCCTTGCGGCTTGCGGTGAAGATGAAAAGCAGGCCAATGAGGCGGCAGAATGGATGAAAAGCTATTCCAAAATCAACCCGCCCAACGAGGAATGGATCGCCACCAACGTCGCCGTTGATGACAAGGGCCAGGTGGTGATGGATGTGCTGGTCCCTGACCCGGGCCAGGTCGATATGATCAAGTCCCGGACCCGCGTCGAGCAATTCCACATCGTGCGCATGGCCTGCCCACCGATGACAACTGAAGTCTGGAGCATCCTGTCTGACGACCAGGTTTTATGGGTCAACTTGCTGGAAAAATCCCAGGGTGGCCTTTACAAACAGGTCATCGGCGCTTCCTGCCGCCGCTAATTCCGAAAACACAAGCGACGGGGTTCGAAAGTGGTGAACCCTTTGAAGTCAAATCCGGCACGGCCATGGATAAGGACGAAGCGGATTCGACCTCCATATTCTATGAGGAAGCCCGACAACTCAATTTCGCTGATAAACATACACTATTCTCTTGCGAAGGTAATCGAGGCCAAAGATCAAAGGTGCCCCGACCCACGCAATGGCGTAAATATGCGCGTCAACCGGACCTGATCCGATGATATTGCTGACTGGAGGATAATAGATGATGGCCCAGGAAAAGATGATTTCAAAAACAATACCGGTGACCAGCAAAGGGTTCCTGAAGGCATCCAGATCGATACCGCTTTGGGTGCGCGAACGGCGTCCAAACAAGTTTCCTATCTGCATCAGCAGAATCGAGGAAAGCGTAATCCCCGTCGCAGAACGATAGAGCGGGTCAGTTGAAGCCAGTACCTGACCCCATTCCCACCCACCAGAGAACAACACCCAGAAGAACAGCGACAGCGAGAATATAGCCTCAATCAGGCCGAGGAAAAAATAACTGTGGGCTATTAGCGGAAACGACAACAAACCCTGATTGCGGTCGCGCGGTGGATCTTTCATGATCCCGGCTGACGGTTTTTCCTGTCCAAGCGCCATTGACGGGATTATGTCTGTGCCAAGATCAATAGCCAGTATCTGGATTACGGTCAGCGCCAGCGGTACCGGAAAAAGCATGAATATGAGATAAGGCAATATTTCCGGGCCGTTGCTTACCAGTACGTAATTCGTGAATTTGCGGATGTTGGCAAAGATGGTGCGCCCTTCCTCGATGCCGGCGACGATGGAGGCGAAATTGTCGTCGAGTAAAATTACCTGCGCCGCCTCACGGGCGACGTCCGTCCCGCCACGCCCCATGGCGATCCCAACATCGGCGGCCTTGAGTGCGGGGGCATCGTTGACGCCATCTCCCGTCATCGCAACCACGCGTTCCATTTGATGCAATGCCGTGACGATTTTCATCTTCTGCTCGGGATTGGTGCGAGCGAATACGGTTGTGCCTTTTTCGAGCAGACCAATCAGATCACGTACGCGCATGTTGGCCAGGTCGTCTCCGGTGACAGTCGGTTGCCCGGCATCATCCCCATCAACCAATATGCCAGCCTTGCGGGCGATGGCTTCCGCCGTTTCAGGATGATCACCGGTAATCATGATCATGCTGATTCCCGCTTCGTGGCATTGCCGGGCCGCTCCTGGCACTTCGGGGCGGATTGGATCTTCGAGCCCGATAAATCCCTCAAGAACCAAATCACGTTCCAGATCTTCAATGTCAGTGTTCTCTTCTTCCACGGAAATCGACCTTGAAGCCAGGGCGATCACCCGCTCACCTGCCGATGCCATCACGTGGACGATCATATCAGCGGCCTCAAGACTGCTGGAATTGGCAATGGCGGTGGTGCCATTGGTACAATCGCGTACGGAAGTGACCAGGGGACGCAATGACTCCCAGGCACCCTTGACAGCAAAACGGGTGGTCACGGCATCCTTTATGATGCCTCCGGCGCGGCGACGATCGATATCGAATGCGAAGCGGCGCGAAATCTTCGCGCTGATAGCGACAGGATCGCCGCCATTCGCTCGATAGCGTTCGGCTATTGCGACATCAAGCGGGTCGCCACTCAATCCTTCATCGGTCTCGTCAATATCCGCAGCCGTCAGTGCCAACGCGAAAAAATCACTACCGCATTTTTCAATATTGATGTCTTGCCCCGACTGGGGATCGGCAATGCGCGAAACGCTCAGTCGGTTGAGTGTTAATGTACCGGTTTTATCGGTGCAGATAACATGCACCGCGCCAAGCGCCTCTACGGCATTTAGGCCTTTGACCAGGACATTCCTGCGCGCCATGCGCAGACTTCCCATGGCCAGCGACAGGGTGAACGTCGGCAACAGACCTTCCGGCACGTTGGCGACAATAATCCCCATCATGAATACCAGGTTGACCCATAGGGAGCGTTCAGTAATGACGCCATAAACAAAAAAGACCAGACCCATGGAAACGGCAATCATGGTCAAGACGCGCACCATATGTGCTGTCTCTCGCTCCAGGGGAGAGGCAATTCGGGGAATTTCATGTGATAGCTTAGCGATGCGCCCAAATTGGGTGCGGAAACCGGTAGCGAATACAACAGCGCGTGCCGATCCGCGCAGCACGGTGCAACCGGCAAATACTACATTGCTACTTTCTGTCAGAGTCTTATCGGTAGCGGCAGCATTAATGGGCAAGGGGAGGGCTTCTCCCGTTAGCGGCGAATTGTCGACAATCAGGTCGCTTCCATCGACCACTCGGGCATCTGCGGGGACTTTATCGCCCTCGCGAATCAATATGACATCACCAGGGACCAGCAAATCGGCGGCGACTTCCCTATCCTCCCCCGTACGGCGGACGATAACTTTTTGCGGCAGGAATTTACGTAGTTCTTCCATGGCGCGTTCGGCACGGAATTCCTGGGCGAAGCTGAACAGGGCGTTTAGCATGGAAACCCCGAGCAACGCCCAGCCCAGAATATTCATCTGCTCGCCCGGTTGAATGGAATGGGCAACGAAGCAAATCAGAGCTGAAATATCGAGTAGGATGGTAAAAAAATTGGTCAATTGCCGGACCAGGCTGCGCAACCACCAGTGTCCCTTGGGAACCTCAAGGGTATTCGGCCCGATCTCCTCCAAGCGCGCCGTCACCTCCCGTACGTTCAGGCCGTCCAGCCTCGAATGCAGGTAGGTATAGACTTCCCCGGGGTTGATGTTTTGGATTTGCCCGGTCACGTCATGTCACTCCCCGGTAGACGGCGACATCACAGGGGGCCTGCCCGAGCAACTGTTCAATTTCGTCGTCAAACAGCAAACGCCTGGTCAGGCTGTCGTGCTTCGCTTCTATGAAAATCAGATGTGCATGCAATCGACTGGCATGAAGTATTGTTTCTCGCGACCAACTTTTGGCGACAACGACATGGGAATCGACGAACTTCGGATCAATGGCCAGATCTCTTAATAATTCGTCCTCGATCGTGCGCACGTACGTCATCGCCTGGGCGCGTTGTTTTCGGGTATCGGCCGATGACTGAAGGCGGAACGGCGAACGCCTTGCCTCGACAATGTTAAGAAGATGCAAGCGGTGAATATCGCGGATCATCAGCTCAAGAATTGACAGGCCTGCCCTGATTCCCTGGCGATCACCCGAAACCGGAACCAGCACATCGCGGGGCAGCCCCAGCAAGCCGGGTTGAACCACGCGCAAAGCCAGGACATTGAAGTGGCGCAGGCTTAACAACTGTTCGGAAATGGTCCCGGCAAGGAAGCCGCGGCGGCCTTTTTTGACGCGAGCCCCGCAGATAACGAATGTTTGCGGGCCAGCGGGAATGTAATCGACCAAGCCGCCAAAAACGCCCTGGTGCATCGGGCATACTTCCAGCATTGCATTAACGCCAACGGCCGCGGCTTCGGCCTCAATCTGTTTGACATTTGCGCTCAACTCGGGGGCCGGGACTTCGGCGTCCTCAATATAAACGACGTGGAGTTGCTTTTCAGGATGGTTGGCCGCCATGCGGATTGCGTAGCGGGCGATCCAGTTGGCGTTTATGGAACCGTCATAGGCGAGATAAATCGACATGGTGTTCGATACTCTCTATTTCCCCTCTGCTGCAGATGATCAAACCAGGCAAAGCCTCGGTGCCATCGACAATTTTGAGCTTGCAGAGTTCCTTCACTGTAGACTGTGACTCTATGCAAATGATGCGTTGTTGTTTTCATGAGGTGACAGAAGATAATAGAACCCTCAAATCCAATGGCCCATGACATGCATCAAGTTAAAATGTAGATGTCCCCATTTGGCTATGAACAGGTGCTCCAGACACCCATTGTATCGAAACTTCCACCTGCTAATTCCTTAAATCATCAAGCAACAGGGATGCCGCCCCGTTGAGGGCGGTGTGGTCGGTGGTGATCAGATAAGTCGGCACATTCTTGATAAATGACGAGGTCCGTCCCTTCGCTTCAAAGCGTTCTCTGAAGGGGCTGTCTATGAGCAAATCTGCGATACGAGGGACGATTCCACCGCCGATGAAAACACCGCCCTGGCTGCTCAAAGTCATGGCCGTATCGCCGGCAAAGCTACCCAGCGCCGAGCAAAAAATGCTGATCGTTTCCAGGCATTGGGGGGATGATCCCGATTTTGCCTGCTCCACGATATCTGCGGCCTCAAGATCGGGGGCATCGACACCGTCGATCCTGGCGATAGCCTGATACAGGGTCGCCAAGCCTGCGCCAGACAGGATGCGCTCGGTTGAAACCCGGCCAAACTGCCGTGAAAGCTGCCTGAGGATTTCGATCTCCCGTTCATTTCCCGGCGCAAAACCAACATGTCCCCCTTCACCGTCTAATATGATGAATTTGCCCCCGTCCTGAACGACGTTGGCAACCCCGAGTCCGGTTCCCGGGCCAATGACGCTGATCGGGCGATTAGCTATGGGCAACCCATTTCCGATTTGCATTCTTTCATCGCTGGTGAGATGCGGAACCCCGGCCGCCAGGGCCTTGAAATCATTAATCACCATCAAGTGCTTTAAATTCAGGGCCTGTCGAACCTCCTCAACGGAAAAGGACCAGTCATTGTTGGTCAGACTGATGGTGTCCCCCCTGACCGGACAAGCCACCGCAATACAGGCCCGGGAGGGAATTTCGCCTGATATGTGATCCAGGTATTCGTTTGCCGCCGGGATAATTCCCGAAAAGGCGCTGGTTGGAAATTTCTGGAATTTAGACAACTCACAATCACCCGCAACGGCAACGGCGAAGCGCGCATTGGTGCCGCCAATATCGGCGACCAGAAATGTTTCTCCAAGGGTGTTGTTCATGGTCATTGAGGGAAATCTATATCCTGTTGCCGCTTTCAGGATCAAAGAAAACGGCCTTCGACATATCGATGGTAAACCGGACGACTGATCCTGTCCAAACGTCGGCGGCAGCATGCAAGCGGGTCGTCACTTCGACGCCGCCAAGATTGTTTCGGAACTGATGATCCGCATGTTGATCATTGGTTATGTTTTCGCCATTCGTTCGGAACGCCAACTGTGCCCGGCGGTCCAGGTCAATATAGCGACCTTTTCGACAATTGCGCGATAATTTGATACGCATCATAGTGCACAAACCATATTTCAAGTAGAATTCAGCGTTGAGACCAACGAAGGATGACGCATCATGTTCACCAGAATCGCCGTTGCTACAGATGGCTCCTCGACGGCATTGCGAGCGGTCCAGGTGGCTGCCGACCTTGCTGCAAAATATGAAGCCGAAGTAATTGTTCTGCATGTGTTGTTGTGGGAGGATCCGAAGGACATTCTGAAAAGATTGGCATTCGTTCAGCATATTATTGATGGCGAACCTGAGGCCTTGGCCGCAAGTGACGATGTTCCCGTGCAAACAATAATAGCGGAACTGGAATCCCGGCAATTAAAGATCAACGAAAAACTCATCACAGTCCTGGGCAATAAAGTGGTTGAGCAGGCAAAGCTGAAATGTCGTGAATACGGCATTAACTCCGTGAACGTAGAAATTCTGGAAGGTAATTATGCCGATCAGATTGTCGCGGCCGTAAAGCGTACGGGGGCAGACCTGGTCGTTCTTGGCGCTCGCGGCCTTGGTCAGTTGGAAGGCCTGCTGCAAGGCAGCGTATCCCAGGCGGTTGCGCAAAAGGTTGATTCCACCTACCTGATCGTCAGGTAGGTTTGATAAGGAAGATATTGTCCCGGTCGAGAAAAGAACTGCTGACCCGTGGTCTTTGGTATAGGTGCCGGGCCAGCCTTTCGGTTAATTGGTGATGCTGACGTTAACAAGGTTCGGGCATCAGTCGAACGGTTTCCAGACCAAAATCAGCTTTGGCAGCACCGTAAGGGCAGCCAAAAGGGCGATGAACATTGCCGCCCCGGTCAGGACGCCAAAATAGATCGTGGGAATGAAGTTGGACAACACCAGGCTGGAGAAGCCGATGATAATGGTCACGGTCGTGTAAACCATCGCCTTGCCGATACTGGAATGGCAAATGTGCATGGTCTGCTCATAATTGTGTGTATGGGCGTACTCTTCCCTGAAGCGGTAGATGTAGTGAATGCCATCGTCGACGGCGATACCGATGGTAATGGCAGCGATTGTAATGGTCATCATGTCGAGGGGGATTCCCAATCCTCCCATGACGCCCAATACAACCCCGGCACTAAGCAGGTTCGGCAAAAGGCCGATAACGGCCAGGGTGATCGACCGGAACAACACCAGGAACATGATCCCGATACCCAGCATGACGACACCGATGGACTTGATCTGCGACGAGAACAGGCTCTGCAGCATGTTGTTGTAAAGCACCAGCAACCCACTGACGGTTACGTCGTTGATCAGAAGCTTGTAGTCGGTGAGCTGTTCGAATCCGTTCTCTCTCCCCAGCTGACGGTGCAGCTTCTCCAGTAGCTCCTTGCGGCGTAGATCAGGTTTAGAATCCACAACCCGCGCTATGAGCCGCACTTCGTTGTTAGAAATAGAGACATAAGGTTCGATGAGAATTTTTTTCACCGCGTCGGGAACCTTGTTATAGAGCAGAGCCAAATCCATTCCTTCCAGCTCCTTTTCGGCAATCTCTTCGACAACCCGGACCGACGATGCGAGCGAGAGCACCTTGCCTATTTCGGGCAATCCGTCGAGGTAGTCGTGGGCTTTTTTGATGAGCTGAATCTTGGTCGGTGTAAACCATAACTCCGGTTTGGTGCGCAGCGCTTTCATGTAGGCGCGTTCCTCGCGAATCTCATCCTCGGTCATCGCGGCAAGATCTTCTGGCGTCAATTCTTCGACGTCATCTTTGAATTTGACCAATATTTCCACAGGCGTCGTCCCGCCGAGCTCATCATCAATGAGCTTGAGGCCTTGATAAATCTCGGATTCGTCACTGAAGTAGTTGATGAAGCTGTTCTCGACACGCAGCATGGAGATTCCTGCGAAGCTAATGACGCTCAACACCACCACCCCCCCCAGAATCTTGTTACCCTGGAGCTCGGTTACTCGGGCTAAATATTCGGGCAGGAGAAACCGAACCTCTTTAACAGTGGTTGTGGGTTCGGTTTTTCTTATCATCAACAGCAATGACGGGAACAGCAGAAACGAGGTCACAAACGTTACCGCCAATCCGGCGCTCATCATCCACCCGAAGTCAATGACCGGCTTGATATCGCTGACGACGAGGGAACCAAAACCGATGATGGTGGTCAGCGCGGTGTACAGACAGGGTTTCACCATTTTATGAACGGTGGTTCTGACCAGCGCCAACTGATCGTCATCAGGATGATCCCGATGCAGTTGCAGGTAGCGTACGATCAGATGAATATTCATCGAGAGGGTGATGATCAGCATGAGAGCGAGAAAATTGGATGAGATGACGGTGACCTTCCAACCGGTCAACCCGAGTACGCCGGTCATGATCAATCCGGCGTAAAAGCAGCTGAGCAGGGGGAGCACGATCCAGCGCAGTTCCCGGAAGATGACGGCGAGAATGATGATCAGGAAGGCCAGAACAGCGCCCCCGAAGACGGTCAAATCCTTGCCCACGAATGTCACCATGTCGTCGGAAATCATCGGCAAACCGCCCAGATGTACAACCCCGTACTGGCGGTATGGCTTGATGATGTCCCTGATATGGGCGATGTCGAGATGGCGCCTTTCGTTCAAGGCTTCATAAGCCTGATTGTACTCGGCGGAGAGGCGTTTCAGGGTTTGCGCCTCATCGGCCGTAAGGCCGCTGTCGCGTTTTTTCTCCCTCAACTCATTTCGGGATTTAAGTAAGTGGTTGTAGCGTTCATCCTCAACCAGATCCAACAACAAGGCAGTGGTTCGGCCATCCGCGTTGACGACGAGATCCCGGTAAATAGGGCTATTGACCAATTCGACCCTGGCCTTGGCCCGGTCGATACCGGGTTTCTCCAGGCTCGGCATATCCTTGAGCATTTTCTCTAAATTTTGTTCCGTGCTATTGAAAAGGGGAGCATCGAGGATTGTAAACACCGAGTTCACGCTGGAAACTTTCCTGAGCTCTTCACGCAGTCGCTTCAAAGGCTCCAATGCCTGGTCAGAGAAGAGATCATTGTCGGGCGTGTACGTGACAATGAGCAAGTCACTGCTGGGGTATCGCTCGTAGATTTTCCGGAACATCTTGAGGTCGACGTCGTCTTCCAGCAACAAGGTGTCGGCCGAAGCATCCAGCTTGAAGTCTTTTGAGTGATAACCGAAGAAAACCAGAATTGCGAGCAGTGCGGCGAGAACGACCTTGGGGTTGTGGAGCACCAGAGTGTCATAGGCCTGCACAGTACGAAACGTCATGAATTATCCTCTTTGAGCAATCTGAAGAACAACGATGTTGGTTCCTGGTGTGCGCTCTTTCCTGAGGGGATGAAGATTGTCGTCAGCTTTCTGGGTCGGATCACCGCCTGTCTGTCTGAACCCTGATTCCCCTTATGACCATTTTAGTCGACATTCCTCAGTTTACATCAAAATTCAGGATATTCGCATCGTCGGTCCACCGTCACGGGAAATACAGCCTTTCGGCAGCCAGCCAATGGCCGGATATTGGTGATCACCGTGGCGCTGTGAAGCCGCGTCTATATCTTCTGTTCATAGCCAAAAACGGAGGTGAAAATTGCCCAGCTTAAAAAGTTTAATTATCACAAATTGACCAATATCAGTGCCTACACCAAACAAATATGGTGGGGTGAGTCGTGATGTCGATTTGAAAATTGTCAGGGTACTGTCAGCTATCTTCATCATCATATTTCCTGTTTGAACCCCTGCGTCCGGGTTCGGACCCACTGAGTGACCCAAAAGGAACGAGCAGATAACTATGGCAAAAAAATCATTTTTTTCCCGCATTTCAAAATCTTTTAAAGGTGACGTGGAAAAAACGTCCGAAGAGCTGGACCGTGAACTTGAAGAAGCCGTCAATTCAATTTTGCAGGAAGAAGTCGAACAACTAAGCGCATCTTCCGTGATATCAGAACGTCGTGGTGAGTTCGGGGATACCGCCTTCATCATGTCCCTGTCCCCCCTATACAAAGCTATCGGCGGGCGCGAGGGACGCATGGCCGATAATTTAAGAGAATCCTGCGGCCGCTTTTTTTCGCAGTTTGTCAGCGCCGATCATGGTCACGGTGATATAGAGGGCGATAACTTTGTTATGCGTTTTTCGGACGATAACAAGAACGCTCTTCAACTTGCCGCGACAGTTGTCAACGCGATTGGAACCTACATCCTGATGGATCGCTTCAAGACCATGGATATCCAGAGCTTGCTGATTGTCGCCGAAATCGACGATATCACCAATGACGATGGTACCATCAATGCGGACAGGATTGAGGCTGCGGTGAAAAGTGGTGGTCTTCCTGTCAGGTTGGAACAGCTCGATTCCGATGCGCCGGCATGGTTCAAATCGTTCTGGAAAGACAATGCAGCCCTTATGGCCACGTTCGGTGAGAGTCAAACCCGGAGCGTTGGAATTATCGATTGGGGCACCACCAATGAAAAAACAGATGCTGTTATCGACTGGGGCGTCAGCCATGAAAAAAAGGATGAAGACCACGTTTGGACATCTCTCGACCATCACGGACGAGATATCCATGAAAAGAAGGAACGGGGTCCCGACCGGCGCCATGTAAAGAAAAAAATTACTCCCGCAAAGGAACGCCGCACCAGTTGGCGCCCCCGGCGCCTGGAAGACAGCATGCGGTGGTAGACGACCACTTTTCGCAAGATAGATTAATACCCGCGGTTCCCTGATTCATTTTTCCTGGGACGATATCAAGTACCGGACGGGTTGCTACGATCACAGGCAGACAGATTTTCTGCAGCCACTCAAAAACTCGTCACCCTTAACGTCTGCCTTGCACTGGTTGAGGTAACAGCCATAAGGAGACATTAAATTCCCGAAACTGGATTTTGCGATTTTGACTTCCGCTTAGCGTAGAAAAGTAGACATAATCGAAAGGTAGAGAAGTCTTCTGCTTTTAGCCGAGGCTGTTGAAGAACTCTGTTGTCATCGCCGTGTCAACGTGATTCACTTTTTCC
>JACNJU010000059.1 GCA_014382375.1 Rhodospirillaceae bacterium
CAATAAATGTCGTGACCCCGTCGTCCTGCGCCTTGCAGGCAACCTTCAAGGCTTCGGTCAGATCTTCCGGCGTCTTCACCGAAACCCCTTTCAGGCCACACCCTTCGGCGACTTTGGCAAAACTCAAATCGGGGTTCAGCTCGGTGCCGACAAAGTTGTTGTCATACCACAGGATCGAATTCCGCTTTTCCGCGCCCCACTGGAAGTTACGGAAAATCACCATGGTGATGGCGGGCCATTCCTCGCGGCCGCAGGAAATCATCTCGTTCATGGAAATGCCGAAGGCACCGTCACCGGCAAAGCCGACCACCGGCGTGTCCGGGTTGCCGATCTTGGCCCCGAGGATCGACGGGAAGCCATATCCGCACGGACCGAACAGGCCGGGAGCCAGATATTTACGGCCCTCCTCGAAAGTCGGGTAGGCATTGCCAATGGCGCAGTTGTTACCAATATCACTGGACATGATAACGCCTTCGGGAAGTCCAGCCTGAATGGCGCGCCAGGCCTGACGCGGCGACATCAGGTCGGCGTCGCGCTTGCGCGACTCTGCATTCCAGTCGGTGCCCGGATCATCGTCTTCATGGTCCATGCTGGAAAGCGCCTGCAACCAGGATGACTTGGCCTGATGGATAGTTGCCTTGCGTTCTTCGCGGCCGGCATCGCCAGCAGTCGCGGAAAGCTGATCAAGGATTTGCTGGGCCACCAGTTTGGCGTCACCGCAAATGCCGACGCTGACCTTCTTGGCCAACCCGATACGGTCTGAATTGATGTCGACCTGAATGATGCTTGCCTGGATCGGCCAGTAATCGATGCCATAACCGGGTAAAGTAGAGAACGGATTGAGCCGGGTTCCCAAAGCCAGTACCACATCGGCCTTGGAAATCAGTTCCATGGCCGCTTTCGAGCCGTTGTAACCAAGCGGCCCTGCGGCCAGCGGATGGCTGCCGGGAAAACTGTCATTGTGCTGGTAACCACTGGCAACCGGCGCATCAAGACGTTCGGCCAAAGCCTGACATTCAGCAATGGCGCCGCCGATAACAACACCGGCACCGGAAAGAATGACCGGGAATTTAGCCTCGGACAAAAGCTTCGCCGCTTCGGCAATGGCCGCGGCACCACCGGCGGGACGTTCCAGCCTGACGATCTGCGGCAGTTCGATATCGATCACCTGCGTCCAGAAATCGCGCGGCACGTTGATCTGGGCCGGGGCCGAGCCTCGGATCGCTTTTTCAATAACACGGTTAAGGACTTCACCGACCCGGGTCGCATGGCGCACTTCTTCCTGATAGCAGACCATGTCCTTAAACAGGGCCATTTGTTCGACTTCCTGAAAACCGCCCTGACCAATGGTCTTGTTAGCCGCCTGCGGGGTGACCAGTAACATTGGTGTGTGGTTCCAGTAAGCCGTCTTGACCGCCGTCACGAAGCCTGTGATGCCCGGTCCGTTCTGGGCTATCGCCATGGCCATCTTGCCGGTTGTCCGCGTATAGCCGTCACAAATCAGGCCGCCGTTTGTTTCGTGAGCCACATCCCAGAAATTAATACCGGCCTTCGGGAACAGATCAGAAATCGGCATGAAAGCCGAACCAATGATCCCGAACGCATGTTCGATGCCGTGCATCTGCAAGACTTTGACGAAGGCTTCTTCCGTGGTCATTTTGGTCATGATCGATATTCCTTATCAAAACTATATTCTGAAATGATTGATAGACAGCCTGTGCCCGGCAGCATAGGGCCAAATGCTGGCGATCTTATATGTCAGATGAAGAAGTGGTAAATTCCTTGATCAGGCTGGTAAGAATGGCAATGCCCGGTTCGATACGCTCTATGGGAATGGCCGAAAAGCCAAGGCGGAAGTAATTCGCCGGAGCGCTGCTTGATGAGAAGAACACCCGACCGGGCTGGATGATCAAGCCCTTTTGCAAGGCTTCTTTGGCCAATTCGTCGGCGTCAAGGCCTTCGGGTCCCCTGATCCAGAAACTGCTGCCGCCGAAAGTCGGCACCCGGAACGAGTCAGGCAGATGTTTGGCCAGCGCCTCCCTCATGCACTGCCATCGTGCCCGGTAGGAACGGTGAAGACGATGCACCAGCGTGTCATAATGGCCCAGCGAGAGAAACAGCGACACGGTGCGCTGGTTATTGTTGGGGGGATGCCTGAACATCAAACGGCGCAGGGCGCGGGCTTCCGCTATCAACCTGGGGTGGCCAACCAGATAACCAATGCGCAGTCCTGGAAAAACGGTTTTTGACAGGCTGCCCACGTATATAACCCGGTCATCGACATCCAGGGACTTGATCGCCGGTGTCGGTTCGTTGACATAATTGGCTTCCGGTTCGTAATCGTCCTCGATAATCAAAAAGCGTTTCTCGCGAGCTTTCTTAAGCAGCGCCTCGCGCCGGGCCAGCGGCAGTGTCACCGTCGTCGGCGACTGGTGGCTGGGGGTGACAAAAACATAATCGCAATCATCCAGACGCTGATCGACGGGAAGGCCTTCTTCATCAACGGGAATGGGGACCAGATTTGGCGTCCTGAGAGAAAAAATATTACGCACATCCGGGTATCCCGGGTCTTCAAAAGCAACCGTGGTTTTTTCTGTCATCAACAAATTGGCAAGCAGGTAAATGGCGTTCTGACCACCCAGGGTGACCAGTATCTGATCCGCATTGACGCGAATGCCCCGGCGCGGCAACAACCGCAAACAGATCTGTTCCACCAGCAAGGCGTCGTCATCACAAAAAATATCGCAAGAGTCCTCCTCCATGGCCGTCTTGCTGAGGGCCTGACGCGAGCACTCGCGCCATTCGGTCAGCGGAAACAAATCCTGATCGACCTGACCGTATGTGAAGGGATAGGGATAAGAGCGCCAATCACGCGGCAGGTCTATATTACGCTGGCTTGAGGGTTCAATCCCGAAACGGCCGCTCCAGTCCGGGGTGTCCTTGTGACCTGTTACCTGTCGGGGCGCTTTGCTTCTGCCATCAAGATTTTCACCACTGATGTAGTAACCGCTGCGTTCACGCGACGAAAGATAGCCGTCATCAACCAGACTTTGATAAGCCAGGGCGACGGTATTGCGCGATACGCCAAGCGTGGTTGACATCTTGCGGCAAGAAGGCAGCGCCATGCCGGTGGCGAGATGGCCATCAAGAATGGCCGAAACCAACATTGTGCGGATTTGGGAATGGATACTAAGAGAATCATTCCTGCGGATATGGAACAGTGAATCTCTCACAAAACGATCCTTAAATAATGACCCGCCTTACACAGGTTCCAGAGGGCACCCGATAATGTCAGCTTTCCATGAGGCTCGCAAATGTGTTTAAGGTGACGTCATGATGTCTGACCATCCCTCCCATAGCACGGCGCGTACAGTGTTGTTGACGGCCACTGCCATGCTGGCCTTTGCCGCCAACTCGTTATTATGCAGGCAGGCTTTGGGGCAGGGGCTGATCGACGCCGCCACCTTTGCATCACTCAGAGTGATCGCAGGTGCGGCAACGTTGATCCTGATTGTCATGGTCAGGCGAAGATCGCGCCAGCCCAGCACAGCAAACTGGCGATCTGCGGCGATGTTGTTTACCTACATGGTGTTTTTTTCATTCGCCTACCTTTCCCTTGGCGCTGGCACAGGCGCCCTCATTCTTTTTGGTGCCGTTCAGTTGACCATGTTTGTTGTTGCCCTGCGCGGCGGCGAGCATTTTGCGAAATTGTCATGGGCCGGTCTTGCCCTGGCCGTTTTCGGACTGGTCTATCTGGTTTCCCCAGGCGTCACGGCGCCCGATCCCACAGGCGCCATCCTGATGGCCATCGCCGGTGTCGCGTGGGGAGCGTATTCCTTGTTGGGCAGGGGGGCGACCGACCCACTGGAGGCAACGGCCAGAAATTTCACCTATTGTGTGCCCTTGGTTCTGGTTGTCAGTCTGGTGTTCTGGCAGGATTTCAGCAGCAGCCCCACAGGTTTGATTCTGGCCGTCGCCTCCGGAGCGCTGGCGTCGGGATGTGGCTATGTTGTCTGGTACGCGGTGCTGCCCGCTTTAAGTGCCACCCGTGCCGCCACTGTTCAGCTTTCGGTTCCCGCGATCGCTTCCTTTGGCGGGGTTGTCCTGTTGTCGGAAGATCTGACGCTGCGGCTGGTTCTGGCCTCGGCCGCGACTCTGGGTGGCGTCGCCATTGTGCTTGCACAGCGGGCGACCCGGGCGGCAGAATGAATCCTGTTTTTACAGGTAACGGAGGTGCTTGCCTGATTTTATCAAATTCCATAACCTCCTTACACACACAGGAAAAGTTTCCGGGCTTATGAACATTGGTACTCTTTTACCCCGCCATGCCAGATACCGGCCAGATCATTTAGGCTTCGTTATTGATGATCAGCGCCTGAGTTTTCGCGCCTTTAACAAGCACGTTAATTGCCTGAGCAATGCCCTGCTGGCCCAAGGTCTGAAAAAGGGCGATCACGTGTTTGCCGTGCTCTCCAACAGTTTTGAATTAATGACCCTATACTGGATGGCCGCCAAAACCGGTATCGTCATTGTCCCGGCCAGCACCTTGCTGCAGGCGGCGGGCCTGCAATCCCTAATCGCCAATTCGGACGCCGCCATGGTTTTCGCCGATGTCCGTTTCGCAGAGACTTTAAAGGATATTCGAGGCGACCTGGGTGACGTCCGCAACGATGGATACATTCTGGTCGGCGGCGATGGGTCGTCCCATGACGGATTTCGCACCTATGCCCAATTGATCGAAGGCGCGCCGGGAAGCGAGCCTCCCGAAGCGGGCCTGTGCGACGACGATACCTACAACATCATGTACACCAGCGGCACCACCGGCGATCCCAAGGGGATCATTCACACCCATTATGTGCGCGGCCACTATTGCACCACCTTTGCCTCGAGTTTCCGGATGCACCCTGAAAGCATTGTCCTGCATGCAGGCTCCATTGCTTTTAACGGGGCCATGCTTGACCTGATGCCATGGATGTATGTGGGTTGCACTTACATCCTGCATCGCGCCTTCGATGCCAAGGCTGTTCTCGATGGCATTGAGGCCGAGAAGGTGACCCATATTGTTCTGGTGCCCGCGCAAATTATCGAGATCGTCAATCACCCTGAATTTGATCCGTCCCGGTTGTCTTCCCTTGAGATGATCCTGTCCGTCGGCGCACCTTTGCCCCTGACCTATAAGGAAGATCTCAACAAAGCCCTGCCGGGGCGCTTTTATGAGCTGTACGGACTGACCGAAGGCATGTGCACCGTTCTGGATTGCAAGGATTCCATGACCAAGACCGGCTCCGTCGGAGTGCCGCCGCCCTTGTTTGAGGTCAAAATTATTGACCCCCAGGGCATTGAACTGCCAGCCGGTGAGATCGGCGAGATTTGTGGCCGTTCGCCGATGATGATGCCCGGCTATTACAAACGCCCGGACTTGACCGAAAGTGCCATTGTCGATGGCTGGCTGCTGACCGGAGACGTCGGCTATGTGGACGATGACGGCTTTCTTTTCCTCGTCGACCGCATCAAGGACATGATTATTTCAGGCGGGGTGAATGTCTATCCAAAAGATATTGAAGAAGTCCTGGGTGGTCATGACGACATCATCGAGGCCGCCGTCTTCGGCGTTCCGGATGAAAAATGGGGCGAGAAGCCGGTTGCTGCCGTGCGCCTGAAAGATGGCAGCGCCAGCGACGCCCAGGCTTTAATCAAATGGACAAACAACCATGTCGGTGCCAAATTTCAGCGGCTGGCCGACCTTCTGATCCTCGATGAATTCCCAAGGAATATGGCCGGTAAAACCCTTAAACGTGAAATACGCCAGCGCTATGTGGAGGCACTGTGAACAAACTGACAGGAAAATCGGCACTGGCGACAGGTTCGGGGCGAGGTATCGGCCGCGCCCTGGCATTCGTGACGTCATCGGCAGACCGCTGGCATTTTATCTTGGCTTAAGCGGCGCGAAATACGAAGAGCGGGTGCGAGAATTACTTAATATGATCGAGCTTGACCCGGACGTCTTCATTGACCGCTACCCCGGCGAATTTTCGGGCGGCCAGAAGCCGCGGGTTTGTATCTCCATTCATTGCGCGGTGTCATTCCTGCCCCTGATCATTATATATTGCCGGTGCCTAACGTCTGTTAATTTAATGCAAGCACGGCCACAGCAATGCCTAATACCGCCCTTGTATTTTAGCTGAATGTGATATACTTCGAACCATTCTGATGACTTCCCACGCCCTCACCCTGATCGGCAATGCCGAAACAAATCCGCTAAAGTCCGCCCATATTGAGCGTGTCTGCCAGCGTCTGGAAATCCCTGCCGAGCCCCATTGGCTGGCCGAGGCTGAAGCGTGTGATCTTTTCATGGATACCCCCCTGGCCGCTTTGGAGATTGCCGAACAGGCCCGCGAGGCCCTGGCGGGTATGGCCATTGATGCGGTCTGCAACGCCGCCCAGGGACGTCGCAAAAAACTTCTTATTTCCGATATGGATTCAACGGTCATTGATCAGGAATGCATTGACGAGTTGGGCGATGCTTTTGGTGTTGGCCCACAAATCAGGGAAATTACCACCGCCGTGATTAACGGCGAGATCAATTTTTCAGAAGCCCTGCGCAAACGAATGTTGCTGATGAAGGGGATGGACCAGCATCTGCTTGAAAGCGTCTACCGGAATCGCCTTACCATTAAGGCAGGGGCGCGCCTACTGGTTCAAACCATGGCCCATCACGGAGCGTATTGCATTTTGGTGTCAGGGGGTTTCAGCTTTTTCACCAGCCGCATTGCGGAACGGCTCGGCTTTGATGAAGACAGGGGAAACGAGCTGATCTTTGAAGACGGCAGGTTAACCGGCACCGTTGAAGAACCGGTACTGGGCAGAATCGCAAAGCTTGCGATCCTAAAAGATTTATGTGCGCAAAAGGACCTGCAGCTTGCCGATGTGCTGGCCGTCGGTGACGGGGCCAACGATATCAAAATGATACAAGCCGCCGGGCTTGGCGTCGCCATTCACGCATCTGAAAGTCTGAAAGAAGTCGCCAACGCCTGCATCGACCACGGCGACCTGAGTGCGCTTTTATATATTCAGGGATTTCACAAGTCGGAATTTGTCCTGACCTAAAGACACGACATTTGCAGCGCCTTGCATTCCTTGTGGCAAGCGCTCGGCTGGCCGATTTTTTCCTTGCCGCATTTTGACCGACAGGCTTTGACCTCGCCCTTGCAATCGCGCATTCCGGCTGGCTTTTGTTTGATCATCGCCGAACCGCAGCGGGTTTTACAGGTTGCCTTGTTGGTATCGGAATTACCGCCTTCGTAACTGATACATTTTTCCATGCACTGCAGAAGTGTCTCCGCGCGGACGCTTTCAAACGACAACAGCGATAGCAGCAAACCGGCAATAATAAACAGCCGCATTGAACACTCCCTTCATTGAGAAGAGCTACTGTAACAGTTCAGGCCACGACTTTAAAGATGGCCATGTAACTGCCGCAAAAATGCGACATCAACATGGTCGGGCTCATCCAGATTATCCTGTACGACAAGTGCGCCGGTAAAGTCATGGTTTTTGGTGTAGGGGCATGGCGTGACGATGGTTGCAAGCCCGGCCGCCGTTGCCGCCTTAAGTCCGTTGGCACTGTCTTCAAAGGCCAGGCACTGTGATGGCTCAAGCCCCAGACGGTCGAGCGCCCAAAGATAGACATCCGGGGCCGGTTTCAGGTTTTCAACACAGTCACCGGCTCCAATAACGGCGAACCAGTCCAGCGCCGCCGCCCCCAAGGTGCTTTCAATAAGAGACTGAAAATTAACCGGCGTCGTTGTTGTTGCAATGGCCAGGGTCAATCCTTCGGACCGGGCCTCACCCAACAGGCGCTCAACACCGGATCGTAAGGGAACACGCCCGGCCTGCATGGCCTCTACATAAAACGTCGTCTTGCTTTTATGCAAATCGGCAATGTCCTGATCGTCCAGCAAGGGCCTTTTGCTTTGCTCCAGAAAAAAGCGCATACGCGCCTGACCACCAGTCACCGCCAACAGACGGGTGTACAAATCCTGATCCCAGTGCCAATCAAGGCCAGCGGCGGCAAACGCCCGATTAAAGGCTTGCCGATGGGCTTCTTCCGTATCAGCCAACGTGCCATCAACATCAAAAATCAAGGCCGACAGTGTCATGACTTTCAAGTTCCCATCAGTTGTAAAATCACCGTGCGATTGTGAGGGCGAGTCCGGTGTTCAAATAGATAAATCCCCTGCCAGGTGCCCAGTGTCGGACGGCCCTCCTGAACGGGGATCGATAAAGACACATCACTGAGGGCGCTCTTGATGTGGGCCGGCATGTCGTCGGGCCCTTCCATTGTATGGCGATAAAGTGCTGAATCTTCGGGTGCCAGATTGGCAAAAAAGGTCAGCAGGTCGCGCTGCACGTCGCTGTCGGCATTTTCCTGGATCGTCAGACTGGCCGAAGTATGGCTGCAAAAAACCGTTAACAGCCCGGCCGCAATCCCCTGCCCCGATACCCAGTTAACCACCTGATCGGTAAATTCGTAAAGCCCCTGACCTTTCGTCGTTATGGCAAGCGTATGTTGAGCCTGTTTCATCACTTATCCAATCCGGTGCAGGGCGCTGCCGTTATCACTCAACCAGTCCCGTCCATGCCTGGCATCGGCGGTCAGTTTATCAACGGTTTGCCAGAACGCCGGGCTGTGGTTCATGTGTTCAAGATGGGCGACTTCATGGGCGACGACATAATCAAGAACCTCGTTCGGCGCCATCACCAGACGCCAACTAAACGACAACCCGCCTTTAGATGAACACGACCCCCAACGGGTGCGGGTATCGCGGATGGTAATGCGCGACGGAGCGTGGCCGATGTTGGCCGCCTTGGCGTGAGCGAGTGGCGCAATTTCGGCGCGCGCCTGTTTCTTCATCCAGTCGCTCAAGCGCCGGGTCATGTGGCGGGCGTCGCCAGCAACATAGATTTCATCACCTTCGATCCAGACCGGGCCACGGGCAGCCGGATCATGGCGCAGGGTATAGTCCTGACCCTGGAAGGGAACCTGAACGCCATCGCGAAATTCTGTGCGCGCCCCCATGTCATCCAGGCGTTCGCCCAGCCACGTCGACTGGCGACGCGCCATCTCAAGACCGTCAGCCGGGTCCGCATGGGCAGGAATTGTCACCACCGCGCCTTCGCCTGCCGTATTGATACGCAGAATGATCCGCCGGGCGCGTGGATGGCGGCGCACAATCAGGGGTATCTCACGACCATCGATATGGATGCTGTGATGGTCTTCGCGCATCTTTTTTCGGGCAGACCTCACCGGTCAACCAACAGGCGGCGGGGTGTGCCCTGTCGCCGCAACAAGACCGACAAGGTCCGCAGCTTGCGTCTCATCCAGGGCGACAAGTGGCGGGCGAACCGTGACCCAACCCTGATCGCCACTGTAATGGGCGAGCAGGGATTTCAGACCCGCACTGTAGGGATAGCTCTGGGCCGCTTCCCTGACGGTGATTAACTTGTTTTGCAAATCTTCCGCCGCCGGATCATCATTTTGCCAGGCCTGGTAAAGCTCAGCCGACAGATTACAGGCAATATTGCAGACCGCCGTAATGCAACCGACACCGCCTTTTTTCAGAAGCGGCAACAGGAAATCATCGCCGCCACTAAAGACACCGAAGCCAGGAAACTTTTCAGCCGCACCAGCCATATTGTCAAACACGCCGGAACTGTCCTTCATACCGGCGATGGTGTCCGGATAACGTTTAAGTAACCGTTCAATCAAATCGTAGCTAAGGGGGACCGCCGACATCTGCGGGAAATGATACAGATAAACTTTAAGGCGGTCGTCGCCGACCCGCTCAATCACTTCGCTGTAGGCGGCGAACAGGCCCTCGTCGCTAACGTTCTTGTAATAGAACGGCGGCAGCATCAGCACCCCGGCAGCCCCCAGCTCAACAGCCCGCCGGGTCATTTCGACAGTTTCGGGGATCGAACAGCTACCGGTGCCCGGCATCAGAGCGGAGCCCGGAATTCCAGCATCGGACAGGGTTTCAAGAATGCCAATTCTCTCCGCCAGATTGAACGAGTTCGCCTCGCCAGTGGTGCCCAGCACAGCCAGCCCGTCACAACCATTTTCAAGCAACCAGCGGCAGTGGCTGACGAGCCTTTCATGATCGACACTCAAATCGCTGTTCAAGGGTGTCAGGGCGGCGGCGAAAATACCTTTAAGGGTGTCGTTCATCAAAAAATCTTTCTCACTATTTTGGCCAGATAACAATATGGTCCTCAAAATCACCGGCGTCCTCTTGCGAGACGGCGCGACCGCGGACGGATATTCCTGCCTTGTGAACCGAATCCGGGTCGCCCGTTACCAGTGGGTGCCAGTCGGGCAGGTCCTTTCCTTCGGACAGCAACTTGTAGGCGCAGGTTGAGGGCATCCATTTCAGAAAGGCGATATTCCCCGGCGTTAATCGTTCACAATCCGGCATGAAACGCTTGCGTTCCGGGTAGTTGGTGCAGCGGCATGCCTGTACATCAAGCAAACCGCAACCGATGTTGGTATAGCTGACTTCGCCAGAATCAGAATCCTCCAGCTTTTCCAGACAGCAACGGGCGCATCCGTCGCACAGGGATTCCCATTCTTGCGGGTTCATCCTGGCCAATGTCTTTTGATGCCAGAACGGCGGCTCGTTTTGGCGGGCGGGCTTATGTGTCATCATCAGCGACCCGGTCGATCAGGTGAATAAACGACCCCATGACCCGGCCATCGGCAAGACCGGCAAGCCCCAGATCGTCACCGGCAGCATTGGACGATTTAAACAACGGTGCCCCCGGGCTCTCATTAATGACCGACGCATAATGAAATTCGTGACCGCGAAAACGCTGTCCTGGTGCCCCCAGCACACCGCCCGAACCAAGGGACGCGCCAGCGTCCAGTTCAACCTGACGATAACCAAGATGAAGTTTTCTTCGCGCAAACGAGGTCTCAAGCGGCAACAAACCAGCCATCACATGGCGCTCGCCATCGGCATCAATGAGTCCCTTTCCCAGAACCATATAGCCACCGCATTCACCAAAGATCACTGTCCCCTTGTCCGCTGCCTCTTTAAGGCCATCCATGAAGACGTTGGCCGTGCCTAACCGATAACCGTGCAGTTCCGGATATCCGCCGGGCAGGTAGACGGCGTCAGCATCATGACCGGGGGCTTCGTCATCAAGTGGCGAGAAAAACGAAAGCTCCGCCCCTGCTGCCCTCCAACCTTCCAAGATCAGCGGGTAGCGGAATGAAAAAGCTTCGTCATCGGCAATGGCGATTCGTTGCCCCAGCGGTTTGATAAATTCAGGCTTATCACTGACAGATTGTTTCAGGGGTTGGGCCAGGGCCAACAATGCGTCGACATCAATATTTTTAGCAACAAGGTCTGCCGCTGTATCAAGAAAATCCTCCAGGTCATGATGCTCGCGTGCCTGCACCAACCCCAGGTGACGATCGGGCAATTGCAAGTCGACCTGACGTGGCACAAAACCGAGTACTTTGATGTTGGGTGCTGCGGCCTCGGCTGCCTTGCTAAGGACATCGCGGTGACGCTCCCCGCCGACCCGGTTGAAGACCACCGCCACCGGAGAAAAATGTGGGCGATGGGTGGCAAAACCGCGCAGCACGGCCCCGGCAGAAGCGCCCTGCGCCGCAGCATCGATAATCAAAATAACCGGCCAACCGGTAATTTCAGCTAAATCGGCGGTCGAGCCCTGTTCCATGATGGCACCGTCAAACAGCCCCATGACCCCTTCGCAAATAACCGTCGTCGCCCCCCCTGCCTTGGCCCCAAGGGCAGCGGTATGGTTTAAAAGCGCCGGTCGCATGGCCCACGGATCAAGGTTGTAACAAGGCTGGTCGGTCGCCGCCGTGTGAAAGGCAGGATCAATATAATCGGGCCCGGCCTTAAGCGAGGCCACCGGGGTGCCAATACGGGACAAGTGCCGCAACAACCCCAGGGTCAGCACGGTCTTGCCGCTTCCCGATGAAGGTGCGGCGATAATCAGCCCATTTGTGAGGCCTGGTGTTTTATTCATTAAAGGAGGTCCGATAGTTTCTCGGCCATTTGTTCGGCATCAACCCCATGGCCAAAATGAGTGATAAATTCACCATCAGGGCCCATCAGGTAGGTGATTGAGGAATGATCCATTGTGTAATCATCATCGTTGTAACCATCACCCGCTTTGGCGAAATAGGCCTTGTAAGCCTTGGCCGCAGCTTTGACTTGCTCGACGGTTCCCGTTAAGCCAACCAGCCGGGGGTGAAAATAGGCAACGTAGGTTTTCAGTGCATTCGCGTCATCACGTTCCGGATCTATGGTGATGAAGACCGGGGTAATTTTATCACCTTTCGGGCCAAGCATATCCAGTGCGTCGGCCATCTCAGACAGCGACGTCGGGCAGACATCCGGGCAATAGGTGTAGCCGAAATAGATCAGCATATATCGCCCCATGAAGTCGGCTTCGCTGACGCTTGCTCCGTCCTGATTGACAAGATTGAAAGGGCCGCCAATTTTCGGCGTTCCAACAGTTTGCACCTGGGCGCCGGCGGGGGCCTTGAATTCAGCAAAATAGGTGGGTTCGATATAGTGCCGCCAGACCAGAATAAAGGCACTGATAAGGACCATCAGGGCAATATAGGTCATGAGACGCGATGGCATTTTAGAATCCTTTTTGGGTTCTGCGGGTTTTTTGGGTTTCGCCGCCTTTTTGGATTCTTCACCCTTGAGCGTCTTTTGATCGGGTTTGCTTGGTTTATTGTCAGCCATGGTCTCTCAAGTTTCAAATTTACTGTCCGCCACACATGATAGTCGCCCCGGCTCTGCCATCAAGCGCAAACCACACTTAATTTGATTTTCAGTTTAAAAAAATCATGATCCGGATTCCGGGAAAGCTGTACTATATCACCCATGAATGACGATCTGTTTAAACCCGCGGGGAAACTGCGCTATGGATGGACAACAGGGGCCTGTGCCACTGCAGCCACCAAAGCAGCCCTTCTGGCCCTTCTGCAGGGCCATTTCGAAAATGATGTCACCATCAGCCTTCCCGGTGGCCAGGAACCAATTTTTATCCTCTCCCGGCATTCACTGGAAGCGGGTCAGGCCAGCGCCGGTATCATCAAGGATGCCGGTGACGACCCGGATGTCACCCACGGCGCTGAAATTATTGTCACCGTAAGGCAGGGGCACGTCGGCAGCGGGATCACCTTCGTGGCGGGTCCGGGCGTCGGCACCGTCACACTGCCCGGCCTGCCAGTACCCGTCGGTGAGCCCGCCATCAATCCTGCGCCGCGCAAAATGATGACCGAGGTTGCTAAGGCCGTCGCGGCCTCATTTGGCAAACCCCCGGACTTTGAGATTTCCATCGCCATCCCCGGCGGCGAAAAGCTGGCGGAAAAAACCATGAACGGTCGCCTTGGCATCATCGGCGGATTGTCGATCCTTGGCACCACCGGGATCGTCAGGCCTTATTCCTGTTCGGCGTGGATTCATTCGATACATAGCGGTATTGATGTGGCCCGGGCGACCGGCATCACCCACATTGCCGCAACCACCGGCAGCACCTCTGAGACCGCAATCAAGGCGCTTTATGGCCTTACCGGAAGCGCCCTGATCGACATGGGTGATTTCGCCGGTGGGCTTTTGAAGTACTTGCGTCATCACCGCGTCGAAAAACTGACTCTGGCCGGTGGTTTTGGCAAATTGACCAAGCTGGCGCAGGGAAATATGGACCTGCATTCGGACCGCTCACAACTTGATTTTAACAAACTTGCCGCCTGCCTGAAAGACCTTGGGGGTGGCGAAAAATGCGTTGCCGATGCCAAAAAGGCGACGACGGCCATGGCGGTTCTCGACCTTGCGCGAACTCAAGGATTGCCCCTGGCCGACCTGATCGCCCGGCGCGCCCACGATGTGGCATTGTCGGCAGTTGATGGGGGCTTGTCTGTCGAGGTTTGTGTTTTCGACAGGGGTGGCCAACTCGTTGGTCGCGCAGAAGGAGATGCCGATGGCTAAAATCAAACGCCTGTTAATTCTGGGCGGAACAGGCGAGGCTGCCAATCTGGCCGAACTGGCCGTCGACCAGTTTGCCGGTCGCCTTGATGTCATTTATTCACTGGCCGGGCGGGTCAAGCCGGTGCGCGATCTAAAAGCGTCCGTTCGCATCGGTGGTTTTGGCGGTGGCCCGGGGCTGGCCGACTTTATCAAAAACGAAGGCATCGATTTTTTGATCGACGCCACCCATCCTTTTGCCGCGATCATATCGGCAAACGCTTTTGACGCCTGCCAGGCAACGCAAACACCCCGCCTGACGCTGGCCAGGCCACCGTGGAATTTGCCGCCTGGAGCAAAATTGCTCGAGGCAGACGACATCGGCGAGGCCGTGCAGTTGTTATCAGGCTTTGCCAAACGAGTGCTGGTGACAACCGGTCAAAGCAGCCTCGATGTTTTGGCTGATTTCCCGGATATCCACTTTGTCGTCCGCGTTATTGAAGAACCCGCAGGACCGCTTGCAGGAGACAATATCACCCTGATCACCGGTCGCCCGCCCTACCGGCTTGATGATGAACTGGCGCTGATGGAAGAACACGATATCGACGCTCTGCTTGCCAAACAAAGCGGCGGCGAAGGAACGGTGGCAAAAATCACCGCCGCCATCCGCAATCGCATTGCCATCGTCCTGCTACGCCGTCCACTGCCTGAACCGGGAGAAGCCGTCGATACTGTAAGCGAAGCCCTGTTGTGGCTTGAAAGCCGGGTTTAGGGCCCTTTGGGCCTGAGCACATGGTGATGATCGGCGGCGTACAGTCTTGAATCATCAAACGCATTTTCACCCAGCACCCGCCCGACCATGATCAATGCGGTGCGGGTGATGCCTGCCGCCTTAACCTTGGCGCGAATGTCCTCCAGGGTGCCGCGAAGGATCATTTCATCTGGCCAACTGGCCCGGTAAACGACGGCGACAGGGCAATCTTCCCCGTAATGAGGAACAAGATCACGGACCACTTTGGCCATATTGTTGACCGACAGGTGAATGGCCAGGGTCGCGCCACTCTTGCCCAGTATCTGCAAATCTTCGCGGGTCGGCATATCCGAAGAGCGCACCGCCGTACGGGTCAGGATAATACTCTGGCTGACGCCTGGCAGTGTCAGTTCTGTTTTCATTGCCGCCGCAGCTGCGGCGTAAGCCGACACCCCGGGGGTTACGTCATAGTCGATGCCAAGTTCGTCAAGACGCCGCATCTGCTCGGCGACGGCCCCGTAAAGGGATGGATCACCCGAATGAACCCGCGCCACATCCTGACCGTTCTCGTGGGCGGCCTTTATTTCATCGATAATTTCATCAAGGTGCAGGGGGGCGGTATCGACAACCCGGGCGCTTTCGGAGGCTTCGGCGACGATCGCCTCTGGCACAAGAGATCCTGCATAAAGGACAACCCCCGCAGCCTTGATCAGGTTGAGGCCGCGAACCGTAATCAGGTCAGGTGCACCGGGTCCGGCGCCGATAAAATGGACGCTCATGAAGCTCATCTCCCTCAAGTCATCTTGGCGGCGTAGCCGCGCGGCGTGTATACCCACTGCCGTCCGCCACGCATGATCAGTCGCGACTGGGAATTACCGACCAGCACCATCGTCAACATGTCCGCGTGGTCCGGGGTCAAATCGCCGAGTCTGATCACCTTAATGTCTTCTCCCGCACGGCCAAGGTTTCGCGCCAGCACCACCGGCGCATCGGGCCCGCGCTTTGCAACAAGAATTTCCTGGGCCCGGGCCAATTGGGTGCGCCTGCGCTTTGACACCGGATTATAAAAAGCGACGACGAAATCCCCATCGGCAGCGGCCTGCAGGCGGCGTTCGATTTCATCAAACGGTGTCAACAGGTCCGACAGGGAGATGGTGCAGAAATCATGGCCGATGGGTGCACCAATGCGGGCGGCAGCAGCCTGCAAGGCCGAGACTCCTGGTGTTACAGAAACTTCCGTACGGTTCCAGTCGGCCCGGTCTTCCCTGTCCATGAGCTCGAACGCCAGTGTGGCCAGGGCGTAAATTCCGGCGTCCCCGGAACAAACAAGGGCAACGTTGCGTCCTTCACCTGCCAGATCAAGGGCCCGGCGAACCCGCTCTTCTTCCTGTGCCAGTTCAGAAACATGGCGCTCCTTACCGGCTATCAAATCGGCAACCAGATCAAGATAGAGCCCATAACCGACAACATCGCTCGCCGCCGCCAATTGGGCAGAGGCTTCGGGCGTGCGCCACCCGTCCGAACCGGGACCAATGCCGACAATGCTTAAACGGCCGCGCGCCCGTCCGGTCGTCGCCGCATCAATTCCGGCTTCATTGAACGCGACGGCGCACGTCGCCCTCTTCGAACGTTTTTTCTCTACCCGCAAGGCCCCTTTCGCGCCCGCGGCTGCCAGTGCAGCCCCTTCGCTAACCCCATGACAGCCAACTTCGTTAAAAACAACATCTGACGGATTGGCCAGGCGCGACGTTTCGTTTAGCAGTTCTTCGCTCGTGAAAAAGCGTGCCGGGACACCAAGGCTGGCCGCTACGGCATGAACAGCGGGCTCATCCATTTTCACGTCAAGGGAGACGACACAAGCCACGGCGTTCGCCGACAATCCGGCCTCTGCCAATGTGTCTTCGACCAGTGTGACAAGTTCCGCCGGTTCGCAATCACGTTCGCAGCCAACCCCAAGGGCCAGCACCGGCGGATGTAAAATCAGATCATCGCCCGGGTCGCTAATAGCTTCAGCAGTAACCCGAATACGGGGGCCGGGGGCCGTCTTGTCAAAACGGGCTCCTGATTCCGTCAACCAACAGGCATCGCCACAATCCACATCCAGCCGCACCGGCTCATCGGCCAGCAGGCGGGCGGCGATGCCTTTGGCGTTGACCCGGCCCGCGACAACCCAACCCTTTGGCGGATCATCAAGGGCCACGCCCAACCGCACATCTCCCGCCGTCGTCATGGCGTTGATTGCGCCGGTCGTTTGAGCAATTTCAGCGGCCAGACGGTTGCCACCACTGTGTCCCCCAAGCAGCGGCACCACCACCGAACCATCCACCGCCACCGCAATGACTGGCGGTTCGTTTTTCTTGTCGATCAAAACCGGAGCTAAAGCGCGCACCAGAATGCCGGTTGCACAAAGGCCGATGATTGCCTCGCCGGACTGAAACAGCCGCCGCAAGTGGGGTGCCGTTTCAGTGAAGGTTTCATCCGCGCCCTCGACCCTGTGGGCAAGCCCGTGAATGGACGCCCCTTCCAGGGCTTTTTTAAGAGTCTTTGCCATCTCGAGCCCGCCCTGATCGAGCACCAGTATTACCGTCATGAATTCAGGTTTCCGTCGTCAGTATCATTGAAAAATAAGGGGCGTCATCGGGCGCATCGGCAAGTGGCAAAACCCTGACTTCGGGCAGCGAGGCGCGCTCTATATAAATTGCCCCGTCCATGCGACCAAGGACATCAAGCACCCGCTTGACCTTGGCCATGTTGCGGCCAACCTTGAACACCGCCGCCGCATTTGCAGCGGCAATGCGTGATTTGATTTCCGCCTCAGGCAGGGTCGCAGGCACGACGGCCAGACTTTGATGGCGCGAGACGAGCGGCAAGTTAGCCGCCGCCGCCGCCGCGCCCAGTGAGCTGACCCCCGGCACGGTGACAATTTTGCAGGACTCATTCAAGCGCTCCAGCACATACATGAAGGAACCGTAGAGCAGGGGATCACCCTCGCACAAAACCGCGACATCTCGGCCCGCATCAAGGTGCCCTGCGATTTCCCTTGATGCCTGATCATACGCCAGCTGTCCCGGGGCAGGATTTTCGTTCATGGCGATCGGGATTGTGATTTCTATCTTTTCCCCACCAAGGTGCGGCGCGGCAATGGCCCGCGCAAAGGAGGCGCCAGCTGCGGCGTTTTTAAGTGGTGTCACATAAGCGATAACCGTTATATCGGCCAGCACCGCCGCCGCCTTGATGGTGACGAGATCAGGATCGCCGGGACCGAGGCCAAGGCCATAAAGCACCCCGCTCATATTGATTTTCCGAGCACAAACTGGGTTACCGTCATCAACGGCCTGAATGCGGTCAGACTGCCAATGGGTTCGGCCCGCTCAATGGAAATGCGCGTTAACGAGCCGCCATATTTGGCCCGGAAGGCAAGCAGGGTTTGCCCGGCTTCGATGCTGACCGCATTGACGACAAAACGGCCGCCGGGCTTTAGCGCTGCCCAGGCCGCTTTTAACAGTTCCGGGTCCGACGCCCCGCCACCCACGAAAATGGCATCGGGTTGATATTTCAGATCATCTTTTACCGTTCCGAAATCACCTTCGACAATAATCAAATCGGGGGTGCCCAGGTTGGCGGCGTTGCGCTTCATGGCGGCGACTCGTTTCGCATTCTTCTCGATGGCGATGGCCCGGCGATGACCGCCGAGCCTCAGCCATTCAATGGAAATGGAGCCCGAACCGGCACCGATGTCCCACAACACCTGACCCGGCAGCGGTTGTAACTGCGCCAGCGTTGCGGCGCGCACTTCACGCTTGGTCAACTGTCCGTCGTTCTCAAAAGCCTCTTCAGGCAGGCCCGGCGCGCGCGATAGCGCGGGCGCATCGGCCTCAGCAACGCAGTCGATGGCCAGGGTGTTGAGGTCGGCGGCGCGCTCAAAATTCCATGTTGCCGCCGTGCCCTCGCGTTTGTTCTCCTTGCTGCCGCCAAGATGTTCCAGAACTGTTATCCGGCTTTCGCCGTATCCCTTGTCGGTCAACAATTTTGCCACTTTTGCCGGGCTGTCACCGTCCTGGGTCAACACCAGCAAACGAGCGCCGGGCATGACATACCGGTTCAGGGTTTCAAGCGGGCGGCCATGAATGGTCAGGGTTTCAATATCGGGAATCGACCAACCCATACGGGCGGCGGCCAGTGAAAACGCACCGGGTGCAGGGTGGATGATCACCGCGTCGGTGCCGAAGTGGCGGACCAGAACCGCGCCGATCCCGTAGTTCATGGGATCACCAGAGCCCAATACGACGATGTTTTTACCTTTTCGTTTTTCGATTTCCTTGAGCGCCGTATCGAAACCCTTGCCCCAATCGAGAAGTTCAGCGCCGGGATTTTCGACTTTTCCATGATGGCGGGCACCGCCGATTAACACGTCGGCACCATTGATCTGCTCCAATCGGGCAGCGCTTAAACCTTCAAGGCCGTCTTCGCCGATGCCAATAACGGTAATCCAGGCACTCATCCCTCATTCCCCCCGGGCGCCTTGGTTTCATTGCCTCCGGGTGCCTTGGTTTCATTGCCTCCGGCAAGGGCGTTCACTGCCGCCGAGGCCATGGCGCTGCCGCCACGCCGACCTTTGAGGGTGATAAAGGGAACCGCCAGTGCCTGCGCGTGATCAATCAGCGCCTGCTTGGATTCGGCAGCCCCGACAAAACCAACGGCAAAACCCAGAACGAGTGCCGGGCGTGGTCCGCCTCGATCGATCATTTCAAGCAGCCGGAACAAGGCCGTAGGCGCATTGCCAATGGCCACGACGGCACCTTCCATATGGGGCGTCCACAAATCGAGGGCGGCGGCCGAGCGGGTGGTTGCCTGTTCTTTTGCTCTTGTTGCCGTAGACGGATCATTTAAGGTGCAGATCACCTTGTTATTCGCAGGCAATCTCTTTCGGATAATGCCGGCGGAGACCATTTCCGCGTCACACAAAATCGTCGCCCCGGCTGCCAACGCCTGCGCACCAACGGTTCCGGCGTTTTCAGAAAAAGCAAGATCATCGACAATACCCGCCATGCCCGATGCGTGGACAAGGCGCACCGCCACCGGATAAATGTGGGCAGGAATATCGGCCTCGATAGCGTCATCGATCATCGCGAACGATTGTCGGTAAATCGCTATCGGATCTTTCAGGTAATCAAAACGGACAGGGGCTGCGGCCACCGGTCAGCTCCCTTTGTCGCCATTTGCGTGATGATGATGGTGGTGGTGGTCATGATCGGTACCGATGCCACGCACATGGTGATGGTGGCCAACTTGTGGCTGACCGACGTCACCCTCAAAACCGATGATTTGTTCCCGGTATTTACACAGCTGGCAGTTCATCACGTTCTCGCCGCTGAGCATTTCACCGACCCGGTCGATGAAGGTGTCGATCAGCAGCGGATGATCATTCAGGTAACCGGCTTTAAGAATTTCGACTTCCGGATGTGCGGCCCCCGCTTCGTCGGCCCAGTCGTATATTCTTTGAACAAGAATGCCGGTGAACAGAAAGTACGGGAACACGATAATCCGCTTGTACCCAAGCTTCACAGCGTGGGCGAAACCGGCATCGACGAGCGGCGTGGTGACGCCGGAATAACTGACCTCGGCCCAGCCAAAGCCCATCCCTTCCCACAACATGCGGGCGATCTTGCAAACATTGGAGTTGGCGTCCGAATCGTTGGTGCCGCGGCCGACCACCATCAGCAGGGTGTCGGTGCGGGCAACTTTGGTTTCGGCCTGCGCTTCGGCTTCTTCGATACGTTCTGCGGCGGCTTTCAGCAAGCGCCGGTCGATGGCCAGTTCGCGACCATACCGGACATCAATATCCGGGTTTTCGGCGGCGAATTCATTGACCTCGCTGGGCAGGTCGTTCTTCACGTGACCGGCGGCGAACAACATGCCGGGCAGGCAGAGAATTCTTTCAGCCCCACGCGCTTTCAGGGCGTCAAGGCCGGTGCGCAGCACAGGCGAGGCGAATTCAAGAAAACCGCTTTCAATATCGTACTGGGGCAGCTTTTCTTTCAAGTGACCGGCCAATGTATTGAATTGACTGACAGCGCCTTGGTCGCGACTGCCGTGGCCACATATCATCACACCCGTTTTCGGGGCTTGGGGTAGATCGTCCATACGCCTGGTCCTAGCCTTCGTGCGTTAATATTATGCCTGCGCCGGACGTCGACTGGTCATTGCCTCCGGTCAAAAATGAGGGGCGCAAGTTTCGAGTTGGCGACTATAGGCCCGAAGTCCATCCTTGTCAGCAACCGTATTTCATTTGACGCACTGTTTTGGGCCTTTCAAACTGGCACCCATGTTTACCTTTGGATTCGCAAGCACGGAGCATGGCTTTGACCCGCTTTCCCTGCTCTTGATTGCCCTGTTACTTGACGCCTATCTGGGTGACGCCAGAATGCCGTTCAAGTTATTTCGCCATCCTGTGGAAATGATCGGCGGCTTGATCGACGGGTGCGACCGCAAGCTCAACCGCGATAACCGTTCCACCGTTGACCGGGCCATACGCGGCGCGCTGGTCGTGGTCTTTATTTGCGGCATCGCCGGGTTTATTGGTTGGTGCGCCGCCTGGCTGACCCAGAATCACGATTTTGGCTGGGTGCCAGAGCTGTTCCTGCTGACCGCCTTGCTTGCCGGGCGCGGCCTTTATGACAGTGTCAGGGCCGTCGCCCTTGGCCTGGGTCAGGGTTTGGAGCAGGGCCGTGAAGCGGTTTCCAATATTGTCGGTCGCGCCCCCAAACACCTGGACGAACACGGCGTCGCCCGTGCCGCCATCGAATCCTGCGCCGAAAATTTTTCCGACGGCCTGATTGCCCCTGTCTTCTGGTATGTGCTGTTCGGGTTGCCGGGACTGATGGTTTACAAGGCTGTCAACACCATGGATTCAATGATCGGCCACATGACCCCCAAGTACCGCGCCTTCGGCATGACCGCAGCCCGGCTTGATGATGTGCTCAACCTGATCCCGGCAAGGTTGGCCGGATTATTTCTGACCCTGGCCGCCATCTTCACCCCCGGGGCCAGTCCACTGAAGGCCCTGAAAATCATGCTCAGGGATTCCGGCAAGCACCGTTCCATGAACGCCGGCTGGCCCGAAGGAGCCGCCGCAGGAGCGCTTGGCCTGGCCCTGGCCGGTCCCCGGCGCTACCTTGAGAAGGTCATCGATGATCCCTGGATCGGCGACGGCACGGCCCGCGCCACGGACAAGGACATTGTCCGTATGCTCTATCTTTATGTCACAGCCGCCCTGATCAACGGGGCCTGGGTGGCGGCCCTGGTTATTGTTCGCATAGGCAGCTAATGCAAAACATCATCACCATCACGCTGCCGTTTTTCGCCCTGATCGGTTGCGGTTATCTGGCCGGTCGGAAAGGCTTGCTTGGCGATGAGGGTATCAAGGGCCTGAACGCCTTTGTCTTTTACTTCGCCCTGCCAAGCCTGATTTTCACATCCCTTGCCAGCAAACCGCTGACCGACATCATCAACCCCGAATTCATGGGCGCTTACTTAAGCGCCAGCATCGCCGTGTTCGCCGCCGCCGCTTTTTTGAGCCGCCTCCTGTTCAAGACCACGCTCGGCATGGCGGCCCTGCAGGGGCAGGCCGCCAGTGTCGGCAATGTCGGCTATCTGGCGCTGCCGCTGATCAGCGCCTTGTTGGGCGCTGAGGCCGCCTTGCCGGTGGTGCTGGGCTGGCTTGTCGACCTGATTGTGCTTGTGCCGCTTTCCATTGCGCTGCTGGAAGTTGATCGACACGCCACCGGTGTCTGGCTGGATTTTGCCCGCAATGTCATCAGGGGCGTCGTGCTGAACCCGTTTGTGTTGTCGATTATGGCTGGCGTCCTGTACGCGGCCAGTGGCCTGCCACTGCCGGTTCCGTTGGAATCGTTCACCGGCCTTTTGGGCAAGGCGGCGGGGCCCTGCGCGCTGTTTGCCCTTGGCGCCACCCTGGCCAGCAGGCCGCTTTCCGACGGGCTTGGCGAAGCCGCCACCATGAGTATCTTCAAACTGTTCATCCATCCTGCCGTGATGTGGATTTCGATGGTCATGATTTTTGAAATCGAGCCGCTTTGGGCAACCGCGGCGGTACTGACGGCGGCAGCCCCGGTTGCCGGCAACGTCTATATCGTGGCCCAGAGTTTCGGGGTTTATGTACTGCGCGTCTCGAGCGCGATCCTGTTATCAACAGCCATGGCGGTGCTGACGCTTTCGGCGCTGGCGGCATTTCTGGTTAACTGACGGGCCGCGCACAATCATAAAGATGGTTCAGGTCCAGATGCTTTTCCAGATGTTCGGCCAGGGCGTCGAGGGTTTTCTCAACCCGGAGATCGTGGGCGGTTTCATGGGACCGGCCAGTCCGAAGCGACGATAAAAAAGCGTGGCGGAAAGAATCGGCAGCAAAGAGCCCGTGAACGTATGACCCCAACACCCTGCCGTCCGGGCTGCGTGCGCCTTCGCTGCGTCCGTCATCCAGCATGATCCAGGGATTGGCCCGGTCCGGCCCTTCACTAAGCCCTAAGTGCATTTCATAGCCATGCACTTTCTCGCCGCTGACAAGATCGACACCCGAAACGGTCTCAAGGGCCTTATCGTCCGAGAGAACCGTCTCCACATCGAGCAAGCCAAGACCCTCAATCTGGGCTGCCGCCCCCTCGATGCCGTCCGGATCAGAAAGCCGAAAGCCCAGCATCTGATAGCCACCACACAGGCCGATGACGATGCCGCCGCGGCGGACGTGGGCGGCAATATCAATATCCCAACCCTGATCCCGCAAGAATGTCAGATCGGCAATCGTCGCTTTGGAGCCGGGAATCAAAATAACATCGGCTTCGCCAGGCAGAACAGCGCCGGCCTCGATGATGCTGACCGACACATCGGGCTCCGCCATCAGCGGGTCGAGATCGTCAAAATTGGCGATCCGTGAAAGCCTCGGCACGGCGATCAGAATATCTTTCCGCCCTTTCCCGCCCTGCTCTTCCTCGCGCCTGTCCAGGGCCATGGCGTCTTCTTTGGGAAGCAACCGGGCATCGTCGAAAAAGGGAACCAGGCCAAAGGACCGCAGGCCGGTTTTTTTTGTGATGATGTCGTTGCCGCTGCCAAACAGCGCCGCATCGCCCCTGAACTTGTTGATGATGAAGCCGGCAAGCAGTTTGCGTTCTTCGGGTTCAAGCAGCAGATCGGTGCCGACGACGGAGGCAATAACACCGCCGCGATCAATATCGGCGATCAGGACAACCGGAACATCTGCGGCCAGGGCAAAGCCCATGTTGGCGATATCGGCGTCGCGCAAATTGACCTCCGCCGCACTCCCCGCCCCTTCGATCAACACCAGGTCGGCCTCTGCCGCTATCTCACGGAAACTTTCGAGAACCCGTTTCATCAGCTTTGGTTTCAGCGCGTGATAGTCGGCGGCCTTGAAAGTCCCCTCGCGCTTGCCCTGAACAATGACCTGGGCCCCGGTCTCACTTTCCGGCTTGAGCAACACCGGATTCATGTGGATGGAAGGGGCAACCCCGGCGGCCTTGGCCTGCAGGGCCTGGGCCCGACCGATCTCGCCGCCTTCAACCGTCACCGCGGCGTTGTTGGACATGTTCTGTGGCTTGAAAGGGCGCACCCTGAGACCGCGTTTGGCAAAGGCGCGGCACAAACCGGCGACCAGCAGCGACTTGCCGACATCCGAACCGGTGCCCTGAAACATCAGGGCGCGGGCTGCCGAAACGGGTTTTGCCGGTTTTTTTGTCATCAGAACGTCAGGGGCCGGTCAGTGCGGCCCGCAATCCATCGGCCTGGGGGTTCTGTCCCTGGCCCTGATAAAGAATGCCCTTGGGAGTCACACCCTGCCCGTAATAGGCCTCGTTCAGATCAACCCGACGTGCCAGTACCGCCCCTTCAAGGGCGGCCCCGCCGAACAGGCCGATTTTGGAATTGGCGAAAGCCAGAACATCGACGCCGATGTTGGTGGTCGTCGAGACTTCAGCACCCTGACCGACGGTGCCGATGGTGATCCCGGCGTCGGCGCCCAGTTTGCCCTGATGATCAAGCACGGCGGCGACCGCATTGTTGCTGCGCAGAACCAGCACGATTTCCGTATCCTGCAAGCCCATCTGAATGCCGAAGCTGGCGGCGCCCAGAATGTAGAAAGCCGGGTGGCTCCATGAACCATCATCGGTTTTAACCATCATCACGCCGTTACCGCCTTCGCCGCCAAGCATGAACCCGCCCTTGATGACACTGGGCAGGACGATGATGCCGCGCGCCGTCGGCATGTATTCGGCGAACCTTTGCAGGTCGGGCATCCCCTTGAAGCGTTGCACGGTCTCGGTCGCCTGATTGACCAGATCAACAGCCGTCGAGCGTTCATCCCGGCGCATCTCTGCGCAACCGGCAAGGCTGACAACAAACGCTAAAAGGGCGGCTAAAAGAGTCGGTTTATTCATAAGATATCCCTTGTTACATCCCGCAAGCTAACGGCGAATCGCCAAGCCCCGGCATTGTAGCGGAAATCAGAAAGAAAACAGAGCCGTCATCCCAATTCAACACCGCACCCGTCATTCCCGCGAAAGCGGGAATCCAGTTTTTCCCGTGACTTAAGGAAAAACCACCACCAGAAACCTAAACAATTATTGAGAAACGAACCCATTCCACGATGCGGAAAAAACTGATAAAGCACAGATTCCTAGCCCGGACCCCACGTTTACTTACGCTTATTCAGCATGACAAAGAGTGACAGGAATATATTCCAAAATAGGTAAAATGTCAAGAATTTTCAGAGCCAGATATGAAGCTTCAATAGATTGTTCATTCGAGCCATGGCTGAGAAGTTCGAGTTTGTGGAACAAGAAGCTATTAAAGTGGAAAGGATAAACATCTATAAGTATGCCCGTCTGACGCCAGTACATTATTATGGCTACGGAAAATTCGTCGCGTTTTCTAACCTAAGCAGTTAGGTTGTTTTATCGAGATACCTGTGAGTCGGCGTTCGCCAGTGACTCCCTTGGAGCACTAAGCCCAATTATGAATGTTAAAACCGAAAACAAGCCCCCAAAAACCAAAGCTAACGAGGCAATGCACCCTCAGGTGATCGGCGAGGAGATTTTTGCTTCCGATGAAATAAAGAAACGCGCCTATTACGCCGACGATACGACACTTATCTTCCACATGGAAGTCCGTGAAGCCCTTCATTTTCTCAAAGAGCAAAATTTATATGTAAACTGCATTGTGACGTCACCACCATTTTACGGCCAGCGGGATTACGAGGAGGAGCGCCAAATTGGATTGGAAGAGCACCCTAAAAACTTTATAGAAATTCTTACTATTATCTTCGGGCTATGCCGCTCTGTCTTAGCAGACAATGGCAGCCTCTGGGTCAATGTTGGAGACACGTATTGGAGTGGAAAAGGACAACACCGGAGCGGAGAAGCCAAACAAAACGCCCGTCGATTTGGATTGCGGCCACAAGATCGAAAAGGTGACGGCAAGTGGTGTGTGCCGAAGCAATTGCTTCTAATCCCTCACCGACTAGCGATTTCAATGCAAGATGACGGGTGGTTAGTGCGAAATGACAACGTGTGGAAAAAACCAAACCCAATCCCGGATCAAGTACGTGATCGTTGCTCTGTCTCGCACGAATACGTTTTTCATTTCGTGAAGGAGCGATGGTATTACTTTGACAAAAATCCGGTTGGTCGCCCAACTGAAAGTGGATCGATCCTGCCACCGCAGGACACATGGGAAGTTCCGACAGTAAAAGGTAAGCGTAATGGCCATTCAGCTCGCTTTTCTGAGGAATTGGTGCGAATACCAATCCTTACAACTACGCCACCAAGGGGTATTGTACTTGATCCATTTGCGGGGAGTGGAACCAGCCTATTATTTGCCAGAAAACATGGATTTCGATGCATAGGAATTGATGTAAAAGAAGAGTTTTGTGAGCTAATGAAAAATTCCCTTATGGAAATGGCCGATGAGGAAGAGCGCGAAAGTCAATCAGAGTAGAATTGATACACCGATTTGCGCTTTGCTTATGACGTTCAAAGGTAGCTACTGAATTATGTATTTAAATGCTGAAACAGTTACGAACGCTATTCGTATCCTAAGCGAGAGGGTACACCCATTTGTGGGCATTACTTTTTTGGCTTGCAAGGCATACAACTTGAGCATTGGTCAAGAAGTGAGTGTCAGCATTGATGGATTAACACGAGAACACCTAAATAAATATCATCGACTAGACCGGAAAAGTGATTATTTCTTTCAACCATTTAGGAGTGGAAGCAAGTCTCATAGGTGGGTGTCCCCAAAATACGCCTCTTCTGGTCTTCAAAAAGCAAACACACAAACTTTCAAATCGGTTTTTCTTCATGAAAGTCGATCCCATGAATGGGGCTTTGCAAGTGATTACATAAATCAGATAAAGGAAGTGCTTTGTGGGGACGCTTTGCCAGAAAAGGCGCCTAGTTGGCCCTTAGCTGTATGGCTCTATAAGAATGTTGAACTTAGCTCAACACCTGAGCCGCGCCTCTTAGTGGAGGCGTTTTATGAGAAATTTAGAATTTCTGACGACGAACGTGAGCATCTGTTTGAAGACGACTTCTCAAACCTGCCTCCCTAAAATAGTAAATTCTTTTCGAATGAGCCACTAGCTATTCCCAATGTGCTGGACTCGTTTGATCCGCCGCCAGATGGGAAAAGCGAACTAGGAAGAACTCTGACTTGGCTAAAAATTGAAAACTCAGTGCTCGCACCTAACTTAGAGCTGGAATTCGGTGAACGCTTGAGTTTGATTACCGGCGACAACGGTCTTGGTAAGTCGTTCCTCCTTGAATTTGCATGGTGGGCGGCAACGGGGACTTGGGCTCACCGACCTGCTCTTCCCAATCTGACTGATCGAGGCGGTGCTCCACGTGTGGAGTATTCATTGAGGGGAAATTCAGGGCGATTGACGAAAGGCGCATTTAGTTTTGATTTCCAGCGAAATATATGGTCGCTGAATAGCTCGTCCCCAAACGTCGAAGCTCTGAGTATTTTTGCTCGCGCTGATAGTTCTTTTGCGGTTTATGATCCAGTTCGTTCTCAACTTCAAGGCCCGTCCGATGATCAAATTGGTCTGCTCACAAGCGATGACGTCTGGAATGGCAAAGGGCTACTGATTGAGGGACTCATACGTGATTGGGTCCGATGGCAAAAGGCTGAAAACAAGCTCAGCTTTGATCGGTTTTGCTCAGTCTTGCGCAGGCTAAGCCCAGAAGACTTGGGGGAACTAACGCCGGGCGCAACAATAAGGATACCGGGCGATTCTCGTGACATCCCCACGATTAAGCACAAGTATGGTACGGTTCCAATAATCCATGCATCCTCGGGTGTCCAAAGGGTTCTTCTGCTAGCGTACCTAATAATTTGGGCATGGCAAGAGCATGAACTAGCCGCTACCCAACTATCTCGCGAACCACTTCGGAGACTTGTTGTCTTTATTGATGAGCCAGAAGCTCATTTGCATCCGAAATGGCAACGCATCGTTTTGCCTGCACTTATGAGCATAGGAGACCTGTTAAGCGGGGAACTAACGATACAAACAATCGCTGCTACCCATTCCCCAATGATTCTTGCATCTATGGAACCATCTTTTGATCCTGAGCAAGATACCCTCCACCATCTATTCGCCGATTTAGGTGCCGTAAAGCTAGAAAACATACCGTTCGTTAAATATGGAGATGCGTCTGGCTGGCTAATGTCTCCTCTTTTTGGTTTGCAGCATGCTCGTTCGCGTGAGGCCGAACGTACAATTGAACGGGCAAAAGCAGTACAGTTGGAAGAGCAACCAAGCGCGGCGCGTGTTCAAGAGTTGACGGATGAATTGAGACGTTTGCTCTCAAATGATGACAAATTCTGGCCACGGTGGCTTTACTTTGCCGAAAAACACGGAGTGGAGCTTTGATCCGAGTTTCTCTCAAGCCAGAGTACCCCGATTTTAACATGAGGGTGAGGCAACCTGGGAGAACCTTCTTGGGTGCCACCCCAAATCCTAATTCTAAGCAGTTTAAGCGAAAAAATTATTGGACCAGGGCGCTTAGCGAACTTCACGCCGCATATGCTGGAGTTTGCGCTTACACAGCCATGTATCTTCCGGATCGAGGATCAGTTGACCACTTTAGGCCGAAAACGGCCTTCCCAGAACTTGCTTATGAGTGGAGCAACTTTCGTCTTGCCGGTGGGCGCATTAACAGCACGAAGGGCAACTCTTTAGACATCCTGGATCCATTTGAGATAGAAGACGATTGGTTTTATCTCGATATTCCGAGTTGTCTAATTCGAGCAAATTCCAATTTGGATAAAGCACTTAAGGGACGCATTAACCTTACGATAAACTCACTTGGTTTGAATTCCGACGATATCTATGTTCAGGAAAGGTGCAACATACTTATTGCATTTGCGCAAGGACAAATTGGGCACGATTTTCTTAAAGAACGGTACCCCTTCTTAGCTCGTGAAATTTTGCGCCAGGAACTTCTTGATCAATTAGCGACAATATTCAAATTGTAACAAAATAATCGCATAAAACCGGCTGGTCGATCCCGTAAAACTAGATTGGATCAATCTTGATCAGGTCAAATGCCTGTAAGGAAAATCCGTCTGGATTTAGGGCACTTTCCCAATGACACCAATGAAGCATTACTAAAACTCAACCCCCTGCTGGGCTTTGATGCCGGAGCGGAAGGGGTGTTTGACCAGTGTCATGTCGGTGACAAGGTCGGCGACTTCGATCAGGTCATCGTGGGCGTTGCGGCCGGTGGCGATGACGTGCAGCATGGGCGGACGTTCGCCCAGGCCTTCGATGACGTCGGCGATGTCCAGATATTCGTAGCGCAGGGCGATGTTGATTTCATCGAGAATGACCATTGAATAACTTTCGTCGGCGATCATGTCCTTGGCCGCCGCCCAGGCTGCCGCCGCCGCCGCAACGTCGCGCTCCCTGTCCTGGGTTTCCCAGGTGAAGCCCTCGCCCATGGCCTTGATCGTGACCTGATCCGGGAATCTCTCGAAAACATCACGCTCACCGGTCTCCCAGGCGCCCTTGACGAACTGCACGATGCCAACCTTTTTGCCGTGACCGATCATCCGCATGGCCATCCCCCAGGCCGCCGTCGATTTGCCCTTGCCCTTGCCCGTATGGACAATCAGCAAGCCTTTCTCTTCGGTCTTGGTCGCCAGAATCTTGTCACGGGCGGCTTTTTTCTTGGCCATCTTTTCGCTGTGGCGGGCGTTGTCGGTATTGACCATGGGATGTTCCTGTTTCTTGTGTTTAAGCTAACATTTCCGTTAAGGCGGCGTGGGTGCTGTTCAGGCGCGGCGTCCAGATTTCGCGGGCCTGCGCTTCGAGCAGACGCTCGATCATATCCTTCAGGGCGTCCGGGTTGTGGGTTTTTATAAAGTCCCTGACCGCCTCGTCGCCCAGATAAGCCTCGAAGACGGCGTCGAAGTGGTGGTCGCTGACACAGTGGGCTGTGGCGGCGAAGGCGAACAGGTAATCGACGGTGGCGGCCATTTCAAACGCCCCCTTGTAGCCGTGGCGCATGACCCCTTCAATCCACTTGGGATTAACGACGCGGGCCCGCACGACACGGGCGATCTCATCCTCAAGGGTGCGGATGCGCGGGGTTTCGGGCCGCGAGTGATCGTTGTGATAGACCTTGGGCTGGCTGCCCGACAGGTCCCGCACCGCCGCCGTGATGCCGCCTTCGAACTGGTAATAATCGTCGCTGTCGAGCAAATCATGTTCGCGGTTGTCCTGATTGTGGATCACCGCTTCGACATTTTTCAAGCGCGTCTCGAAAAGTCCGTGCGCCGCTTCACCCGCCGCCCCTTCACCGTAGGCGTAGCCGCCCCAGGCGACATAGGCGCGGGCCAGATCGGCCTCTGTCTGCCAGCCCTTCTCGTCAATCAGGGCCTGCAAACCGGCCCCGTAGGCACCCGGCATGGAGCCGAAAACCCGGTAAGCGGCGCGCTTTTCTGCCTGCTCTGCGTCCATGCCGTGGGCGATAAGGTCCGCCCGGTCTTCGCCGACCCTGGCGGCCAGTGGATTATCGGCGGGGGTTTCATCAAGAGCGGCGACGGCGCTTGCGGCAGAGGAAAACAAATCGATCAGGCCGGGGAAGGCATCGCGGAAAAAGCCCGACACCCGAAGCGTCACATCGACGCGGGGCCGGCCAAGAATTGACAACGGCAGAACCTCGAAACCGGTGACCCGCCGCGAGGCCGCGTCCCATGTCGGCTTGACCCCCATCAGAGCCAACCCTTGCGCGATATCATCGCCGCCGGTGCGCATGTTCGATGTGCCCCAGGCGCTGAGCGCCATGGTTTTGGGCCACGCCCCGTGTTCCTGACGGTGATGCTCGATGAGCAGTGATGCCGACTTCCAGCCCAGTGTCCAGGCCGCCGGGGTCGGCACGGTGCGGGTATCGACGGAATAGAAATTACGGCCCGTTGGTAAAACGTCGGGGCGGCCACGGGTCGGCGCGCCCGAAGGCCCCGGCTCGACAAAACGGCCATCAAGGCCACGCAGGAGCCCTACCAGCTCCGCTTCGCCGCAGGCTTCCACGGCAGGTTTAATCTTGTCTTCCAGAGCCTCCAAAACTGACAAAGTACGGGTCCAGCTTGCTTCTGGTTTTTGCTCAGCCGAAACCAGCCGGGCCGCCAGCTGTTCGAGCCGCTCAATCGTGTCGCCGTGGCTGCGCCAGCTGCCTGTGCCTGTCAGGACGGCCGGTTTCGGACCATCCCAGGGGCTGCCCATCTCGCAATCAAGGGGATCAAAATCCAGATCAAGATCAGCGGCCAATGCCCTTAGAATCGAGGCGTCGCCCCCATCGCCGGACGCCCTTGGCACCCGCAGCAGGGCGACCAGGAGATCGGTCAGCAGGCGGCTTTCGGGGGTCAGTCCAAAGATATGCAAACCGTCGCGAATCTGCATTTCCTTCAACTCGCAAAGATAGTTATCGAGTTGGCCCAGCGCCTCGTCCTCGTCCGCCGCCTTGTCCATGCCGCAATCGGAGTCCAGACCAATGGCCGCGCACAGACTGAGGATTTCCTTTTGCAGAACTTTCAGGCGTCTGGGATCAACACCGGAAGCCTCGTAAAATTCATCGACCAGCCCTTCCAGATCGGCCAATGGTCCATAGCTTTCGGCCCGGGTCAGTGGCGGAGTCAGGTGATCGATAATAACCGCTGCCGACCGGCGCTTGGCCTGGGTGCCTTCGCCGGGGTCATTGACGATGAACGGATACAGGTGTGGCATGGGCCCCAGGGCGGCTTCCGGGAAACAATCTTCGGACAAGGCCAGCGACATGCCCGGCAACCATTCCAGGTTGCCATGCTTGCCAAAATGAATAACCGCATGGGCGTCAAAGTCGCTGCGCAGCCAGGCATAGAACGCCAGATAGCCATGGGTCGGCACCAGGTCCGGGTCATGGTAGCTGGATTGCGGGTCGATGTTGTACCCACGGGCTGGTTGCAGGCCGATGGCGACATGGCCGATTCGGTATGCGGAAATCGCAAAACGCCCGCAATCGACTTCGCCGGGCATATACATCAAATCGCTCTCAGGCGCCCCCCAGCGTTCGCTGATCGCCTTTTGAACCGCCACCGGAAGCGCGGCGAAGAATTGCTGGTAATCGGCCATGGACAGGGTTTCGCAAATCTCGCCAACCGGCCCCTGATTGGTCGGGCCTTTAAGCAGCCGGGCGATCAGTTGTTGCCCGTCCTGGGGCATGTCCTCGATGCTGTATCCTGCGGCCTTCATGGCGCGCAGGGCTTCTACGGTACCTGCCGGGGTATCGAGACCGACGCCGTTGCCAATGCGGCCATCCTTATTGGGATAGTTGGCAAGGATGATAGCGACGTGGCGATCTTCGCACGGTGTGGCGGCGAGGCGGGCCCACTTTGCGGCCAGCGCACAGACAAAATCGATACGGTCAGGGACCGGTTCGTAGGTAATGATATCGGTCTGGGTTTTTTCGTCGCGACGGGTCGAACCCTTGAACGAGACGGCACGGCTGAGGACATGGCCGTCGACTTCCGGCAGGGCAACATTCATGGCGATGTCGCGGGCGCTCAATCCATGCAGGCCGTCCTGCCAGGACTCAAGGCTTGAGCTTGAAAAGACCACCTGCAGGACAGGCGCGCCGGAAGCATCAAACGGTGTCGGGGTACGCACAGCCCCCGGGCTTGAAACCGCAAAACCGGTGGAATTCAAGATAACCGCCGGTGGTGCCTCCGCCAGCAAGTGTTCCAGTGTCGCCGCCGCGACCGGGTCTTTCAGGCTGGCGACAAAGATCGGAAGCGGGTTGAGGCCGGCATTCTTAAGGCCCGCAATCATCGCCTCGACCGCTTTCAGGTTGCCGCCCTGGACCAGCGCCCGGTAGAACACCAGCGCCGCCGTCGGTTGGCCAGCAATCCAGGTGGCGCGTATGTCATCCAGATCAACATTGTCGCCACCGGCCTTGTAAAGTCCCGCCCTGAGCAACGGTTGCGGTTCCAGCCAGTTTTCGTCCTGACCAAGCAGCGACATCCCGTAGTGGAGAAACTGTCTGGCATTGACGGGCCCGCCGTGGACGCAGTACTGCCACAACCGGTGACAGGCGGCGGGTTCAAGCGTTGACAGGGTCGCCAGTTCCGCGTCCGGCTGGTCATCACCGGGCAGCAGGGCCAGCGGGGTGCCCTTCCTGAAACATTCGGCGGCGATTTGCTCGACCCCGTATGGCCAGTAACCACGCCCGCCGAGCAGCCGCACGATGACCAGTTTGGCGCCGACAATGACGCTTTCCACATAAAGATCGACCGACATGTTATGGCCAAGGTTGAGCAAATTGGCCAGACGTAAAGAAGGTGCACCGGCGGGCATCTCCGCGTAAGCATCGGCAAGGGCTGAAAGTTCGCTGTCGGCCGCACTTAAAACGACAATGTCGCCAGCGCTCTGGCCCAGATCAATGGCTTCCGATCCGTCCGAAACGCCTCCCGGTGTGGCTGCCAACAGATGCATGGGTTAGCTCAGTAGCGCCGCTTCGATGGCCTCTCGATCAAGGCCCCGCTGGCCGATCACAACCAGATGGCCCAGCCGTTCCTCGTTCTCGCCCCACGGGCGGTCGAAATAGCGCTGAATGCGCGGGCCGACACCCTGAATCACATGGCGCATATCCTTGCCCGGCACATGAACAAAGCCTTTCAGGCGCAGGATGTCATGGACTTTTGTCAATTGGGCGAGGCACGCCTCAAATCCGCCAAGGTCGGTGACATCATCTAAAGTGACGGTAAAACTTTCAAAGTCATCGTGATCGTGATCGTCCTCGCTGTCGTGGTGGGACTTGCGCGCCTCGATGCCGTCTTCAGCGGCTACCGACAGGCCGAGCAACACATCGATGTCGATGGCGCCCTTAACCGCCGGGATTGCCTTGACCCCGGCCCGCATGTGAGAGCTCAGGCTTTCAGCAATGTCTTTGATGGCTTCGCCGTCAACCACGTCGGCCTTGTTAAGGACCACCAGATCGGCACACAGCAACTGGTCTTCAAAAACTTCTTCCAGCGGGTTGTCGTGATCAAGGGCTTCATCGGCCTGGCGCTCCGCCTCGACAGCGTCAACATCATCGGCAAAACGCCCTTCGGCGACGGCCGGTGCATCGATGACGGCGATCACCCCGTCGACGGTCAGGCGGGAGCGAATTTCAGGCCAGTTGAAGGCCTTGACCAGAGGTTTTGGCAGGGCCAGACCGGAGGTTTCAATAATAATATGGTCAGGCGGCAGATCGCGATCGAGCAGCTTTTCCATCGTCGGCAGGAAATCATCGGCGACGGTGCAGCAAATGCACCCGTTGGCCAATTCGACAATGTCGCCCTCTTCGCAACCTTCGATGCCACAACTGTTGAGAAGCTCACGATCAAATCCCATATCGCCGAATTCATTGATGATCAAGGCGATACGCCGACCGTCTGCGTTTTCCAGCAAGTGACGGATCATGGTTGTTTTGCCGGCCCCGAGAAAGCCTGTGATAACGGTGGCAGGAGTTTTCATGTGCCTCATTTTTATCCTTTTAAGACCTGCGCCAACCCGGCGGTGATCATGACCACGCGCGCGGCCTGGGCGGCAATTTTTTGATTGGCCGAACCCAAAGCGTCAATAAAATTACGCGCCAGGGGATTTTCAGGAATAATACCAAGGCCAACTTCGTCAGAAACAATAACAACAGCAGATTTAATACTTTCCAGCGCCTGAACAAGGGCTAAAGTTTCCGCCTCGACATCGCGGCCTGCTTGCAGAAGATTGGCAACCCACATCGCCATGCTGTCGACCAGCACCGGCTGTTCAGCTCCCTTGAGCGCACCGATAATGTCGAGCGGTTCTTCAAGGGTCGTCCAATGAGCGCCGCGACGGGCGCGATGCAGGATGATGCGGGCGCTCATTTCATCGTCCAGCGCTTGCCCGGTGGCCAGATAAATAGCCTTGCAGCCCACGCCGATCAGGCTTTCGGCGTAGGCGCTTTTGCCCGAACGCTGGCCACCCAGAATCAAGGTCAGCTGCGGCAGGGCTGGTATCGTCTTATTGCTCAAAAATCTCGTTCCTTCATCAAACAGGCGGCAGGTTGACGCCGACAATGCGCCAATTACCACCCTGGCCTTTAAACATACCACTCGATATATGATCAAGGCGGGTCAGGGTCAGGTTATCAACTGTCACCGCCAGCGCCATCACCGGTTCACTTTGCATGGCGTGGGCTACGGCAGCGCGGATGGTGCCTCCATGGGTCACGGCGACGATATCACGACCCTGGAACTGGCTGTTTATGCGGTCGATGGCTGTTGCCGTACGGGCCATCTGATCGGCGAAACTTTCACCGCCGGGCGGCGCGTTGCAGCCGGGGTTTTGCCAGAATGTTTTAAATTCAACGCTATCCGCAGCGTGCAGATCATCCCAGCTGTCATACTGCCAGTCACCGAAGCTTTGCTCGGCGAAATCCGGCTCGGCGAAGGGCTCGCCCGGATCAACCGGAACCGGGCTACCAGCATCAAGGATCGCCGCCGCCGTATCAATGGTGCGGCTCAGGTGCGAGGTCACCCACACCGCCCCTTCGGGCACCTTGGTCGCCAACCCTTCAAAAGAGCGCCTGTCAGAGGTATCGCAACGGACATCGCGCTGGCCGTAAAGGATGCCAACATGATTCGTAACCGGTGCGTGGCGAACCCACCACCAGCGCGTGACGTGGACTGATGACATCACGACACCACCGCAGCAACGCAAAGCAGCGCCGTGACGTCCGTCACCTGTTGTGTCGTTCCCAGAACGTCACCGGTCAGACCGCCTATTTGACGCTTCGCCAGCCAGCCGACCGCCAAAGCGGCGAGGGCGGCGAAGGCGAGAACGCTCCAACCGGCGGCTCCCAAAAGCAGAAACGCCGAAACCGCAGCAAGTCCCAGGGCGACCAGCATTTTTTCATGGCCCGGTTTTCCCGCCCCGGCGGCAAGTCCGTCGACGCGCGCCATGTCCATCTGGCTCATCAGGGCGACCATCATCGCGCGGGAAACCGCCGCTGCGGTGATCAGGGCAAGAACCGCGGTTGTCGGGGTCGCCATGCCTGCCAGTCCGCCTGCCCGCAGGGTGATCGAAAAAATCAGCGCCAGTGCACCATAACTGCCAATCGATGAATCCCGCATGATCCTCAATTTGTCTGACACCTTGGCCCCACCGCCAAAACCATCGGCCACATCGGCCAGACCATCTTCATGTAATGCGCCTGTGATCATGACCTGCAGGCCAATGGCGAGCAGGCCGCAGACAAGTGGATGCAGCCCAAGCTGAAAGCCCAGCAGCAGGGCCAGCCCGGCCAACCCGCCAACCAGCAGTCCGACAACCGGAAAGGCCCAGGCCACGTCAGCCAGCGGGCGGCCTTTGGAATCGGCGCTTACAGGCACCGGCAGACGCGTCAAAAAGGCTGCTGCCTGCATGATATCCTGCAACCAGCGACTGATAATGTTCAGATTGTTTTCGCCAATCGCCACGGGCTGTCCTTTTACAAAATTAGCGGTGTCGGAAATTTAAATTCGGTTATAGGTTAATGGCCGACAAAAAGAAATCCATCTCGCACCCTGAAAGGCAAAAACGCCCGTGAACTCCCTGAACGATGTCAGAACCTTGTTAGCGACGCTTCCCGATGCTGACGAACAAGCCCAGGCCCAGGCTGTCGAGCGCGAACCGCAATTGACCAAGCCGCCGGGATCCCTGGGAAGACTTGAGGCATTGTCACATTGGCTGGCTGCCTGGCAGGGCCGTCACCCGCCGCGCATGGAAACCCCGCGGGCCCATGTTTTCGCCGGAAATCACGGCGTCACTGAGAGGGGTGTTTCGGCATATCCTGCCGCCGTTACCGAGCAGATGGTCGGTAATTTCAAGGCGGGCGGGGCGGCCATCAACCAATTGTGCAAGACTTTCGGGATTTCACTCGCCGTCGATGCGCTGGAATTAGACAGGCCGACCGCTGACTTCACCACAGGCCCGGCCATGAGCGAGGCCGAAACCGTACAGGCGATGGCCCGCGGCATGGCCGTGGTCGAGGACGATTGCGATGTGTTGTGCCTTGGCGAAATGGGTATTGGCAACACTACATCGGCCGCCGCCATTTGCCACGCCCTTTACGGCGGTGGGGCTGCCGACTGGACCGGCCCCGGCACCGGTGTTGAGGGCGAGGCGATGACCATAAAAATTGGTTGCGTTGAGGACGCCGTCAAACTCCACAGTGGGGGTGACGGGCTGGATATTCTGATGCGCCTCGGCGGGCGCGAACTTGCCGCCATTGCGGGGGCAATCATTGCGGCCCGCCTGAAACGGGTGCCGGTGTTGCTTGATGGCTATGTTTGCAGCGCCGCAGCAAGTGTTCTGGAAGCAACCGCTAAGGGGGCGCTGGATCATTGTCAGGTCGGCCATGTGTCAAGCGAGCCCGGCCATCTTCGCCTACTGCAAAAACTCGACAAAACGGCGTTAATTAATTTTGAGATGCGCCTTGGCGAGGCATCGGGTGCTGCCCTGGCGGTCGGCCTGCTTAAAGCAGCCGTGGCTTGTCATGGCGGCATGGCGACCTTTGCCGAAGCCGGAGTCAGTGATAAGGACTAGAGACGGAAATACAGACTAGCCATCATTTTCACCAAATTCAGAACTTTCTTCGGCTCTCTCCATCCGTCGTTTCAGACGCAATAACTCGCGTCTGCGGCCATCTTCGGCAATCAGGTTTTCAACAAAGTGCCCCTGAAACATCTTGATGCCGACCGAGTGGCCAAAGTCGATGGCTTCGCGGGTATCGACACGGCACAAGATAACCTTTGACGGATTGGCACGCTTGACCACGGAGCGCACTTTTTCATGCATATCCGTGCCGCCGTCAACCATATCGGAGTGCCACACCAGCTTGACCAGATCCGCGCCCAGCCTTTCCCGATCAACCATTCCCATGGTGTTGTGCGTGAGTCCATCCAGACAAATCCGGTAGCCCTTGTCCTGGACAAATTCACGGGCGAACAGGTAGGCCCCCAGGTCAGCGAAAATATCGACCTTCTGCAGTTCAATAATCATCGAACCACGACGCGAGGCCATAATGTTGTCGTCGAATTCCTGAAACCCGTTTGACAGAAGGGTCGTCACATTGGCGTTAAAACTGATATCGCCGGAAATCGTCAGGGCATCATTTTTTGATAACAGCGACAACATCCTTTTATCCAGGGTTTCTGTCAAATGCTGGAACAGCCAGCGATTGGAAAGCAGATTGATGCCGGGCACCATGGTTTCACGTAAATCGGCAATGGAAATAAACATCTCCGAAAACGACTGCTCAGGAATCATCTGGCCATCGATCGTACAAATGAACTGACGGCGCACCAGATTGGAAAGATCGGTGCGCTCCAGGGCGCTTTCGACCCGCGCCAGAATTTCCGGTGTTATCGGTTCGCCCTCCTTCTGGCGGATTTTCAGGGAGCTTCGCGTGTCCATGCGGGCGCGGGTTTCTTTTTTTCGCTTTTCTTCCGTCTCAATGGCGCCTTCAATCAAGTGCAGAAGTTCTTCAAATTGATGGGCGATATTGTACCAGGTGGAAAACCTGTTCTCGTCGGCATCTTCATTTTCAAGAAGCGGGTCATCGCCAAAGAGGAAGCGTACTTTCTGGACCACGGTTTCGGTTTGCGCCTGGGCTGCGGCCTTAAAGAAGAAAAACATGTCAGAATTTTTGGTCATGAACAGTTGTCCATGAAGCGACTTGATCAGGTTTTCAAAACTGTTTTCAGCGGCCCGTATATGATGATCGCGCCGATTGTAAGGCTTTAAAGCCGACAGGTGCAGGTGGACAGCCATATGCTCGTCCTTTTGCTCTTCAAGCCGCCGCATATAATCGAGTAGCAACTTTTCCTGACTTGCCAGATGTTTGTTTTCAGTGTCAGCCATGTTCAGATGATCCCCTTGACCATCATGGCGTCAACCAGGGTATCAACATAGTAACCCTGAAAACGGGTGATCCCAAGGCCCAGGGCCCAGACGACGGCTTCTTCAGAATCGACACGCCCCAGAATGACACTATCCTTGCCGACATTTTTCACCACTTGGGCCATATCATCAACACGCGCCGCGGAATCTTCATTGATGAATTCCGGTCCCCAGTTAACCTTGATCAGATCGGCCTCCAGCAGGGCGGGATCCAAAAATTGCAGAGACAAAGGATTGAGGCCGTCAATGAGAACACGGTAGCCATTTTCCTGCAGCATATCGCGGGCGTCCGAAAAAGCCGCCATTCCGGAGAAAACATCAATGAGTTGCAATTCAACAACAATATTTGATGAATACCCCCCTGCCTTTTGATGGAAATGCTGAAACTCCCGCCCCAGGACCGTCGAAATATTAAGATTCAAACTGATTGGGTCGGCTAAAAACTCTAAATCACGCTGACCGACAACACCCAGCAAACGTCGATCAATGGTTTCCGTCAGGTATTGAAATAACCAGTTGGAAGCAAACAGGTTGATATTGGGGGCGATGCGTTTTTGCAGCCCCGACATGCTCACAAACTGTTCGCGAAACAGGATCTTCCCCTTTCCCCCCGGCTGAATAACGACGGCGCTTTGGGAATGTATTAAATCTTCGATTTCCACCGTTTGCAGGCGCAGGGTGATATCGGTGATATCGACCGGGCGCATGTCGTCGCCCGGCAGGGAATTCGAGGAAAGCATTTCGCTGGCCTTGCGCAAGCGGTCAATCGCCTGTTCGGAAAGCAGCTCGATGCTTTCAACAAGCGCATCAACTTCACCCTGTTGTACAAGTGCGGACCAGGTTGAAAAACGATCATAGATTGAACCGTCTTCGCTATCAGTCCAGGGAGCTTCAC
>JACNJU010000035.1 GCA_014382375.1 Rhodospirillaceae bacterium
GGCCTTTCCTATAAGCCCGTCCACATTTTAAGACAGAGGCATCATGACTTCTTCTCAACCAGGCGATCTCTATCCCGTTCTTCCTCTCCGCGACATCGTGGTTTTCCCTCATATGATCGTGCCGTTGTTTGTTGGCCGTGACAAATCCGTGCGCGCCTTAGAAGACGTGATGAAGGACGATAAGCAGGTGCTTCTGCTGGCCCAGAAGAACGCCGCCGAAGATGACCCGACAGTCGACGATATTTACGAAGTTGGCACGGTCGCAACCGTCCTGCAGCTATTGAAATTGCCTGACGGCACAGTCAAGGTTCTTGTTGAAGGAGCCCAGCGCGCCCAGGTTACCGGCTATGTCGAAAATAAAAACTTTTTCGAGGCCCAGGCTGTTTTACTGGAAGAACCTGAAGCCGATGACCAGGAACTCGAGGCCCTGTCTCGTTCCGTCGTCACCCAGTTCGACCAATACATTAAACTGAACCGGAAAATCCCGCCCGAAGCCCTTGTTTCGATCAATCAGATCGACGAGCCCAGCAAGCTGGCCGATACCATTGCTTCGCATTTGGCCCTGAAGATTTCCGAAAAGCAGGAATTGCTGGAAACTGAAACCGTCGCTGAACGTCTTGAGCGCGTTTATTCCTTCATGGAATCGGAAATTGGTGTCCTTCAGGTGGAAAAGAAAATCCGCAACCGCGTCAAGCGGCAGATGGAGAAGACCCAGCGCGAGTATTATTTGAACGAGCAGCTTAAGGCCATTCAAAAGGAACTAGGCGAAGGCGAAGACGGCAAAGATGAAACCGCCGAAATCGAAGAGCGCATCGTCAAGACCAAGCTCTCAAAAGAAGCCAAGGAAAAAACCCTGGCCGAATTGAAGAAATTGAAGAACATGAGCCCGATGTCGGCCGAAGCGACGGTGGTCCGTAATTATCTCGACTGGATGCTGTCGATTCCCTGGAAAAAACGCTCGCGGGTCAACAAAGACATCAAAAAGGCCCAGGATATTCTCGATGCCGATCACTATGGCCTGAAGAAGGTCAAAGAGCGGATTCTGGAATATCTTGCCGTTCAGCAGCGCACCAACAAGGTCAAGGGACCGATATTGTGTCTGGTCGGACCTCCTGGTGTCGGTAAAACCTCGCTCGGCAAATCCATCGCCAATGCGACGGGGCGTAATTTCATTCGCATGTCTTTGGGCGGGGTCCGCGATGAGTCTGAAATTCGTGGCCATCGCCGTACCTACATTGGTTCGATGCCGGGCAAAATTGTCCAGGGCATGAAGAAGGCCAAGTCGTCCAATCCGCTGTTCTTGCTCGATGAAGTCGACAAAATGGGCCAGGACTGGCGCGGCGATCCGGCCTCTGCCTTGCTTGAAGTGCTTGATCCTGAACAGAATTCAACCTTCAACGATCATTATCTGGAAGTTGACTATGATCTTTCGGACGTAATGTTTGTGACCACAGCCAATACCATGAACATGCCGAGCCCGCTTTTGGATCGCATGGAAATCATTCGCCTGTCCGGTTATACCGAAGATGAAAAGGTCGAAATCGCCAAGCACCACCTGATCGAAAACCAGGTCAAAATTCATGGCCTTAAAACGGATGAATGGTCGATTTCCGATGGCGCGGTCAGGGATATCATTCGTTACTACACCCGTGAAGCCGGGGTTCGTAATCTGGAACGCGAACTGGCCAACCTAACCCGTAAGGCGATCAAGGATATTATGATTGGCGATAAGAAAAAAATCGCCGTCACCAGCAAAAACCTTGGCAAGTATGCTGGCATCAAACGCTTCCGTTACGGCGAGATTGAATCTGATGACCTTGTCGGTGTGACCACTGGCCTGGCCTGGACCGAAGTGGGCGGTGAGTTGCTGTCCATTGAAGCGGTCATGGTGCCGGGTAAGGGAAAAATGACAATCACCGGCAAGCTGGGCGATGTCATGCAGGAATCAATCCAGGCGGCAAGGTCATTCGTTCAGTCGCGGGCTCTTGATTTCGGCATTATCCCGCCAATGTTCACGACCAAGGATATCCACGTCCACGTACCGGAAGGGGCAACCCCGAAAGATGGCCCGTCGGCCGGTGTTGGCATGGTGACGTCGATTGTTTCGGTGCTGACCTGTACGGCTGTTCGCAAGGATATTGCCATGACCGGTGAAATTACTCTGCGTGGCCGGATTTTGCCCATTGGTGGGCTAAAGGAAAAACTTCTTGCAGCCCTTCGTGGCGGCATCAAGACGGTGCTGATTCCAAGTGAGAATGAAAAGGACCTGGCGGAAATTCCTGACAACGTTAAAAAAGGAATGACCATCATTCCTGTTTCTGATGTCGGCGAGGTTCTCGAGCACGCCCTGGTTTCAAAGCTGCAACCGGTCGAATGGACAAAAGAGATGGAGGCCGCTTCAATTGCCTCCGCCAAGGGTTCCGATTCCAACGACGTCGTCCATTAAGCCGCGAATCAGTGGTCAACGAATCGTAGCGGTTTTTCGCGGATTCTTTGGGTTTTTTAAATATTGTGCCGCCCCTTTCAAGAAGGGGCGGCATATTTTTTTGATTCTTTTTCAATCGTTGATACAGGGGGAAATCGCCAAAACCCATACGGTTTTTTTTGGATGAAGTGTTTGCAATGTGAGGCTTTCCAATGGCTTACGTGACGGGATAAAGAAAAATACAATGCAAACATAGACCCGGCGAGCGGGTAAAGGTTTCCAGAAGCCGTAAAAAACTGTGGAAAACTGCGGCTGTTCAATTGACGCCCGCAAAATTTAGCATATAAAATCCTGCATGTTTAAGCGGCTTACAGACATGCTGAACTTAAGCATTTAACTGATTTTTTTTTACTCTCAAACAGAAGGGGGGTTTATCTTGAATAAGAATGACCTAGTAGCCGCCGTCGCAAACAGTACAGGACTATCAAAAGCAGATGCCGCAAAAGCAGTTGATGGTGTTATCGATTCCATCTCCGGTGCGCTGGCCAATAAGTCAGAAGTCCGTCTCGTTGGCTTCGGTACTTTTAGCGTTGCTCATCGTAAAGCCTCCATGGGTCGTAACCCGCGGACTGGTGAAGCGATCCAGATTAAAGCCTCTAACCAGCCCAAGTTCAAAGCTGGCAAAGGCCTGAAGGAAGCTGTCAACTAGGCAGACTTAAAACCTTCAAAATGAATTGATGCCGGTTCCACCATAAAAAGTGCAACCGGCATCTTTCTTTTTAAGACCGATATGTATATTAATCAGCCGTCGCTGAATGTGGGCGATTAGCTCAGTTGGTAGAGCATCTCGTTTACACCGAGAATGTCGGCGGTTCGAGCCCGTCATCGCCCACCATTTATTTTATGCCGGTGGCATAATCGGACATATTATTAAATGGACTTCGTAAAAACATCGTTCATGGCTTGACACACCCTTAGGGGGCCTTTACATGAACGCATCCTGACGATTTGAAGTCACGTTGGGGGTGTAGCTCAGTTGGTTAGAGCGCCGGCCTGTCACGCCGGAGGCCGCGGGTTCGAGTCCCGTCACTCCCGCCATTTTCCCTATTTTGTTCATATTGTTTATTTGCTTTTCAGCTTTTGTGAAGCAGCTTGACAAGGATCATTTTCTTGTCAGGTTTTGCGTGTTAGATGCTTCTCGCAATAAAGTTATCGAGAATAAGAAAATAGGGTGTGCAAAGTGTGACGGATGCCGTACTTTTATGGCAACGAAACCAATAAATCAGAGAGCCGTCGTTTGTAATGAGTGACGGGTAGGGATCACGGCCATGGATGAGATACTTTTAGAGTACCTTCCCATCCTAATTTTTTTGGGTATAGCTATCGTTATTGCCGGCATTTGCGTTGGTGCATCATACGTCGTTGCCCAACAACGCCCTGATGTTGCGAAAACATCCGCCTACGAGTGCGGTTTCGACGCCTTCGACGATGCCCGTCGCCAGTTCGATGTTCGCTTCTACCTGGTCGCTATCCTTTTCATCATCTTTGATCTAGAAATCGCCTTCCTGTTTCCGTGGGCCATATCCCTTGGTGATATCGGGCTATACGGATTCTGGTCGATGATGGTTTTCCTTGGCGTTCTGACAATCGGCTTTATCTATGAATGGCGCAAAGGAGCCCTGGAATGGGAGTGATCATTGATCCGGGCAAACCGCTGCCGCCGGGGCCGGAACAGGACGCTGTTATTGGCCAGGTGACAGGCGAGTTGACCGACAAGGGGTTTGTCATCGCCAGTCTTGATCACGTCGTCAACTGGGCTCGTACCGGATCCTTGTGGCCAATGACTTTCGGGCTGGCCTGTTGCGCCGTTGAAATGATCCACGCTTACATGCCGCGTTATGACCTTGATCGCTTCGGCGTTGTTCCAAGACCTTCGCCCAGGCAGTCCGACGTTATTATTGTCGCCGGCACCCTGACCAATAAAATGGCCCCGGCTTTCCGCAAGGTTTATGACCAGATGTCCGAACCGCGCTATGTGATCTCCATGGGATCGTGCGCTAACGGTGGCGGCTATTATCATTATTCATATTCTGTGGTCCGCGGTTGTGATCGCGTTGTGCCCGTGGATATCTATGTTCCGGGTTGCCCGCCAACAGCAGAGGCGCTGATCTACGGTATCCTGCAACTACAAAAGAAAATCAGGCGTACGGGTACACTCTGGCGTTAGGCTAACAGCAAGACCTTGCAGAAGGTCGTCGAGGAAACATGGATCTGGCACTGAATGATTTAGGCGAATTGATCGCCACCGCTTTGCCCAACGAGGTCACGGCCACCGGGGTCGCCAATGGCGAGCTTGCCGTCAGTGTGCGTAGCGAGACCATCGTCAAGGTGCTGACGTTCCTGCGTGATGACGTCAATTGTCAATTCAAGGTGTTGATGGACGTTTGCGGCGTTGATTACCCTGACCGCGAAGAGCGTTTTGATGTTGTTTATAACTTGCTGTCCATGACCCATAACCAGCGTGTTCGGGTTAAAATCAGGACCGATGAAAAGAAGCCGGTGCCATCGGTTGTTTCCGTTTTCAGTTCGGCCAACTGGTGGGAACGCGAGGCCTGGGACTTGTTTGGGATTTATTTTTCTGGCCATCCGGACCTGCGCCGGATCATGACCGATTACGGTTTTGAAGGGCATCCGTTGCGTAAGGACTTCCCGCTTACGGGTTACGTTGAAATTCGATACGACGATGAACAAAAGCGCGTTGTTTATGAGCCGGTGAAGATGGCCCAGGACTTCCGCAGCTTCGATTTTATCAGCCCATGGGAAGCCATGGACGCGCCGCTTCCGGGCGATGAGAAAGCCGAACAGGCCGATGATGCAGCCGGTGAGGGTGAAGGCTGATGTCAGAAAAACAAATTAAAAACTACAACCTGAACTTCGGCCCCCAGCATCCTTCTGCTCACGGTGTGCTGCGGCTGGTGCTCGAGCTTGATGGCGAAGTTATCGATCGTGCTGATCCACATGTCGGACTGCTACATCGGGGAACCGAAAAACTGATCGAACACAAAAGCTACGCCCAGGCGATGCCATACTTTGATCGTCTCGATTATGTGTCGCCGCAAAATCAGGAACACGCCTTCGTCCTGGCGACAGAGAAACTTTTGGGCATCGAGGCTCCCCCGCGTGGACAATATATTCGTGTGCTGTTCGCCGAGATCGGCCGGGAACTTAATCATATTTTCACGGTCTGCGCATTCGCCATGGACATTGGCGCGATGACACCCATGTTGTGGGGGTTTGAGCACCGCGAAAAATTGATGGAATTCTGTGAGCGGGTGTCCGGTGCCCGTATGCACATGGCCTATTTCCGCACAGGCGGCGTTGCTTCGGATATGCCCGACGGACTTGCCGATGACATTGATGCGTGGTGCGATGAATTCCCGCAAATGATTGACGATTTCGAAACGTTGCTGACTGAAAACCGTATCTTCAAGCAACGGACGGTCGATATTGGTGGCTTGAGCGCCGAAGAGGCTATGGACTGGGGCTTCAGTGGACCCAATCTTCGGGCTTGCGGGGTTCCCTGGGATATCCGTAAAGCCCAGCCCTATGATGTTTATGACAAGATGGATTTCGACATTCCGGTCGGCAAAACCGGTGACTGTTATGATCGTTATCTGGTCCGCATTGCCGAAATGCGTCAGTCCTTGAGAATCATCAAGCAGTGTGTGGCTGATATGCCGGGCGGTCCTGTCAAAACCGACAACCACAAGATCACGCCACCATCGCGCGGCGATATGAAGCAATCCATGGAATCGCTGATCCATCACTTCAAGCTGTTTACCGAAGGCTATCACGTGCCCGCCGGTGATACCTACACGGCGGTTGAAGCGCCGAAGGGCGAGTTCGGTGTTTATCTGGTTTCCGATGGATCAAACAAACCCTACCGCTGCAAGATCAGGCCCCCCGGCTTCGCCCATCTGCAAGCCCTCGAATTAGTCTCCAAGGGTCACATGTTGGCTGATGTGGTTGCTAACATTGGTGCCCTGGATATTGTTTTTGGTGAGATCGATCGATGAGTACGACTGTAGAGCAACCAGCAGATTTTAAGTTTTCGGCTGAAAACAAGAAAAAGCTGAAAGGCATTTTCGCCAAGTATCCCAAAGGTCGCGAGGCCAGCGCGGTGATGCCGCTGCTCGACCTGGCCCAGCGCCAGCATCAGGGCTGGCTGCCCCGGGCGGCCATGGATCATGTCGCTGAACTGGTCGGCCTGGCCCCGATGCGTGTTTATGAGGTTGCGACCTTCTACACCATGTACAATCTTGCCCCTATCGGTGAGAACCATCTACAGGTGTGTACAAACCTGCCGTGCTGGTTGCGTGGCTCCGACGAAGTTATGGGCACCTGCAAAAAGAAGCTTGGCATCGATGTTGGTGAGACAACAGAAGATGGAAAATTCAGTCTCTCTGAAATGGAATGTCTGGGCGCTTGCGTCAATGCGCCGATGATGCAAATCAATGACGACTATTACGAAGATCTGGATGAGGCCTCGACGGCGGCTCTTCTCGATACCCTGCAATCAGGTGGTACGCCAACACCGGGCCCACAGAATTCCCGCAAGGGCTGTGAGCCCGAGGGCGAATTGACGTCCCTTAAAGACAGTAAGGGGAAGGCTGATGCTTAAAGATTCAGATCGCATCTTCCAAAATCTTTATGGATTGAAAGATACCTCCCTTGCCGGTGCAAAGGCCATTGGTGACTGGAAAGACACCAAGAAACTGATCGCCAAGGGCCGTGAATGGCTGGTCGATGAAGTCAAGGCTTCTGGCCTGCGGGGCCGTGGCGGTGCCGGTTTCGGTACCGGCATGAAGTGGTCCTTTATGCCCAAGGAAACCGGTGGACGTCCTGTTTTCCTGACGATCAACGCCGATGAAGGCGAACCGGGCACTTGTAAAGACCGGGAAATCATGCGCAACGAGCCTCACAAGCTGGTTGAGGGGGCGCTGCTGGCAGCTGCGGCGGTTGGCGCTTGCGCGGCCTACGTTTATGTGCGCGGCGAGTTCCTGCGCGAAGCCGAGGCTCTGCAACGGGCAATCGATGAGGCTTATGATGCGGGCCTGATTGGCAAAAACTCCTGTGGTGCCGGTATCGATTTTGACATGTACGTTCATTTGGGCGCAGGTGCCTATATATGCGGTGAAGAAAGCGCTCTTATTGAAAGCCTTGAAGGCAAGAAGGGGCAACCGCGCCTGAAACCGCCATTCCCGGCCAACGTTGGTCTCTATGGTTGCCCGACAACTGTCAACAATGTGGAATCCATTGCCGTTGTGCCGGCCATCCTCAGGCGCGGTGCCAAGTGGTTTGCCTCAATCGGTCGCGAAAATAATACCGGAACCAAGCTTTTCTGTATTTCCGGTCACGTCAACAATCCATGCACGGTCGAAGAAGCAATGGGCGTGGGAATGCGCGAGTTGATCGAGACCCATGCTGGCGGTGTTCGCGGCGGCTGGGACAACTTGCTGGCTGTCATACCCGGTGGTTCGTCGGTACCGATGATGCCCAAGGCCTTATGTGAAAACGCGATTATGGATTTTGATGGTCTGCGTGAACATGGTAGCGGCCTTGGAACGGCTGCCGTCATGGTGATGGATAAATCAACGGATGTGGTCAAGGCGATTGCCCGGCTGTCGCGTTTCTATGCCCATGAAAGCTGTGGTCAGTGTACACCGTGCCGTGAGGGCACCGGCTGGATGTCGCGGATGATGCAACGCATGGTTACCGGCGACATGACAATTGATGAAATTGATATGCTGCAGGAAGTCACCAAACAGATTGAAGGTCAGACGATTTGCGCATTGGGTGATGCCGCCGCATGGCCTATTCAGGGTCTGATCAGGCATTTCCGTCCCGAGATCGAGCGTCGTATTAACGATCGCCAGTCCTCGGGCACGGGCCGGGCGGCTTAGGGAGAGCAGGAATGCCGAAATTAACCATCGATGGCATTGAGGTCGACGTTGAAGCCGGACTGACCGTGCTGCAAGCGTGCGAGAGCATCGGCATTGAAATTCCGCGTTTCTGCTATCACGAGCGCCTGACCATTGCCGGTAACTGTCGTATGTGCCTGGTCGAGATGGAACGCGCCCCCAAACCGGTGGCTTCGTGCGCCATGCCGGTCGGTGAAGGCATGGTCATTACGACCAATTCCCCGGCCGTTAAAAAAATGCGCCAGGGAGTGATGGAACTGCTGCTTATCAATCATCCGCTGGATTGCCCGATTTGCGATCAGGGTGGCGAGTGTGATTTGCAGGATCAGGCCGTTGGTTACGGTCTGGACCGTAGCCGTTTCATGGAAGACAAGCGTTCGGTAAAGGACAAGACTTTCGGGCCCCTGATCCGGGCAATGATGACGCGCTGTATCCACTGCACCCGTTGCATTCGTTTCTCAACCGAGATCGCCGGAGTTCCTGAAATGGGTGCCACCGGTCGCGGCGAGCATATGGAAGTCGGCACTTATATTGAAAAGGCCCTGACCTCTGAACTGTCAGGCAATATGATCGATTTGTGTCCTGTCGGTGCCTTAACATCCAACCCCTATGCCTTCAACGCCCGTCCATGGGAATTGAAAAAGACCGAATCCATCGACGTTATGGACGCGGTCGGCGCGGCCATTCGCGTCGATACCAAAGGCCCGGAAGTGATGCGCGTCCTGCCACGCCTTAACGAGGATGTGAACGAGGAATGGATTTCAGACAAAACCCGTTTCGCCTGTGACGGCCTGAAACGTCAACGTCTGGATACGCCTTATGTGCGTCGTGACGGTAAACTTGAGGCGGCAAGTTGGGATGAAGCCTTTGCCGCCATCTCCGCCAAGGTCAAGGACATGGACGGTTCAAAGTTCGCCGCGATTGTTGGCGATATGGCTTGCGCCGAATCAATGACGGCTTTGAAAGACCTGACCGAGGCCCTTGGTTCCAGGAATATTGAGTGCCGCCAGGATGGCGCGAAACTTGATGCTTCCTGTCGGGGGGCATACCTCTTCAACAGCACTATTGCCGGAATTGAAGAGGCCGACGCCTGCCTGATCATCGGGTCTAATCCGCGCGTTGAAGCGCCGATCATCAATGCCCGTTTGCGCAAGCGCTACCTGATGGGCGGCTTTCCAGCCGCTATGATCGGTGAAAACGTTGATCTGACCTTTAGTTGCGAAAATCTGGGGGCCGGTACGGATACTTTGAAGGAAATTGCGGCCGGCAAGCACGCGTTTTCAAAAATTTTGAAAAAAGCTGAAAGGCCGATGTTGATCCTGGGGCAGGGAGCACTGATGCGTTCCGATGGTGCCGCGGTTCTGGCAATGGCCCGACAGATTGCCGAAGACAATGGCATGATCAGCGACGACTGGAACGGCTTTAACGTTCTGCACACTGCAGCGGCCCGTGTCGGTGGTCTTGACCTTGGTCTGGTGTCCGGTGGTGTGGATTCCATCCTGGATGGATGCTCCTCCGGGGCGATTGACACCGTTTACCTGCTCGGCGCGGACGAAATCGATACCGACAAGCTTGGTAATGCCTTCGTTATTTATCAGGGCCACCACGGCGACGTTGGTGCCCACCGTGCCGATGTCATTTTACCAGGTGCTGCCTATACCGAAAAGAATGCCACCTACGTCAACACCGAAGGCCGTGTCCAACGTGCCCGCCTTGCCGTCTTCCCAATTGGTGAAGCGCGCGAGGACTGGACCATTATTCGCGCCTTGTCAGGCGTCCTTGGTCTGACGCTTCCCTATGACAATCTGGATCAGGTGCGCCAGCGCATGCTTGATATCAATCCTGTATTCGGTGGTGACGATCAGCAAACGGGTGGGGCCTGGGGCGATTTTGGCAAAGCCGGATCACTTGATGGCGGCGGTTTTGCATCACCGATCATCAATTTCCATATGACCGACCCCATTAGCCGGGCATCTGAAACCATGGCCCAGTGTGTCGAAGCACTACTTGGCGAGGACAAAGGGAAGACCGGCACCGATGGTTGAATTCTTTTATTCATATATCTGGCCTGTGTTGTGGATCGTCATCAAGATTGTCGCCATTGTGTTGCCCGTTTTGATCGGCGTTGCGTACCTCACTTACGTGGAACGCAAGGTTATCGGGGCCATGCAACTGCGCCGTGGTCCCAATGTGGTTGGACCATTCGGTCTTCTGCAACCGATGGCTGATGGCCTGAAGCTGTTCCTCAAGGAAACCATTGTTCCTTCCGGGGCCAACCCGGTGGTGTTCCTGCTGGCGCCGATGGTAACTTTTATTCTGGCGCTGTTCGCCTGGTCGGTGATCCCGTTTGATCAGGGTATGGTTCTGGCCAACATCAACGTCGGTATACTGTTCCTGTTTGCGGTGTCCTCGCTTGGCGTTTACGGAATTTTGATGGCCGGCTGGGCGTCTAATTCCAAGTATGCGTTTTTGGGGGCACTTCGTTCGGCAGCCCAAATGGTGTCCTATGAAATTTCCATGGGCTTCGTTATTGTGACGGTGCTGATGTGTGTCGGATCACTTAATCTGACCGACATCGTTATGGCCCAGAAGAACGTCTGGTTTATTGTTCCGCTGTTCCCGATGGCTGTTATTTTCCTGATTTCGATCCTCGCTGAAACCAATCGCCACCCGTTTGACCTGCCTGAAGCGGAAGCCGAACTGGTGGCCGGTTTCAACGTCGAATATTCGGCAATGGCCTTCGCGTTGTTCTTCCTTGGTGAATACGCCAACATGATCCTGATGTCCGCTTTGATGGCGATCCTGTTTTTGGGCGGCTGGTTGCCGCCGCTCGATATCGCGCCGTTGAATTTGATCCCGGGGCCCTTGTGGCTGGCCGCGAAGATCGCCTTCGTGCTGTTTTTCTTCCTGTGGGTGCGGGCTTCGTTCCCGCGTTATCGTTACGACCAGCTGATGCGCCTTGGCTGGAAAGTGTTTCTGCCAATTTCGTTAGCCGCCGTCATCATCGTTGCTGGCGTGCTGGTTGCTTTTGATCTCACGCCGGTATCTGGATAAGGGAGGGTAAGAAAATGAGTTTCATTTATCGCGGTATCAGAACCTTCCTGTTAGCCGAACTGGTTAGCGGCCTGTCGCTGACCCTGCGCTATATGTTCCGGCCCAAAGTGACGCTGAACTACCCTTACGAGAAGGGTTATCTGAGCCCGCGTTTCAGGGGTGAACATGCGCTCAGGCGCTATGCCAACGGCGAGGAACGCTGCATCTCGTGCAAATTGTGCGAGGCCATTTGCCCGGCCCAGGCGATCACCATCGAAGGCGATGTGCGAAGCGATGGCTCGCGCCGCACGACCCGCTACGATATTGATATGACAAAGTGTATTTACTGCGGTTTTTGCGAGGAAGCCTGCCCGGTTGACGCCATCGTCGAAGGACCGAATTTTGAATACTCCACGGAAACCCGTGAAGAGTTGATGTATGACAAAACCAAATTACTGGCAAACGGCGAGCGTTGGGAAACCGAAATCGCCGAACGCCTGTCGGCAGATGCGCCGTATCGTTGATGCTTGAAGGGGACAGAAAGATCGTGTTGAGAGGGACTTTGGTCAGATGATTATTCAGGGGCTGACATTTTATATGTTTGCGTTCATCGCCATTGCCGCCGGGGTGATGGTGGTCAGTGCGAAGAATCCCGTGCATTCAGTACTGTTCCTGATTTTGGCCTTCTTCAATTCAGCCGGCTTGTTCGTGCTGATGGGGGCTGAATTCCTGGCCATGCTGCTGGTTGTCGTTTACGTCGGCGCGGTTGCGGTGCTGTTCATGTTCGTCGTCATGATGCTCGACATCAATTTTGTCGAATTACGCCAAGGCTTTTTAAAGTACCTGCCAGTTGGTGCTGTGGCCGGGCTTGTGCTGGTTGTTGAATTGATCGTTGTTGTCGGTGGTTGGCATTTGAGCCCCGAAGCCCTAAAGACAGCGGCCTCGCCGATCCCTGAAAATGTAACCAACACCCACGCCCTGGGTGCCATCATTTATACGGATTACATCTTCCTGTTCCAGGCAGCCGGCATGGTGCTGCTGATCGCCATGATCGGGGCCATTGTGTTGACTCACCGCAAGCGTTCGGGTGTTAAAAAGCAGCGTATCGCCGACCAGCTGGCGCGCAAACCCGAAGACACTCTGGAAATTATCGATGTCGAGTCGGGGAGGGGCATCTGATGTTTGATATCGGTCTTTCCCACTATCTGATCGTTGCCGCCATTCTGTTTTCACTGGGCATCTTCGGTATTTTCATGAACCGCAAGAATGTCATCGTCATTCTGATGTCCGTAGAATTGATGCTGCTTGCGGTGAATATTAATTTTGTCGCGTTCTCTGTTGAACTGGGCGATCTGGTTGGTCAGGTATTTGCCATGTTCGTTTTGACCGTTGCCGCCGCAGAGGCTGCTATCGGGCTTGCCATCATGGTTGTCTTTTTCCGAAATCGCGGCACCATCGCCGTCGAAGACATCAACGCGATGAAGGGGTAGGGAAAAGATGATTACCACAGCCGTTTTCCTGCCACTTATCGCCGCCATCATTGCCGGGGCCATGGCCTTTACGAACACCGGCGATGACAAGGCGAAGAAGGCCCGGCTGGACATGATGGCCCAGTACGTCACCTGTGGCGGCCTGCTACTTTCAGCAATTTTTGCCATTGTCATTTTCAAGGATGTCGCCCTTGGCGGCAATGCCCAGACGGTTCAGTTATTCAGCTGGATTGAGTCAGGCTCATTAAACATTTCCTGGGCCTTGCGGGTGGATAGCCTGACGGCGGTGATGATGATCGTCGTTACCGTGGTATCAGCCATGGTTCATGTCTATTCCATCGGCTACATGTCACACGATCCGGATGTGCCGCGCTTTATGGCTTACCTGAGCCTGTTTACCTTTTTCATGTTGATGTTGGTGACGGCCGATAATCTGGTGCAGATGTTCTTTGGTTGGGAAGGGGTTGGCCTGTCGTCCTACCTGTTGATCGGTTTCTGGTATAACAAGCCATCGGCCAACGCCGCAGCCATCAAGGCCTTTGTCGTTAACCGTGTCGGCGACTTTGGCTTTGCGCTGGGCATCTTCACCGTCTTCATGATGTTTGATTCTGTCAATCTTGATGAAATCTTCACCGCCGTTCCGATGAAGGCGAACGATACGATCAGCGTCTTCGGTGGCCAGTTCCATGGCCTGACTGTCGCCTGTCTGTTGTTGTTCGTCGGCGCTATGGGTAAATCAGCCCAGTTGGGGCTGCACACGTGGCTTCCTGATGCGATGGAAGGCCCGACACCGGTTTCGGCCCTGATCCACGCCGCAACCATGGTCACCGCCGGTGTCTTTATGGTCGCCAGGCTTTCACCGTTATTTGAATATTCCGAGGTGGCTTTGAGCGTTGTTACCATTGTCGGCGGATCAACGGCAATTTTCGCCGCCACCATCGCCTGCACCCAAACTGATATCAAACGGGTGATTGCCTATTCGACCTGTTCGCAGCTTGGTTATATGTTCTTCGCTTGTGGTGTTTCGGCTTATTCCGCCGGCATCTTCCATTTGATGACTCATGGCTTTTTCAAGGCTCTGCTGTTCCTGGGAGCCGGTTCGGTCATTCACGCCATGTCTGATGAGCAGGACATGCGCAAGATGGGTGGTATTCGCAAAATGATCCCGGTCACCTACGCGCTGATGTGGGTTGGTTCGCTGGCCCTGGCCGGAATCTGGCCGTTTGCCGGTTTCTATTCCAAGGACATTATTCTTGAAGCCGCGTGGGGCGCCCATACCCTTACCGGTGGTTACGCTTTCTGGATGGGTATTCTGGCCGCCTTCCTGACTGCCTTCTATTCCTGGCGGGTTATCCTGATGACCTTCCATGGAGAATCCAGGGCCGATGAAAGGGTGCTGGCCCATGTTCATGAAAGCCCGAAGGTGATGCTGGTGCCGTTGATCGTGCTGGCCGCTGGCGCCTTGTTTGCAGGTTACATTGGTTATGAATCTTTCGTTGGCCAAAAAGGGGTTGAATTCTGGGGCAGTGCAATTTTGGTTCTGGATAGCCATCAGGCCCTTGAGGCCGCGCACCACGCACCGTTCTGGGTCAAGTATCTTCCCCTGGGTGTTGGTGTCGCAGGTATTGGTCTGGCTTATGTCCTGTACATGTGGAAACCGGCTATTCCGGCGCTCATTGTCGATCAAATCCGGCCGCTTTATACCTTCGTTCATAACAAATGGTACTTCGACGAAGCCTACGACTTCCTGTTTGTAAAACCAGCCTTTTATATTGGTCGTAACCTGTGGAAAACCGGCGATGGTGCCCTTATTGACGGTCTTGGCCCTGACGGCCTTTCGGCGGTCACACTGAACCTTGCCAAGCGGGTAGCGCGTTTGCAGAGCGGCTATCTGTATCACTACGTTTTCGCCATGCTGGGCGGCATTATCGTTTTAATCACCATGTACATGTTGCTGGGTGGATAAGAGCATTATGAATTATTTCCCCATCCTCACATTACTGATTTTCGCGCCGTTGGCGGGAGCGCTTTTCATTCTTGCCATTCGCGGTGAGCAAGAAGTCGTCAACCGCAACGCCCGCCACGTCGCCATTTGGACATCCAGTGCGGTATTCCTGCTATCGTTGATGCTGTGGGCTGGCTTTGATAACACCACGGCAGATTTCCAGTTCGTCGAGCAATGGCAATGGATGCCGGCCTTCAATATCGCCTACCATGTGGGCGTTGACGGCATTTCTGTCCTGTTCGTTCTGCTGACCACCTTATTGACGCCGATTTGTATTCTCGCCAGTTGGGAATCGATCCAGGAGCGGGTCAAGGAATACATGATCGCCTTTCTGGTTCTTGAAACCATGATGGTCGGCATGTTCGTGGCTCTCGATATCTTCGTCTTCTATATTTTCTTTGAAGCGGTGTTGCTTCCGATGTTCCTGATTATCGGTGTCTGGGGTGGCCCAAGACGCGTTTACGCGGCATTCAAGCTGTTCCTTTACACCTTGCTCGGCTCTGTCCTGATGCTGGTCGCTGTGCTGGCCATGTATGTGGACGCCGGAACAGCCGATATCCCGACGTTGCTGACGCACGACTTCCCGGCGACCATGCAGACATGGTTGTGGTTGGCGTTCTTTGCCTCGTTCGCGGTTAAAATGCCCATGTGGCCGGTTCATACGTGGCTTCCTGACGCCCACGTTGAAGCACCGACCGCCGGTTCGGTCATTCTGGCCGGTGTGTTGCTGAAATTTGGCGGCTACGGGTTCCTGCGTTTCTCGTTGCCCATGTTCCCGCTGGCGACCATGGATTTCACGCCACTGATTTATTCTTTAAGCATTATTGCTGTGATCTATACCTCGCTTGTCGCGCTGGCCCAGGAAGACATGAAAAAGCTGATCGCCTATTCATCTGTCGCCCATATGGGGTTTGTCACCATCGGGACCTTTACACAGACGGTACAGGGGGTAGAGGGTGCGATCTATCAGATGCTCAGCCACGGTATTGTTTCGGCGGCCCTGTTCCTGATCGTCGGGGTCGTCTACGACCGCATCCATTCGCGCGAAATCGATATGTATGGCGGGCTGGTCCATCGAATGCCAGTTTACGCTCTGGCCTTTATGGTGTTCATGTTGGCCTCTGTCGGCTTGCCGGGAACCGGCGGTTTTGTTGGTGAGTTCCTGGTCCTGCTTGGTGCCTTTCAGGTTAACCCCTGGGTTGCTGCACTGGCTTCCACGGGTGTGATCCTGGGTGCGGTTTATATGTTGTATCTATACCGTCGTATTATCTTTGGCCAACTGACCAAAGAGCATTTGATGAAAATCACCGATTTAAGCGGACGCGAGATTATGGTCTTTGCGCCCCTTGCAGTGCTGGTTCTGTGGATGGGGGTTTATCCGTCCTCGTTCCTGGACGTCATGCATGTCTCGGTAAACAATCTGATCGACAGGGTAGAGACCGCGCAAGCGGCTTCACAAGCCTTGCTGGCCGGGAGATAAGGGAATGACCGAAATACCAAACATGGTCCCGGTGATTCCGGAAATTTTTGTCGCCGTTATCGGCATGGCATTGTTGATGCTTGGCGTTTTTCAGAAAGCCGCTGATGACGCCACCGAAGTGAAAACGGCGCATCTGGTATCTCGTCTTGGCATGATAAGTCTGGTGCTGACAATGATGCTTGTCGCCACCGTTGCCGGAAGCACGTTTAATACCTTTAGCGGCATGTTTGTCAGCGACCCGTTTGCGGTTTATTTCAAGATACTGATCCTGTTCGCGTCGGCCCTGACCCTGGCGATTTCACACAACTACATGGAAAATCAGGGCATCGCCCGCTTTGAGTACACAGTGCTTGTTATTTTCGCGACCCTGGGCATGATGATCATGATCTCGGCGAGCAATTTGATGTCGTTGTATCTGGGGCTGGAAATGCAATCCCTGTCCCTGTATGTGATTGCTACCTTTAACCGGGATGATGAACGATCAACGGAAGCCGGGCTTAAATATTTCGTTCTTGGCGCTGTCGCTTCGGGCATGCTGCTGTACGGCTCGTCACTGGTTTACGGTTTTTCAGGAACCACGGATTTTCAGATGCTGGGCAACATGTTTGACGGTGACCACGCTCCCGATGCGTCGCTTGGCCTGATCGTCGGCATCGTCTTTATTCTTGCCGGTTTATCGTTCAAGGTTTCCGCAGTGCCGTTCCACATGTGGACGCCCGATGTTTATGAAGGTGCGCCAACACCTGTGACGGCGTTCTTCTCTGTCGGCCCAAAGATCGCCGCTATCGCCCTTTTCATCCGTGTCATGGTCGGCCCGTTTGGTGATCTGGTCCAGCATTGGCAACAGATTATCGTGCTGATTTCCGTCGCCTCCATGCTGCTTGGCGCTTTCGCCGCCATTAACCAGACCAACATCAAACGGATGATGGCCTATAGCTCCATTGGTCATGTCGGTTATGCCCTGATCGGCCTTGTGGTCGCAAACGAGGCGGGTGTTCGCGGTATCATGATTTATATGGCGGTTTATCTGTTCATGAACATCGGTGCCTTCGCCTGCATTCTGACGATGCGCCGGGCTGGTCGGATGGTCGAAAAAATCAGCGACCTTTCCGGATTGTCGAAAACCCACCCCATGGTCGCTGCTGCACTGGCGATCTTTATGTTCTCCATGGCCGGTATCCCGCCGTTGGCCGGTTTCTTTTCCAAGTTGTATATCTTCTTTGCTGCCGTGGAATCCGGCTTCTTCGCCCTGGCGATTATCGGTGTGCTCAGTAGTGTCGTTGGCGCTTTTTACTATTTACGCATTATCAAGGTTGTTTACTTTGATCCACCTGATGAGACCCTTGATACCCCCATTGACCGTAATCTGGGTTATGTAATCTTCGGCACGGCGCTGATTGTGGTTCTTTTCTTTGCCTTCCCTGGCATTATTATTGATGGAGCTTCCGCCGCTGCCGCTGCCATGTTCACGAAATGAGCGAGAGCGCAAGTCTTCCAAGCCCCTACAAACTGATTTCTCTGGATTGTATCGACAGCACCAATGAAGAGGCTAAACGATTGGCCCAGGACGGCGCGCCTGAGGGCACAGTCGTATGGGCCAGGGAGCAAACGGCAGGGCGCGGCAGATGGGGTCGAAGCTGGACCTCAGAGGCAGGTAACCTCTATTGTTCCATTCTGCTAAGGCCCGATTGTCATGCCTTCAAGGCCGTGCAATTAAGTTTTGTCGCCGCCCTTGGAATGGCCGAGGCTGTTTCCTCGGTGTTGCCCAAGGGTGCATTTGTCAATTGCAAATGGCCAAACGACGTGCTGGTCGAGGGGCGCAAGGTTTCCGGGATATTGCTGGAATCCCAAACCGTTCCCCTGGGTGGAATGGATTGGCTGATCATCGGCGCGGGCCTGAATATTGCCAGCTTTCCCGAAGAGGTGGAATTCCCGGCAACCTCTCTGCTGCGCGAAGGGGCAAAGAACGTAACAGTGGAAATGATGCTTGAAACGTTCTGCCTGCGCTTTTTGGCCGGTTTCGTGACCTGGAAGAAACTCGGTTTCCAGCCGACCAGAAAGGCGTGGTTACGCCGCGCCGCCTGGATTGGCAAGGAAATCACCGTGCGCCTTGAAAAAGAAACCCTGAAAGGGGAATTTAAGGACCTTGATAGTGACGGGGCGTTAATCCTGTTGCACAATGGCGACGAGCGGCGTATCACCGCTGGCGATATCTTCATTTAGGAATTGGCAATGTTACTGGCCATCGATTCAGGAAACACCAATACGGTTTTCGCCATATTTGACGAACATGGAACCGTGCTTGGTGAATGGCGCGCTTCGAGCACGCCCGAACGAACCGCTGACGAACACGGCGTCTGGTTGATGCAACTTCTCGCGCTGTCGGGCATTGATCGCGCGTCTATTGAAAACGCCATTATCGCGACGGTCGTTCCGAGCACATTGTTCGCCCTGAAAACCCTGTGCAGGACATATTTCAATGCCGATCCACTTGTTGTTGGTGAGGATGGTGTTGAACTTGGCATTGATGTTCTTCTCGACCAGCCCCAGGAAGTTGGTGCCGACAGGCTGGTTAATGCGATTTCAGCCCACCGGCGCTACGGGGGGCCGTTGATCATTGTCGATTTTGGCACCGCCACGACTTTTGATGTGGTTGACGGGGACGGAAATTATGCAGGCGGTGTTATCGCGCCCGGCATCAATCTATCGCAGGAAGCCCTGCACACGGCCGCCGCCAAGTTGCCCAGGGTGGCTATCTGCAAACCTGAACGGGTTATTGGCAAGGGCACGGTTGAGGCCATGCAGTCAGGAATCTACTGGGGTTATCTATCGATGATAGAAGGCGTTACCAGGCGCATTGAAGAAGAATTCGGAACGTCCATGAAAGTAATCGCCACCGGTGGTCTGGCGCCGTTGTTCGCCCAATCGACAGACAGCATTGAATGTGCCGATGGGGAATTGACCCTGCGCGGCCTCTACACAATCTACCAACTCAACAAACCATGACAGATCAGGAGGAGCTTCTTTTCCTGCCGCTTGGTGGTGCTGGCGAGATCGGTATGAACCTCAACCTGTATGGCTATGGTCGGCGTGGGGCCGAGCGCTGGATGATGGTTGATCTGGGTATTACTTTTGGTGACGGATCGCTTCCCGGTGTTGAAGTGATGATGCCTGACCCGGCCTTTATCGAAGAACGACTTGATCAACTGGAAGCCCTGGTCCTGACCCATGCCCATGAAGATCATCTGGGCGCTGTCGCCCATTTGTGGCATCGCTTGCGGTGCCCCATCTACGCAACCCCGTTCACCGCCGACATTCTTGGTCATAAACTGCGAGAGGCCGGGCTTGAGGGGCAAGTCGATGTGACAATTGTTCCACTGGGAGGGACGTTCACAATCGGCCCGTTTGAGCTTGAACTGATCACCCTGACCCATTCGATCCCCGAGCCCAACGCCATCGCCATTCGCACACCGGTAGGGACGGTCCTGCATACCGGCGACTGGAAGTTCGACCCGGACCCGGTCGTCGGTGAAGTTTCCGATGAAGAGGCCTTGCGCCAACTGGGCGAGGAAGGGACGCTGGCGATTATCTGTGATTCAACCAATGTCTTTACAGCAGGAACCTCGGGTTCCGAAGGTGACTTGCTGGAAAGCCTGACGGATTTGATCGCGACATTGAAAAATCGCGTCGTTGTCACCTGCTTCGCGTCAAACGTTGCCCGTCTTGAAACCATCGCCGCTGCTGCCGCGGCCAATGACCGGGATGTGGTTCTTGCCGGTCGCGCGCTTTGGCGGTTTTCGGAAGTGGGGCGGGACCATGGCTGTCTTCAGGATACGCCAGCCTTTCTGGAAGAAGATCAAGCCGGTTTCCTGCCGCGAGACAAAACGCTGATCGTTTGTACCGGATCCCAGGGTGAGCCGCGCGCCGCCCTATCGAGGATCGCCGGCGGTAGCCACCCACGTGTATCGCTGGAGGAAGGCGACACGGTGATCTTTTCCTCGCGCATTATTCCGGGCAATGAGACATCTATTGGCCGCCTGCAAAATCAACTGGTTCGCGCCGGTGTGCAGGTGATGAGCGAACGCGATCACTTCGTTCATGTTTCGGGACATCCTGCCCGTGACGAACTGATTCGTATGTATCAACATGTGCGCCCATCCATCGCTATCCCCGTTCATGGCGAGCTGCGTCACATGGCCGAACACGCCCGTCTGGCCGTTGACTGTCAGGTCAGTCATACCATCGTCGGTGAAAATGGCTCGATGATGCGTATTGGTCCGGGCGAACCCTGTATCGTCGATCACGTCCATTCCGGCAGGCTTGCCCTTGAAGGCAACAGGGTTGTGCCATTGCACGGCGAACTGATCAGGGGCCGCAAACGCGCCCTATGGAACGGTACGGCTGTGGTTACGGTTGTTATCGATAAAATGGGTAACCTCGCCGCCGAACCGGTGTTGACGACAACCGGGGTATTTGAAGATGGCGATGAGGACTTGCACGATGCCGTTCTTGGTTGCGTCAAGGACGCCCTCAAGGATGAAGACAGCAAGGAAACGCGCAATGAAACCATTCGCATCGCCGTCAGGCGCCTGTTCCGTGAGCAACTGAACAAAAAGCCGATCACTCAGGTGCATTTGATCGAGATTTGATTTATTTATGGAATGACCATGATTGAAAAATTAAACCACGTCGCCATTGCCGTTCCTGACCTGGAAGCCGCCTGCGCCAGTTATCGCGGTATGCTCGGTGCCAAGGTGTCGAAACCGCAGGACGAGCCTGATCACGGCGTCACGGTGGTTTTTGTCGAGCTGGCAAATTCCAAAATCGAACTACTGTTCCCGCTGGGCGATAATTCTCCAATTCAGGGATTTTTGGACAAAAATCCAAGCGGTGGCATCCACCATCTGTGCTTTGAAGTCGATGACATAATGGCCGCCCGTGATCACCTGGTTTCCGAAGGGGCGCGGATTCTGGGTAGCGGAGAGCCAAAAACCGGAGCCCACGGCAAACCGGTTTTATTCTTACATCCTAAAGACTTTCAGGGAACTCTTATCGAACTGGAAGAAGCATGAGCTGGTATTGCGATTACGCACAAGGCAATCCCATTCACGGTCCCTATCATGATGATGAGTACGGCTTTCCGCGTCAGGATGAGGCCGTCCTTTTTGAATTGCTTTGCCTGGAGATTTTTCAGGCCGGGTTGTCATGGGAACTGATCCTTAAAAAACGCCAGACCACCTTTAAGGCTTTCGATGGCTTTGATGTTGATACGGTTGCGGCCTACGGTGAGAAGGATATCGAACGCCTGCTTGGCGACGCTGGCATCATCCGCAACAAACTTAAAATCAATTCGATTATCGAAAATGCTAAGCGAATTCAGGCTCTGAGGGACAGTCACGGTGGCTTCGCCAATTTTATCGAGGCCCATCACCCCATGGCGAAGGTGGGCTGGGTAAAACTATTCAAGAAAACCTTTAAATTTACCGGTGGTGAAATCGTCAACGAGTTCCTGATGAGCCTGGGATATTTGCCCGGTGCGCACCGCGATGATTGCCCGGCCTACGCCCGTATCACCGCCATAAAACCGCCATGGATGAATGTTGATATCGCCATCTTTGACGGCTAATCATTCTTCCTCTACAGTCCGGCCACCTTCTCACACAAACGATTTTAAGGCCCATCATTCATGCGACTTTCCACTTATTTCCTGCCGACCTTGAAGGAAACGCCGTCAGAGGCACAAATCGTCTCCCATCGCCTGATGCTGCGTGCCGGGATGATTCGCCAATCCAGCGCCGGAATTTATTCATGGCTGCCGATGGGTCTTAAGGTTTTACGCAAAATCGAGCAGATCGTCCGCGAGGAACAAAACGCCATAAATTGTCATGAAGTGCTGATGCCGACCATTCAACCAGCCGATCTTTGGCGTCAAAGTGGCCGATATGATGATTATGGTCCTGAAATGCTTCGCATCACCGATCGCCACGACCGCGATATGCTGTACGGCCCCACCAACGAAGAGCAAATAACCGAAATTTTCGCCAATACCGTTCGCAGCTATAAAGATGTGCCGCAGTTGCTTTATCACATCCAGTGGAAGTTCCGCGACGAGGTCAGGCCGCGTTTTGGCATCATGCGTGGCCGTGAATTCCTGATGAAGGACGCATACTCCTTTGATCTGGATAAGGAAGGGGCGCGCAAATCCTACAACAAGATGTTCGTATCCTACCTGAAAACCTACGAAAGGCTCGGCCTTAAGGCTATCCCCATGGCCGCCGATACCGGCCCCATTGGTGGTGATATGAGCCACGAATTTTTGATCCTGGCTGACACCGGTGAGAGCGAAATCGCCTGTCACCGTGATTTCGTCGATATGTCGTGGTCTGATTACGAGGTCGATTTTGATGGCGACCTGCAACCCGTTGTTGATCAATTCACCAATCAGTATGCGGCGACCGATGAAAAGCGCGATCCGGAGGCTGAAAAAGCCCTCGGCGATGATCTGATTACGGCCCGCGGGATTGAGGTCGGTCATATTTTTTATTTCGGTGACAAATATTCTTCAAAGCTGGGTGCCATCGTCACCGGCCCTGAAGGCGAGGACATCACTGTCGAAATGGGCTCCTACGGTATCGGTGTGTCGCGTCTGGTCGGTGCGATTATTGAAGCCTCGCACGACGATAACGGCATTATCTGGCCCGAAAGCGTGGCCCCTTACAAAGTCGGCCTGATTAACCTTAAATACGGCGACGACGAATGCACCAAAGCCTGTGACGACATGTATGGGGCTTTGAGCGAGGCCGGGATCGATGTCCTTTACGATGACCGTGACAAGAAGGCGGGTGCAAAATTCGCCGACATGGATCTGATTGGACTGCCGTGGCAGATCGTCATCGGCCCCAGGGGGATCAAGGACGGTATTGTTGAATTCAAGAATCGCAAAACCGGTGAGCGTCAGGAAATTTCTCCTGACCAGGCCATTGAACGGCTGAAAGGCTAGAATAGGGCTATGTTCTCTGCCTTTGAATGGATGATGGCCATGCGCTATCTCAGGGCCCGCCGTCAGGAAGGGTTTATTTCTGTAATTGCATGGTTTTCGTTGTTGGGCATTGCCCTTGGCGTCGCCACCCTGATCATCGTGATGTCTGTGATGAACGGTTTTCGCGAGGAATTGCTGAACCGAATCCTTGGCATCAACGGTCATTTGAGCATTTACGGACAGTCCGAAAAATTGACCGATTTTGATGCCTTTGCGGACCAAATCCGCAAACTGGATGGTGTCACCATTGTCACCCCGATCATCGAAGGCCAGGTCATGGCCAGTTCAAAGAATGGCGCCAGCGGCGCTATCGTTCGCGGTTTTCGCCCTGATGACCTTAGGGGGCGAGCCATTATTGCCGACAATATTCAGGGTGGTTCCCTTGATAGTTTTGACAAGGACAGCGTCGTTCTTGGCGCCAGATTGGCCAGAAAACTGGGCGTTGGCATCGGCCAGGACATCACCCTGATTTCGCCAAAAGGCAATATCACCGCCTTTGGCACTATTCCCAGAATGCGTAATTACAAGGTTGCCGCAACATTCGAGATGGGCATGTATGAATATGATTCAGGTTTTGTCTTCATGGATCTGTCGGCGGCCCAGATTTATTTCAAACTGCCAGAGGCGATCAGCAATCTGGAAGTGTCGGTCATTCATCCTGACCGGGCTTTGGAAATTGGCCAGGAAATTCGCGCCCTTTCAAATATATCCATTCGCGTCCACGACTGGCAGCGCGCCAACGCCAGTTTCTTCAATGCCATTCAGGTTGAACGCAATGTCATGTTCCTGATCCTGACACTGATTATCGTGGTTGCCGCCTTCAACATTATTTCCTCAATGATTATGCTGGTCAAAGACAAGGGGCGCGACATCGCCATCCTGCGCACCATGGGCGCTTCAAAAGGAACGATCATGCGTATTTTCTTTCTTAGTGGCGCGTCGGTTGGTGTGATTGGCACCTTTTCAGGTGTCCTTCTCGGTCTCTCGTTCGCCAACAACATTGAAGAAATACGGCAATGGATTCAGGGGCTTACGGGAGCAGAGCTGTTCGCTGCCGAAATTTATTTCCTGTCGCAGTTGCCAGCCGTTGTTGACCCGGCGGAGGTGTTCGCCGTTGTCCTGATGGGGCTTGGCCTCTCATTCCTTGCGACCCTTTATCCTTCCTGGCGGGCTGCCCGTATCGATCCTGCGGAGGCCCTGCGATATGAGTGAATGTATTCTCTCCTTGAACGGTATTGAGCGCACCTTCATACAGGGAAAAAATCGGCTTGAGGTTTTGCGTGGCATTGATCTTGATTTGAATGCTGGTGAAATCGTCGCCCTTGTCGGCCCTAGCGGCGCTGGTAAGTCGACCTTGTTGCACATTGCCGGGCTGCTTGAAAAACCCGATAGCGGCACGATCTCCATTGCCGGGGATGCCTGTGCTGACATGGACGATGACAGCCGCACCCAGGTGCGACGTCATCATGTCGGTTTCGTTTATCAGTACCACCACTTATTGCCGGAATTCACGGCTATGGAAAACATCGCCATTCCGCAAATCATTTCCGGCATCAGCCGCAAGGAAGCGCGCATTCGGGCCGGTGAGATGCTGGACTGGCTTGGTCTGACAGAGCGTTCCACCCACCGTCCAGCCCGCCTGTCAGGGGGCGAGCAGCAACGGGTCGCTATCGGCAGGGCGTTGGCAAATGCACCAAAACTGCTATTGGCCGACGAACCGACAGGTAATCTTGACCCCCATACGGCTGGTGAAGTCTTCGATGTGCTGATCCGGCTTGCACGCGGTGCCGGCCTTGCCGCCTTAATCGCCACCCACAACCCGGACCTTGCCTCGCGCATGGACAGGATCGTCACGCTCAAAGACGGTCACCTGATCTAACAGTTCGTTGAGTCCGGGCAGTTGCTTTCTCTATTTTTATTTTTAAGAATAATCCGGAGCGGTTGGAAAAGGGTCACGGGAGTGGCGTTTGCCACGTATGGCACAGTATGGACGGGCGGCACGGTGATGCCGTGGAGAAACTGTGACACTGTTTCATCAGAGAATTCCCCTTCATTTTGATGACACACATAGCCCGTCATAAGTTGGCGGAAACGCGCCATACTATCATTGTCCGAGCGATGGCTCAGTTTGTGAAAATGGAAACAACTGCTTCCATCAAAGGAAAAATATTCGTATTGAATATCCCCTTTTGGGGCTTTAATGCTGGCATGCCTGCCGTAGGAAAGTTGCTTTTCTTTCAGGGCGGTCCAGCCCCTGAGGGTCAATCTTTTTGCCTGCCCCTCCACAGTGATAATTCCCATTGAGTTGGCTGAGATCAGGGCAGAGTAAAGGACACCTTTCTTACCCGTTGCGGACAGCACTTCGGTTTGTCCATAGCCGTTTCGCGAGATGGTTTTCTCAACAGCGGTCGCGCCAATAATGTCAGGGGAGACCTGAAATGCTTGATAGTCCTTGTTTACTTTTGCCTGGCAACCGGCAAGGAGAATACTGGAACTGAGTAATATTGATGCAATCTGGATATTCATGATTAATTCCGCTTGGTGTGTACTGATCTTGTTTTTAATGCTTGAACAGGTTCGTAATAGACATTCGACGAGAGTTCACCCGGCAATTCCACGGAGTTGAATTTCGGCACCGTGATGGAACTCAGGAATCTGGCGACGGCGGCATCGCTTAAAGGGGCGGCAATGCTATGACAGTAGTATCCGGCAATCAGTTTTGTGTACCTGCTTAGGGTATCAGAACCAGATGGTTGGTAAATACTGTGGAAGGCAAAGCAGGAGTTAGCCAGAAAAGAAAAGCGTTCAAAATCTACTTTGCCGCCGGGGGTTACAGCCCGACTCTTGATGCCAAATTTGATTTCCTTGCCTTGCAGCGCCTTCCAGCCCTTCATGATTAATCGTGGAAATATGGCGGGATCATTGATGACGGCAGCTTGGTGTGTCTCAACAAACAAGACGGAAACCTCACGATTGGATGTGGCCGCATGAAGGACTTCCATTTTACCGGTACCGTCCCGTACCCGTGTGTGCTCAAAATCATCAGCTGAAAACAATTCTGACGTTACTGCAAAGTTGTCCTCACGATTGTAGGGCGGTCGCTGGCAGCCACTCAGTATGATCCCGGCAACAAGCAGGACGACCAGGGCGTAAAAACCAGAAAGAGTTTTTGTTGCTGACATTGAAGGAGCTCCTCCTGACTAAGATGTGTCAATCGGGGATTATTTTCAACTGCACCTTGAGTTTTGTGTCCTTCTTGAGAGAAATTTCCCGACGCAAGGCATCGCCGTGCTCAAATGGGCCCTCCCTGTAGGCCATTTCCCAGGGTCCGCGCCCGCGGGTGAATTTTGCCCCGGTGCCGTTGTTGTGTTCATCAATGCGGCGCACCGTATCCTTGGATATCCCCGTATACAGGGTGCCCTTAGGGTTCCGCAGAACGTAAACAAACCAGTCCTTCATGCCTTTGGTTTTAGAGCATTCCAGAGTTATTGACGAGGCTGGGGATAACTTCTTGGTGCAACTTGCAGGCGCTTGTGGAATTCTTCCATTTATGAGCGATTCCTCCCCCCAGCATGCCGATTTCGTCCATCTTCGGGTACATACGGCCTATTCCCTGTCCGAAGGGGCCATTCGCATCAACGAGTTGGCAAAAGAGTGTCGGAACATGCGCATGCCGGCCGTTGCCATCACCGATACCAACAATCTTTTTGGCGGCCTTGAATTTTCCGCAGCTTGCGTAGAGCAAGGGGTGCAACCGATCATCGGCTGCCAGCTCGCGGTGCTTCGCCAGGGTAAGTCCGATAGTCCGGGACAGGTGGTTTACGATACAAGCGATCCTGTCGTTCTGCTGGTTCAGAATGATCAGGGTTACCGAAATCTTTTAAAACTTCTGGGGCTTGCCTATCTTGGTCAAGGGGACGGTGAGGATAAACCCGACCAGCCGTCCGTCACACTGGCCCAATTAAAGGATCATGGGGCCGGATTAATTGCCCTGACAGGTGGCCCTGATGGACCCGTTGGCCATCTTCTGGCTGGTGGCCAGGATGATGATGCCGAAGCCGTTCTTTTGGCCTTGAAAGAGGCCTTCCCGGGCCAATTGTACGTGGAAATCATGCGCCATGGTCAGGACGGGGAAAAATTGACGGAAGAGAAATTCATCGATCTTGCCTACAAGCACGACCTGCCGTTGGTCGCCACCAATGAGGCCTTTTTCTCCCACCCCGATATGTACGACGCGCACGATGCGCTGATCTGTATTGCCGCCGGTGCTTATGTGTCGCAGGCCGAGCGGCGGCGGCTGACCCGTCAGCATTATTTCAAATCGGCCGAGGAAATGCGCACCCTGTTCGCTGACCTGCCAGAGGCCATCGACAATACCCTTGTTATCGCCCGGCGCTGCGCCAGCAAGATTGAAACCATTGATCCGATCCTGCCGCCCTTTGATTGCGGCGAGGGCAAAAGCGAGGAAGATGAGCTGCGCGCCCTATCGGCTGAAGGCTTACAGGAACGCCTACGAAGCCAGGTATATACGAAGGGTATGAGCGAGGAGGAAAAGAATAAAACTGCCAAACCCTATCTTGAACGCCTTGAGTACGAGTTGGGGGTGATTATCGAGATGGGGTTTCCCGGTTATTTCCTGATCGTTCACGATTTTATTTACTGGTCAAAACAACATGACATTCCGGTCGGCCCTGGTCGTGGTTCGGGTGCCGGTTCGGTTGTCGCCTGGGCCTTGACCATTACGGACCTGGATCCGCTTCGCTGGGGTTTGTTGTTTGAACGTTTTCTGAACCCTGAACGTGTTTCCATGCCTGATTTCGATATCGACTTTTGCCAGGATCGCCGTGACGAGGTTATTCGTTATGTGCAGGAAAAATATGGCCGTGACCGTGTCGCCCAGATCATCACCTTCGGGAAACTGCAAGCCCGTGCTGTTCTGCGTGATGTTGGCCGGGTTCAGGAAATGCCTTACGGCCAGGTTGATCGTATTTGCAAGCTGGTCCCGAACAATCCGGCCAGCCCCACGTCATTGGGCGAAGCCATAGAAATAGAGCCGCAATTCAGGGAAGAAATCAGGGATGATGATGCGGTCAGGCGCTTAATCGATATTGGTTTGCAGCTTGAAGGTCTTTACCGCCATGCCTCGACCCACGCCGCCGGTGTTGTTATCGGGGACAGACCGCTTGATCAACTCATTCCGCTGTATCGCGATCCCCGGTCCGACATGCCGGTGACCGGCTTTAATATGAAATACGTTGAGTCGGCCGGTTTGGTTAAATTTGACTTTTTGGGCCTGAAAACCCTGACCGTTTTGGCCAAGGCCATTGAATTGATTGAGCAAAGGGGGATCAAGGTGGATCTTTCAAGCATTCCCCTTGATGACGAAAAATCTTTCCAGATGATGAGCCGTGGCGAGACGACCGGCGTGTTCCAGTTGGAAAGTACCGGTATGCGCGATGTGCTTAGGAAACTGAAGCCTGATACCTTCGAGGATATTATCGCTGTCGTCGCTCTTTATCGACCCGGCCCTATGGAAAATATTCCAAGCTACATCGCCCGAAAGCACGGTGAGGAAAAACCTGATTACCTGTATCCGACGTTGGAGGGGATTCTTAAAGAAACCTTTGGCATCATGATTTATCAGGAACAGGTGATGCAGGTGGCCCAGGAGTTGTCGGGCTACACCCTGGGAAGCGCTGACCTTCTGCGCCGGGCCATGGGCAAGAAAATCCAGTCAGAAATGGATGAGCAACGCCAGGTCTTTGTTGACGGTGCTAAGGCCAAAGGGGTGCCTGAGGCTAAAGCCTCGCAAATTTTCGATCAGGTCAACATGTTCGCAGGCTACGGCTTTAACAAATCGCACGCCGCAGCTTATGCGCTGGTCGCTTATCAGACGGCTTATTTCAAGGCCAACTACCCTGTTGAATTTCTCGCCGCCTCGATGACCCTGGATATTAACAATACGGACAAACTGAACTTGTTCCGCCAGGAACTGCATCGTCTGGATTTTCAGGTCCTGGGCCCTGACGTTAATGCTTCCGCCGCCGATTTCCGGGTTGAGAGTGATAAAGACGGCAAGGCCGGTGTTCGTTATGCCCTGGCGGCGGTCAAGAACGTCGGTGACGCGGCCATGCAGTTGTTGGTGAACGAACGCACGTTAAATGGTCCGTTCAAGGATATTGCCGATTTCGCAGATCGGGTTGATGCCAAGGCGGTCAATAAACGGCTGATGGAAAATCTGGTCAGGGCAGGGGCCTTTGATCGCCTTGATGGCAACCGGCGAAAGGTTTTTGAAGGCATCGAAATCATCATGGCTCAGGCCAGCGCCGCCGCTCAGGACCGGGACAGTAACCAGATCGGCCTGTTCGGGGGCGACGCGGCGGCGATGCCCGAGATCACCTTGAAAGACGTTGCTGACTGGTCACCCATCGACCGTATGAAAGAAGAATTTGACGCTATCGGCTTTTACCTGTCAGGCCATCCACTTGATGCTTATGGCAAAACCCTGGACAATCTGAAAGTCCGCTCTTCGGCCGATATCATCCGGGGAGGCCATCCAGGGCCGGTCAAAATGGCCGGAACCGTCGTTGGCCTGAAGGAACGCACTTCAGGAAAGGGCAATCGTTATGCTTTCGTTCAGTTGTCCGATGCTTCCGGCATATACGAAATTATGGTGTTTTCTGAACTGTTATCGGTGGCGCGGGCGCTGTTCGAGGTCGGAAACTCCTTGTTCATAAAGGCATCTGTGCAGTTTGAAGGTGAAACGCCGCGCTTTACAGCAAATTCCGCCGAACCGCTTGATAAGGTCGCAGCCCGGGCCCAAAGCGGCCTTAAATTGACAATCAGTTCTGAAGCACCCCTTGCGGCCATCAAAGAAGCTCTAAAGGATGCTAACAGTGGTCGCGGGCAGGGCGAGGTTCTGGTGGTCGCCCTTTTGGATACGGGTGAGCGGGTCGGTGTTAAGCTGAAGGGTGGTTTCGCTATAACCCCGGAGGTTATGCAGCAAATTCGGACGATCCCCGGAATCGATGAAGTGCAGGAACTTTAAACGGCACGTCTGGCCGCCTGTCCCGAAACCAACCTGACTTTTCGGGGACTGGCCATCCAAATGCAGAATATGGAAGCCAGCGCTACGGCAATACAAAGCATGAAGGCATACTGATAACTGCCGGTGCTATCGAAGATGTAGCCGGTCAACCACGGTCCCGCCCCGGCGCCAAAATTTCCACCAAGTCCTGTGACCGCAAAAATGGTAGCGAAACGTCGACCGCTGAAAATTTCAGCGCTGACCGCCCCGTAAATAGATGCCAGTCCGAAACCCAGCAAGCCTTGCATGATCACCATAAGGTAAAGCAAAAATGTCGACGGGGTACTGGCAAGCGCAATCAGTGCGGCGTAACAGGCGATGTAACCCAATAAGGAAATTGTCCACGCCCATTCCCGGCCAATACGGTCTGATATGGCACCGATACCTATTTGCCCGGCGATACCAAACAAACCAACCAGCCCCAGTGCCGTTGCGGCGATGGCGCCATCAAAACCGCTTTCGATAAGATAGATCGTCTGGTGAACAAGCACCGCATACCAGACGAACAGAGCTGTAAAATATGCACCAAAAATCCACCAGAATCGGGCGGTCTTCATGGCCAATTTCAAGGTCCAGTCGGTTTCGGCCCATTTTCTGTCAACAATGGGGTCAATTGTTTGTTGTGGACCCGGGTCTGAGATATCGCCATCACCATCGGGTTTTAGGCCAAGATCGGCGGGTGACTTGCGTTGAAAGTACGCGGCCAGTGGAATGATCACGACGACGCTCGCCGCGATCATCATACAGGCCTGCCGCCAGCTTTCAGTGATAATGACATTCTGAAACCACGGCAGCAGAGTAATCGAACCGAAACCGACGCCTGAAAAAGCGATGCCGACAGCCAATCCGCATTTTCTGATAAACCAGTGGGGCAGGAACATCGAATGGGAAATGTAGCTCATGGCGATAGAGCCGCTAATGACGAGAACGCCCAGTGTTGCGTAGACACCAAGCGGACTGGTGACGGCAGTTGCGCCCAAAAGTCCCACAATAACCATAGCCGCACCCATGGGGATGACAACCCGTGGTCCCCATCGATCCATTAACATGCCAACAACAGGGGTGAAAAAACCCGATGCCACAAAACCGATGGAAAAAGCACCGGCCGTGACGCTTCTGTTCCACTGAAATTCAGCCAGAATAGCCGGAAACAGCAGCGAGAACGATGTTCGTGCGTTGACTGCGATGGCCATGGTGACAAAGGCGACGGCGACGATAATCCAGCCATAAAACAGCGGCAGGCGGGTAAAGTAGTTCTCAGCTTTGTTCATGGCCTGATTGTTGTCAATTGGCGCTAACGTGCAACTGATAAAATATTGCACTTGATATGTTTGCTTATGATCTGAATATATACGTGATGGAATTTGACTATCTGATCGCCCCAAATCCTGATGACCCACGCCTGACCCGGCGCGTCGAGGGTATTGATCACGCGGGCAAGGAAATTGTTACCTCGGTGACTGTGGAGCGGCCGCTGACCCTGTTCCTCAATGGTCAGGAAATCGTTACCATGATGACGATTGGTGATTATCCGGAATATCTTGCGTTGGGGTATCTGCTTAATCAGAACATGATTCACGAAGATGATCACATCACCAGCATTGATTACGATGCCGATATCGAAACCGTCGTCGTCCGCACCGCTATGAAAACGACCTTCGAAGAGAAGGTGAAGAAGAAAACCCTAACGTCGGGTTGCGCCCAGGGCACCGTCTTTGGTGATGTCATGGAAAAATTTGAAACCATATCCTTGCCAGAAGGTCATATTATTAAAACCTCGTGGCTGACGACCCTGGTCAAGAAGATCAATACGACGCCAAGCCTGTATCTTGAGGCCGGGGCCATTCACGGCTGTGTGCTGGCTCGGGAAGACCGTCCGCTTTTATACATGGAAGATGTTGGTCGCCATAACGCGGTCGATAAAATTGCCGGCTACATGTATCAAAACGACATGAGCGGTGCTGACAAGATTTTCTACACCACAGGCCGGTTGACCAGCGAAATGGTTATCAAGAGTGTGCAGATGGGTATACCCATTGTGGTTTCGCGTTCCGGTTTTACGGCCTGGGGGGTTGAGCTTGCCAAACAGGTCGGCCTGACCCTGATCGGTCGGGCCCGTGGAAAGCGATTTGTTGCCCTGGCTGGCCAACATCGCATCGTCAGTGACATTGATCCCTTGGACGAGGATGAATAAGTGACCGATACAAGCAAGGTCGTCGGTGTTCTGCTCGCCGGGGGGATGGCGCGCCGTATGGGCGGGGGTGATAAGTGCCTGCAACAACTGGGCGGTCGCTCCTTACTGTCCTACAGCATTGACGTTGCAGCGCCGCAAGTCGGCCCCTTGATCATCAATGCCGCCGGTGACCCGGCCCGCTTCAATGAATTCAACCTGCCCGTCATCGCCGACGTTATTGAAGGATTCGCGGGGCCCCTGGCCGGAGTTCTGACGGGCCTTGAGTGGGCCCGCGATAATATCCCTGATACCCAGTGGGTGGTGACATTCCCGACCGACGCACCATTTTTCCCGAAGGATCTGGTGAAGCGGCTGCTTGATGAGACAGGTTCCCAGGCTGCCGACATGGCCTGCGCCCGTTCAAACGAACGCACCCATCCGGTTTTCGCCCTTTGGCCCGTCAGCCTTGCCGGTGAATTGCGGCGGGCTATGGAAGATGAGGAAATGCGCAAAATTGACCGCTGGACGGGGCGTTACAATATTGTTCACGTCGATTGGTCAGTAAACTCCAACGACCCGTTCTTCAACATCAACTGCCCCGAAGACCTTGAACAGGCAGAGGCGTTATTGGGTTAAAACACAAACCCCTTCAAGGCATCGTAGATTTGATTAGGGCGTTCGGCCATCATCATGTGGCCGCTACGTTCTATGATCACGACGTGACTGTCTTTGACCATGTCGGCAAGCGCCTGGCCTTTTTTCAAAGGCGTCATCTGGTCGTTGCGGCCAAGCACGAACTGGGTCGGACATTTGACCTTTTTGGCCATTGCCGCAGCATCCATGTAGATGTCGCAGGCATTAAGATCACTGGCAAGAATTCCTGAGGCAGAAAGTTTCAGTAAGGTTTCATTGGCGCCGTGAATCCAAAGTCCCGGTTCAGGGTGGCCGCCGACGCGCGCCTTCTCGCCCAGCCCCCAATAGATGATCAATTCAGGGGCGAGGGGCAGATCCTGGCGGGCCGCCTCCAGCAATTCCGGATGAACGGGCATTGTTTCGGCGACCCCCATCAGGACCATTTTCTCGACCCGCTTTGGATAGCGGGCGGCCATATCAAGGGCGATCAGCGAGCCCATGGAGTGTCCGATCAGGATTGCCTGCTTAACGTCTGCTGCATCCATAAAGCGGTTAAGCCAGTCGGCCATACCGGCAATGGTTTCAGGCGGCGTGCCTTCAGAGCGACCATGGCCGGGTAAATCAACGGCCAGCACCCTGATTCCGCGAAAGGCAATATTGCGGGACTGGAATTGCCAGACGGTGCGGTCCAGGCCTGATCCGTGGATCAGGATAACCACAGGTTCGCCAGCGACCGGCTCGCGCCCGCCCGTTGCGACATGGGCCTTCAGGCCATCAACGATGATATCCACGCCCTTAAACCTTCTGCGAGGCGCGTAACGCCTGTTTCAAATCAGTGATAAGATCACCGCTATCCTCAAGGCCAACCGAAAGCCGCACCATACCCTCGCCAATTCCCGCCGTGGCAAGGGCTTCGGCGGTCATCTGCTGATGGGTGGTGCTGGCCGGATGGATAACCAAAGTCTTGGCGTCACCGATATTTGCCAGATGCGAGGCCAGTTTGACGGATTCAATAAATTTGCTACCAGCAGCACGCCCGCCTTTCAGGCCGAAACTGAGGACAGCACCGCAGCCTTTGGGCAACAGCTTTTGCGCCAATTCGTAATCGGTGTGGGATTTCAGCCCCGGATAGTTGACCCATTCAACTTCTTCCGAACTTTCCAGGAATTCGGCAATTATTTGGGTGTTGGCGACATGCCTTTGCATCCGCAGGGGCAGGGTTTCGACACCTTGCAGGATATAGAAGGCGTTGGCCGGGCTCATACAAGCGCCGAAGTTCATCATCCCTTCAGAGCGAGCCCGCATCAGGAAGGCCTGGGTGCCGAATTCGTCGGCAAAGTTAAGATCGTGATAACCGGCATACGGTTCGCTTAGATTGGGAAATTTGCCAGAGGCCTTCCAGTTGAATTTACCACTATCGACAATCGCACCGCCAATGGCGACACCGTGCCCACCCAGGAATTTGGTCAGCGAGTGCATGGCAAGATCAGCGCCGTAATCAAATGTTTTCATCAGGTAGGGTGTGGTGAACGTAGCGTCGACCATCAGGGGGATACCGGCTTCGTGGGCAATATCGGCGATGGCGGGCAGGTTCATGACCTCAATACCCGGATTGCCCAGGGTTTCCCCGAACAGCAATTTTGTTTCCGGTTTGATGGCCTTTTTGAAGGCGTCCGGGTCACGTACGTCAACAAAAGTGGTTGTGATACCAAAGCGGGGCAGGGTGAAACTGAAAAGGTTATGGGTGCCGCCGTAAAGGGAGCCGGATGAAACAATATGGCCACCTTCGGTCATCAAAGTGGCGATAGCCAGAAAAATTGCCGCCATGCCACTGGCCGTGGCGATCGCGCCGACACCGCCTTCAAGGGCGGCTACGCGTTCCTCCAGCACCGCGACTGTCGGGTTGGTCAGGCGGGTGTAGATATGGCCTGGGCGTTCAAGATTATAAAGGGCAGCGGCATGATCCGTATCATCAAACATATACGATGTGGTCTGGTATATTGGCACCGCCCGTGCACCAGTCGTCGGGTCAGGCTGCTGACCTGCATGAAGTGAAAGGGTGTCGAAATTAAGGAATTTTGGGGTGACCATGAGAAGCTCCAGATAAAGTATTTAGGGAAAGCTTGCATGGTTTAATCATTAATTCAATGATTGGCGGATGATGATCAATATGAAACTTTCATATCGGCTGAAAGGGGCTGTTTTAGGCCTTCTGCTGGCTGTGATTTGCAGTGGCCCGGTATCGGCCCAATCCGGCCCCATTATTGCCGTCGCAGCGAACCTGCGTTTTGTGATTGAGGAAGTGGCACGCTCTTTTTATGACGAGAGCGGCATAAGCGTTCGCTTCTCATTTGGATCATCAGGCAATCTGAGCCGACAGATCATTCAGGGCGCGCCGTTCGAGATGTTTATGTCTGCAGATGAAGACTATGTCTTTCGAGTGTCAGAGGCAGGGGCCAGTGCTGATCGCGGAAAAATATATGCGGTGGGCAGGATTGCTGCCTATGCACCAAAAGGATCGCCTTTGCAGCAAGTGGCTTTTCCGGCAGGTTATGTCGGGGTTTTGAATAAACAAACGAAGCAACGTTTTGCAATCGCCAACCCTGACCTTGCACCATACGGACGGGCGGCCAAGGAGGCCCTTGAACATGCCGGTCTTTGGCAAGCCATGCGACCCCGATTGATATACGGCGAAAACATTTCCCAGACGGCTCAGTTCATCCTGTCAGGTTCGACCTTTGGCGGCATCATTGCCTACGCACAGGCGCTGTCCTCACCCTTCAAGGAAAATGGTGATTATCAGTTAATTCCTGCCTCGTGGCACAAACCCATTGCGCAGCGCATGGTTTTGCTAAACCGGTCCGGGGATACGACAAGACGTTTTTACGCTTATTTAAGTGAGGTCCAGGCCGTTGCAATTTTCCAGAAGTATGGGTTTACAGTGCCATGAACTGGATGGCCCTTGAACTCTCCTTGAAACTGGCAGCCTGGACAACAGTGCTGTTGTTGCCCATCGGTATTCTTGCCGGGCGGTTTTTGGCCTGGCGTACGTTCAGGGGCAAGATCTTTATCGAGGCCGGGCTCGCCCTGCCTTTGGTCCTGCCGCCAACGGTGCTTGGTTTCTATATGCTTGTCGCTTTTAGCGCCGGATCTCCATTTGGACAGTTTTACGAGTCTCTGGTTGGACGCTCGCTGGCTTTTTCGTTCGATGGGCTGGTCGTCGCGTCGGTTATTTTTAACCTACCGTTCGCCATTCAACCCATGCAACGCGCCTTCGAGGGAATTTCAACGGAGGTTCGCGAGGCGGCAGCCTGTTGTGGCTTGTCGCGGGCGCGGATTCTGTGGCGCATTGAATTGCCTTTGGCCTGGCCCGGTATCCTGTCGGCACTGGTGTTGACGTTTGCCCATACCATTGGCGAATTCGGTATTGTTTTGATGGTTGGCGGTAATATTCCCGGCGAAACCCAAACCATCGCCATCGCCATCTATGACCGGGTGCAGATATTCGACAACGCCTCGGCCGGGTTGATGTCAGTTGTCTTGCTGTTGATATCCATGGTCGCCATCAGTGCAACCTACCTGAGCGCATCATTTGTGGGGCGTCGCCATGACTGATAGTGCAGGACTGGAGGTCAACCTCGTTGATGACGGTAACATTCCACTGGACGCCAGGATCAGTTGTCAGCCCGGTGAGCTTTTGGCTCTTGTCGGTCCGTCAGGAAGTGGAAAATCGACGATCCTGCGGACCATCGCCGGGCTTAACAAGCCGCGTAAGGGTCTTATTCACTGCAATGGCGATACCTGGCTTGATACGGATAAGGGTGTTGATGTGTCGACCCGTCAGCGCCGAGTCGGCATGGTTTTTCAGAACTACGCCCTGTTTCCCCACTTGAGCGCCCGGGATAATATTATCGAAGGGCTTGGCCATGTGGCTCCCGCAGAGCGTTCCAGGCGAGCCGAAGAGCTTTTGACCCTTGTTCACCTGTCAGGACTTGGGATGCGCAAACCCGCCGCCCTGTCAGGTGGTCAACAGCAACGGGTCGCCGTCGCCCGGGCGCTGGCCCGCGATCCAAAGGTTTTGTTGCTTGATGAACCCTTTTCGGCAGTTGACCAGGCGACCCGGCAAAGGTTGTACAGGGAACTGGTGGAGTTGCGTCAGCAATTCGGTATGCCGATGGTGCTTGTTACCCATGATCTGGATGAAGCAGCCATGCTGGCCGACCGCCTGTGCATTCTGCGTCACGGTCGCACCTTGCAAAGCGGTCAGCCATTTGATGTCCTGGCCAAGCCGACAAACAAGCAAGTCGCGCGACTGGTCGATCAGAAGAATATTTTTCAGGGAACGATCATCAACCACGATGAGGCTCTGGGGGTTACAACGATCTCATGGGGAGAATTTACCCTTCAGGCACCCCATCAACCTGACTTTAAGATCGGCAAGGTGATCGATTGGTTGATCCCGGCTTCTCATGTCGCTGTTGGCGATGATGAAAATGTTGTTGCCGGTGTGATCGCTGGAATGGTCAGGCTTGGTGACCTGGTCACGATTTCTGTCACGATCAAAGAAGCTTCGAGCCATCCCCTGTTCATGTCGTTGAGTGTGCGCGAAGCAAAACAACGCGATCTTAAGGCCGGAGAGATAATTTCGGTTTCATTGATTGGCGATGGCATCCATTTGATGGAACCTTAAAGTCAGTCCCGATTTTGACTTTCTTCGGCTTTCTCGCGCAAGACGAACTTCTGAATTTTACCAGTCGACGTTTTCGGCAACGGCCCGAACACCACCTTTGTTGGCGCTTTGAAATGAGCCATGTGGTCGCGGCACCACTGGATCACATCGCTTTGCGTTAGCGTACCTTCGCTGCCGGGGGTCGGGGTGACGAAGGCGCAGGGTGTCTCACCCCATTTCTCGTCACTCATGGCGACAACGGCGGCTTCCATGATGTGTTCGTGTTTATACAGGCAGTCCTCGATTTCAAGGGAGGAGATGTTTTCGCCGCCTGATATGATGATGTCCTTGGAACGGTCCTTGATCTCCACATAGCCATCGCTGTGCATAACGCCAAGGTCGCCGGTATGGAACCAGCCACCGGCAAAGGCCGCCTCTGTTGCGTCCGGGTTTTTAAGATAGCCCTTCATCACGGTGTTGGAGCAGAGCATCAGCTCGCCAATGGTTTCACCGTCAGCGGGAACAGGGACCATGGTCTCGGGGTTAAGGATGGCTTGCTCGAACAGAGTAGGGTAACGCACGCCCTGACGGGACATTTTGGAAACTCTTTGCTCAAGGTCCATGTCGTCCCATTCATCCTGCCAGGCGCACATGGTGGCCGGGCCGTACGATTCAGTCAGTCCGTATAAGTGAATGACATTAAAGCCCATGGGTTCCATAGCCGAGATGACAGCGCTTGGCGGGGCCGCGCCACCGGTGGCAATTTGAACGGTTTGTTCGAATGTAACTTTTTGATCATCCGGCGCGTGGGCCAGCATATTTAGGACGATAGGGGCACCGCACATGTGGGTGACACGATGCTCTTTGATGGCTGGAAAGATCTTTGCAGGATCGCTCTGGCGCAGGCAAACATGGGTGCCGCCAACCGCTGTCACAGCCCAGGTATAAGACCAGCCGTTACAGTGAAACATGGGCAGGGTCCACAGATAGACGCTTTGGTGGTTAAGGCCAAACACCAAAGAATTGCCCATGGCGTTAAGAAACGCCCCGCGATGATGATAGACAACACCCTTCGGATTTCCCGTCGTTCCTGATGTGTAGTTCAGGGCAATGGCTTGCCATTCATCGGCAGGCGGTTGCCATTCAAATTCCGGGTCACCTTCCTTAAGGAAGGTTTCGTAGTCCATTTCACCAATAAGCTCGCCGCCATCGGCCAGCGGATCATCGATATCAATAACGGTAATTGGTTTTTTAAGGAGCGCCACCGCTTCCTTGCTGACCGGGGAAAACTCCCTGTCCGTCAGCAGCACTTTCGCCTCGCTGTGCTCTAAGATAAAAGCGATGGTTGGCGCGTCGAGGCGGAAATTGAGGGCGTTAAGGACGGCCCCGCTCATAGGCACCCCGTAATGGGCTTCAAGCATGGCTGGGGCGTTGGGTGACATCACGGAAACGCAATCACCAAGACCGACGCCGCGTTTGTTCAGGGCGCTGGCAAGACGCTTGCAGCGCTCGTCAAACTGGCCCCAGGTATATCGCTGTGGCCCGTGAATAACGGCGGTTTTATGAGGGTAAACGTGGGCAGACCAGGCAAGAAAACTAATCGGCGACAGGGGACGAAAATTGGCCGGGCGCTGCTCGAGGCCCTTTTCAAAAATATTCTCTTGATCCATCACTTTTCGTTCTCCCATTTTGCTTTATGATTGAGCATTAACACTCTTGAGAATAAATGGAAATTTGAAAATGCGCGCCGTCCTTTGCCATCAATGGGGTGAACCCGACAGTTTAAGCGTTGGCGAGGTCGAAAGCCCTGAGCCGGGACCGGACCAGGTGAAAATCCGGGTCTGTGCGGCGGCTTTGAATTTTGCCGATATTCTGATGGTTAGCGGTACCTATCAGGAAAAACCACCTTTCCCTTTTAGTCCCGGCCTTGAGGTAGCAGGCGAGATTATCGAGACCGGCGAACGGGTTATGGCGGCGGCTGACTGGGGGGGTGTTTCCGGACCTGCCCCTGGCCATAAAAAAAATTGCATGGGCCCTCCTGTCCCACATTGTTTTTGCGCACC